>JAACDB010000056.1 GCA_009937095.1 Verrucomicrobiota bacterium
AAAAGATACCTCGCATCGGCCCCCGCGATGCCATCGAGGCAATCGAACGACCCCTCCAGGCGGTCGACCGTATCGAGCTCTGGAATACCTTTAATCTTGTCTTGCGCCGCCTCGCCGAACGCATCACCGAAGGCGAAATCCACGCTGAACAGGTGACTGTCGCCGACCGCATGGAATATGTCCTAGCATACCTTCAGTCCCAAAAGGATTTTCTCTTTTCGGAACTCTTCGAAGCAAGCACGAGCCTCAACACCATTGTGGCGACTTTCTTAGCGGTGCTCGAGCTCACCCGTCTCGGACAACTCCAACTGCTTCAGGATCAAGCCTTTGCCGACATCCGTTGCGCCCGCGAGGAAACTTGATATCTAAGCTTTCTGCGATACGCTGTTATTTGGAATGAATAAAAAGGATCACTCAGCAAAAGCGCGTGCTCACCTCGTGGGCCTAGGTCTCGACCATGATGACGGACACAAGCGCATCACCCGTGCCAAACAGTTTTCAATTGTGGGAGGCTCCGAAGCAACCCATAGCCGTATGACCGAAACCGTCATCAAAACCATTGAAACCCTTGACCGAAAGGGCAAGAGCCTTGAGACCGTAGAAAAGGAAGAACTCCTCGACACCCTCAGCAACAACGACCCCGAAGCGGATAAGGAAAATTGACCCGCTTGACACCCGCCCAACCGCATCTAAGTTAGCCTCATGTCGAAGCCTGAACACAAACCGGAACCCATCACCCCTACTTTTATCTTCGACGCATTTTGCGCGGCCATCGCCATCACTTTTACTATTTTGCTCCTCCAGGATGCCATACTTCACATCTAACCCATCACAAAATACTTATGTCCGATAAAATTACCGAACTCGATAGCTCTAACTTGGATTCTGCCGTAAGCGATGCCTCGGTCCCGGTTGTCGTCGATTTCTGGGCTCCTTGGTGTGGCCCCTGCAAAGCCATTGCACCCATCCTTGATGAACTCGCTGAAGAACTGGGTGATACCGTTAAAATCTATAAGGTTAACGTAGACAACAATAGCGACATCGCCGGAAAATTCGAGATTCGTGCCATCCCCACCATCCTCCTCTTCAAGGACGGACAAGTCGCAGAAAATATCGTGGGACTGGTCGAAAAAGACGACCTCAAAGCAAAACTTGTTTAAACACAAAAGAGACCGATTTTTCCAGTCAGACTTTCAGCGCCGCTGCTCCACTCGAGCGGCGGCGTTTTTTTTCACCTCATGAGAGTTGGTGATTACCGGAGAGGAATCACGCTTCGAGACCAGAGGCAAACGCACCTGCAAGCGCGTGCTGCACTCCATCAAAGGCTCCGTTCGTAAAAAAGACCACCACCGTGTTTGCGCGATTGGGCTGACTCAGTTGCAAACGCAAGGCCTCCAGCAGTACGGTGTTTTCCAGGTAAGCCTGCGCTGCGATGCCTTTCTTATTTAAATCTGCCGCCATGCGCTCGGTATCGAGTCGATCCGCATCAGGTATTTGCTCTGCCCGATGGACTGCACCGAGGTGAACCGAGTCCGCGCCCGCAAGGGCTTCTGTGAAAGCGTCACGAAATAGTGCCCGCGTGGCGGTATTACTGCGCGGCTCAAAACAAACCACCAGTTCCCGCTCAGGGTAAGCGGCGCGTAAGGCTTCAATCGCTCCTGCCACCGCAGTTGGATGATGCGCAAAATCCTCAAGAACAGTCAGCGTATCACGCTCTAACAGTATGTCCTGCCGCCGTTGCACCCCACTGAAATCCGCCAGCGATGTTAAATCCATTACGGTGGGATCCTCAAAACCCTGAGCCAGAGCCGCCGACAGGGCTGCCATGGCAGCATTGCGGGCATTGAATAATCCATGGAGACCCCAATACACGCTTGCCCAAAGCTTGCCCCTCCAATGCAACTCAAAAAGGGAACCCTCCGGCCCATCCTCAAAGCCCACCAAACGCAGCTCGTTTTGCGCACCGGTTCCTACTCGAATCACCCGTGCCCAATCCACCGGCAACAAGGCCCCAAGATTTGCGTCGTCCCCATTCATGAGCACCGAACCGGATCTTGGAACGATCCGCAGGAAATGACGCAAACTTCGTTGCCCGTCC
>JAACDB010000057.1 GCA_009937095.1 Verrucomicrobiota bacterium
TCGGAACCAGTCAGGTGCGCGATGTTTTGGCGACCCAGACCATTGCGCTGGGTGAACTGAAGGTGCGTCGCATCAACGTGGACGGTCCCTTGCGTCCGGGAGTTTTTGCAAAGGATGTAATCCTTCATATTATCCGCATGCTCGGTACGCAGGGCGGTACCGGCTTCGCCTATGAGGATGGCGGTTCGACCTTTGACGCTATGAGCATGGAAGAACGCATGACGGTCTGCAATATGTCAATTGAGGGCGGCGCGCGAGTCGGTTACGTGAATCCCGATGCCACCACCTTTGAATACTTGAAGGGGCGTCCCTATTCGCCGCAGGGTGCGGCTTGGGAACAGGCGGTCGCGGAGTGGACTGCATTTGCCTCGGATGCGGATTGCTCGTATGACGATGTTGTGAATATCGACGCTTCCGAGATTCAACCAACGGTGACCTGGGGTATCACGCCGGGACAGGGGGTTGGTATCGATGAGTGCATTCCCACCATCGAAGGTGGTGCGACCGAGTCCGAGCGCGAGTCGACTCGTGAAGCTTTGGAATACATGGAATTTGAGGGTGGAACTCCGGTGAAGGGGAAGCGTATTGATGTTGCCTTTATCGGATCTTGCACCAACGGACGCCTGAGCGATCTGCAAGAGGTGGCAAATCATTTGAAAGGACATCAAGTTGCCGAGGGCGTACAGGGAATAGTGGTTCCCGGCTCTCAGGTTGTGGCGCAGATTGCGGAACAACTGGGCTTGGATAAAATTTTCAAGGACGCCGGGTTTGAATGGCGCGGCGCGGGTTGCTCCATGTGTCTCGCGATGAATCCCGACAAACTGGTGGGCAATCAATTGTGTGCCAGTTCTTCGAATCGCAATTTCAAGGGTCGCCAGGGTTCGCCAACCGGTCGCACCATGCTGATGAGTCCGCTCATGGTGGCTGCGGCCGCAGTGCGGGGTGAGGTGGCAGACGCCCGCGAAGTCTTTGAGGTGAAGGTAGCCTAGTCATTTTAATACGGAGGAAATTTCCATGCCAAGTGAACCAATAAACAGTGTAACTTCCCGCGCGGTCTTCGTGCCGGGTGATGATATCGATACCGACCGGATCATTCCGGCGCGTTTTATGAAGTGCATCACCTTTGACGGACTGGGAGAATATCTCTTCCGGGACGTGCGTAAGGATGAATCGGGCGCCGAGAAAGCTCACAATTTGAACGATCCGCGTTTTGCCGGGGCGGGTATTATTTTGAGCGGAAACAATTTTGGTTGCGGCAGTTCGCGGGAGCACGCTCCGCAGGCGATTCAACGAGCGGGTTTCAATGCCGTTATCGCAGGCAGTTTCGCCGAGATCTTTTTTGGGAACTCTACCAACCTCGGGATTGTTTGCGTGACTGCGGGCGATGCCGAGCGCGAGACTCTCGCTGCAGCAATCGAAGCCGATCCCGGATTGGAACTGACGATTGATATCGATGCCGGGGAAATTCGTTATGGTGAAAGCCGTATCGAATGTGCGATCAAAGCGAATGCCCGCCAGAGTTTGATGAGCGGCAACTACGATCCCCTGAATGAACTGTTGGAGGGAACGGATTCCGTTGATTCTGTAGCGGGTGCGCTGCCTTACATGCAGCGCGGCTAGGAACTATTACATCTTTTACCACTCCAAGTTAGCAGGCGGGTTTTTGCCTTCTTGGTAGTGAGTCGCAGCTTTTATTATGGATCTATTAACCAACGCCGGAATTTTCCTCTACCCGCTTGCGCTGTGTTCGGTTGTGGCGGTTGCTATAACGATTGAACGACTGTTGTCCTTGCGCAAATCGCGGGTCATGCCGCGCCACTTGGTCGAGGCATTCCTGACGCATGATACGGAAAATCTGCAGGGGGATTCGCGTTCGGTTGCAGGCCGCATTATCGCTTTTCAGTCAGAACGTAATCCTGATGCGGAGGCGTTGAATGCCTTTGCGCGTTTGGAGGGGAGTCGCATGGAGCGGGGTATCTTTTTATTGGAAGTTGTCATCGGAGTGGCCCCGCTTTTGGGCTTACTGGGTACGGTTACCGGTCTTACTCAGGTTTTCAGTGGCTTCTCAGCCGACACCGGTCTGCCGGAACCGGCGGCGTTCATTAAGGGGATCGCCCTTGCGCTGAATACCACCATTCTCGGTCTGTCTATTGCGATTCCCGCACTGGTGGCACACGCTTATCTTTTGCGCCGGGTTGAAGCCCTTGCCGCACGTATCGAGATGGCGGTACAGGCGCTCATTGAAAGTAAGCCCCGCGCTTAAATTTTTGTCCCTTTTCCCATGAGCCTGCTGCACCGCCGCCGCCAACGCCCCGCGATTAACATCGTGCCTTTGGTGGATGTCCTCACGGTTCTGCTCTTTTTCTTTTTGGTGACCATGCAGTTTCGTCAGGTGACCGCACTGAATATCACCGCGCCCGAGATTGAGACCGCCGGTAATAACAGGATCGATGAACAGGTCGTGCTGGCAGTGGATGCGGAGGGAGCTTTCTTTTTAAATGATCAACGCCTAGAGGCGGAGGCGCTTGAAGCCGCCCTGCGGTTAGCGGGCGAGGTCACTCCTGAAATCCCGGTGCTTTTAATGGCAGACGAAGACGCCCCTTTGAAATATGTGACCGAGGTGATGGATCTTTGCCGAAAGAACCGCCTCAATAAAATCCGTCTGCAGTCGCGTTAGTCGGCAATCCAATGAAGCCCCAAGCCAATCCAAAGCGGAATGGTTAGGAAACTCAGGCAAGTAGTGATGAGTGCCAGCTTGAGTGCGATAATCGGAGCGCCCCCGTAATGACGTGCCAAGACGATGGGGAAGACTGCGCAGGGCATGGCCGCTTGTACGACTAAAACACGCTGTAGTTCTGTGGAGGCCGGGAGCAACAGTGCGAGGGCAATGAAGGCCAGTGGCAGGACGAGGATGCGCAGGCTAAGCCCACCCGCGAGAAAGCCACGGTGTTCGCGAAAGCTGAGTTCTTTGAAGAGGTCGGCAAAGGTTACTCCGATCAGAATGAGGGCGATGGGAATGGCGCAAGCTCCCAGCATATCAAAAGCGCCGAAGCAGAATTCCGGCAGGTGAGCGCTCCAGCCGAGGGCATTAATGGGAACCGCTATTAGGATGGCGATTACCGGGCCGTTTAAAACCCGTCGCCAGAGTGGTTTGGGGTCATGCGCGGAAAGAATGAAACCGACCCCCAGCACCCACATTGCGATTTCAACCCCGAGGTTATAAACGATGAGCACCCCGCTTGTTTCGCGTCCGAAGAGAGCCGCCATGATGGGAATGGGCAAATAGCCATAGTTATACATACCGGTCGCAAGCGAGAAGGTTCGTCGTTCGCGGGAATCACCCCATTGGAAACGGCGGGCGAGGAAAAGGGCGAGACCCATACCGACTGCCACGGTGGAAAATCCCAGCAAGGGCGGGAGGAGGAGGTTTTCTGCTTGGCGAAGGGCGGGGTTTTCAAGGATCAGGGAAAAGAAAAGGGCGGGAAAGAGGAGATTCAGCATGAATGCCATCAGGCTTGAGTCTGCGGATTTTTGAATCCAGCCCAGTCGACGGGCGAGGAAGCCGAGTGCAATGGTGAGAAAGATCGGCAGGATGGCAGTGAAGATGAGTGCAGTCATTTCCATAATTCAAAGCGGGAGATTGGTTGCATAAGGGGAAGAGCACAAGCGGGATTCTGAAAAGAGATTGCCGGTATTGCCTTTTTCGTCTGCCGGATTACATAGAAGGAATGTTAAAGGATTGGGAGCATGCATATGTAGCAGGAAACACCCCTTGGGACAAAGGCTCGGCTTCGCCGCCATTGTTGGAATATCTGGAAAGGCAGCGCATGGATGGGCGGGTTTTGGTTCCCGGGTGCGGCACGGGTCATGACGTAGCAATCTTAGCACAGGGCGGAGCGGAAGTCACCGGAATGGATATCGCACCCCGCGCATTGGAAATGGCCCGCAAAAATTTACCACAAGTCAAAGCGCGATGGATGGAGGGTGATTTTTTGGATTTGGAGCAAGTGGAAGCTGGGTATTATGATTGGGTAGTGGAGCACACTTGCCTATGCGCCCTTAAACCTGCCGAGCGGGAGGCCTACGTGGACAGTTTGTGCCAAGCGCTTAAACCCGGCGGACACTACTGGGCGGTCTTTTTCTGCGTCGTCAATGATTATGACGGGAGTGGCCCACCGCATCCAATAACAGCACCGGAAATCGACGGTCTCTTTGCAGAGGGGTTTGATTTGCTCGATTCATACATCCCTCAGGCAACCTATCCCTGCCGTCCGGTGGGTCGGGAACAGGTGCGGGTCTATCGCAAATCCTAAAGGGCCCGGCTTAGAAAAACTGCATTTGATCATCGCCCTGAGGAGTGGTGGGGCGAATCAGGCTGGAGTCGTGATGCTGAGAACCATTGACGCGACTGCTGACACCGTGTGCGGCAAGCGCAGTTTGAAGCGTGAATTTTTTGGCTTCTGTTTTTTCGAGTTTATTATCGAGCCAGGCTTGATGTGCGACCGGGGGAATACAGACCGGCATGCGGTGGTGAATTGCCTGAATCGATTCCTGTGCGGCGGTGGTGAGAATCACGCAATAGGCGGCAAAACCTTCACGTTTGGAAGGAAACCAGAGGCCGCCGAAATACAGGAGAGAGCCGTCTTCGGGGGCGATGTAATGCGGTTGTTTGCGAACGCCGTCATTGAGCCATTCGTAGAATCCGTTAGCGGGGATGAGGCAGCGTTGGGCGTCCCAGCTCTCGCGAAAACGAGGGGTACTGTCGGCAGTTTCCATGCGGGCATTTACATGAAAATTCTGCGGAGTGCGCAGGCCCCAATGCATGGGAGTGAGGCTTTCTTCGCGTAGGGCGAGGACTTCCCGCCCCGGAGAGATGTTGTAGTCCGGCTCGTATTCAAAGTCTTGGGGAATTTCAGCCGCGATGGCTTCAGCGAGTTTGGCTTTGCTGATGTGAAGGGTGAATCGGCCACACATGGTAAGGTTGATTTGGGGTGGGGTCGGTTCAGCGTACGCTGGACCAGATGCGAAGGGATTTAAGGAAAAAGAGCTCGAGGGCGGCGGCCTGATTAAAATTGATTTCCAAGAGACCGGCGCAGTGTTCGAGTGCAGCGATGACGCGATGCAGGGCGTTGGCGGGAAGGCGACCGGGATTCAGGGTTTCGATTTCACGGGCGTAGTCGAGGGTAAGGCGTTCAATTTCGGCGAGGAGTTGAGTGCGGAAGCCCCGACTGATCCCCACTTCCAGGGCATCTTTTTCGCTACTGGTGATGTTTTCAGGGAGGGACTCTTTTTGTTGTTTCCAAGCCGCTTGGGTGAGTTCCTGGAGGAGTTGCTGGCAACGGGCATTCAAGCCCGAAGCACCTAAAACAATATGGGGTACCGATTTTTTGGTCGGCCCTTTCAGGATGAGGGACAACCATTCACGGTATGCTTGAGACCAGTTCTGCCACTCCGGGGTCTGGATGGCACCCTCAAGGTCGGGGACGCGGAAGTTCAGGCAACGACTACGAATCGTATCAAGGAGATCGTAGGGTCGGGTCGTCAGTAGAAAAAGGGTCGTTCCGGCGGGCGGTTCCTCAAGGGTTTTCAGGAAGGCATTGGCGGATTGTCGGTTCATGCGGTCGGCCTCAAAAATAATGCCGACTTTGCGGCCTCCCTGATTGGCGGATGTTTGAATATCAATCACCAGGCGGCGCATGGAGTTCTGCGGCCATTCACCTTGAGTGCGCTCACTTTCAGAACCAATTTTGATCATGCGAGCCTTTCCGCTAGGACGGAGGGTGAAACAATCGGGATGCAGGAAGGGATCTTTTTCGGTATTGAGGAGTTCTGCCGCGATGGCGCGTGCGATGGGTTCGACGGCCTCGAGATTGCTACTGTGCAGGAGGATGCCGTGCCCGAGTCGTTCCTGGTGGATGGAACGGTCGAGTACCTGCACGGCCCGGCATTCGCGGAGGGCTTCAGGTAAGGATTCGCTCAAGGGCATCACAAATTTGCTGGCTGAGGGTTTCGGGGTCGAGGCTGGCGTCGAATACGCGTATGCGCTCGGGTTCATTAGCGGCTAGGTCGAGATAGCCTTGGCGGACTGCGCGGAAAAATTCCAGGGGTTCGCGCTCCATGCGATCGAGTGCGCCCTTGCTGCGGGTATTCACGCGTTGAAGTCCGGTCTCGGGGTCGAGGTCAAGGAGGAGGGTGTAGTGAGGCCGCACTGTTCCGGCGGCAAACTGATTGATGGCGGCGACCTGTGCCGGGTCAAGGGCGCGGGCCACTCCCTGATAAACGGTGGTGGAATCGAGGTAGCGGTCGCAGAGGACAATTTTCCCGGCATTAAGTGCGGGTTGAATGACCTCGCGGGCAAGTTGGGCACGACTGGCGGCAAAGAGAAGCAGCTCTGCCTCTGGACACATCGCTTGTCCCTCGGAGTCGTGTTGAATGAGATTTCGCAGGGCTTCACCGAGCGGGGTGCCGCCGGGTTCACGGGTGAGGAGGACTTCCCGGCCACGGGCTTCGAGGTTTTTTGCGAGGGCTTTGATTTGGGTGGATTTCCCGCATCCCTCGCCACCTTCGAAACTGATGAAGTATCCTTTCACGGGTTAAGCGGTCTACCAGGACTGAATAAAGGTGTTGAGGTTTTCAAGGGTGGGGCTCACGGCATTGCGAACGTAGAAGCCGGAGGTCGCAACTGCAAGGGTAAGTGCGGCCTCGGGGGAAAGTCCCATCAGGCGGGCAGTGAGAAAGCCAGCGTTGAAGTGGTCGCCCGCTCCGGTCGTGATTTTGGGATTATCGCAAAAGGGGCCTTCGGCAAAAAATGCACCATCAGGGTTGGCGCAGACGGCGCATTCAACGGGATGCACGACTACGGTGTCGAGCGCCAGCGCTTCGCGGATGCGAACTGCCACGATTTTGAGGTTTTCCTCGGACTTGGGGAGGGGATCAAAGCCGAGTAGGGTGTCGACTTGTTCCGCCTCGCGGTAGTTCAGCCCAAGAACGACTTTTCCGAAGTCCTGAAAACGGTTGAAGATTTTCAAGACGCGCAGAAGGTCCTCGCGGGAGCGTTTCTCGGGGTCGGCGAGGTCAAAGAAAAAGAGGCGCTCCGGATTGGTTTTGATCGCGGGAAGAACCTGATCGAGGAATCCCTCAAAGACCTCGGAGAGGTAGGGGATCATGGTCCAGTTCACCATGCTGATAGCGTCCTGCTCCGAGAAGAGTTGAACGAGGGCTTCCAGTCCGATGGTTTCAAGGAGGTAAGGGAAGGTGATGGTCTCGAGGCTCCCGGTAGAACCAAACATAATTTTTCCGTCTTTAAATTCAGCGGCATGGGTAACCCCCGGATCGGCAAGGGCGATTGCTTCAGTGCGTTGCGCAAATTCGCGAAAGAGGGGATGGATTTCGCCTTTACCGAGGGCGCCGATGTAACGGACCTGCGCACCGAGTGAACGCTGGGCGTTTGCCATGATGGGGCCATTGCCGCCGAGTTTTTCGACCACTGGAGCCAATTCGAGGTTAGCGCTCTTTCCGGCAGCGGAACTGATGCGCGCGCCGAAATCCGTGATGGTCTCGATACGGGTAAAGTCTTTGCCTGGGCCGTTGCGTTGAGCGACGGGGTGCACGATTTTGTCCACAAAGCCGTCGATTCCGACAAGGGCCTTTTTAGAAGCAAGTGAAGGTGCGAGGCGGTTCAGTTCCTCGAGGGTTTGTTGTTGGTGCTGCATATAGATAAGATTGCTTTTAAAAGACTGAGATAAAAAGCGGGTGGCAAACTCTTTTCCAGAGTAATCCAGGGCAATTTTTTTAAAGAGAGGGCGTTCACGGCTTGTCAAGTCACGGTACTTCAGCGAGATTTTTATCAGTTTTATGAATTCCCTCTTATCACTGGATCTTATTTTCTTTCAGGCGGCGGCTAATGCCAACGTCTTCACCTATTTCGCGCAGTCGAATTTTGCAGGTAAGGTTATCATCCTGATCCTTGCTTTATGCAGCGTGATTGCCTGGTCGGTCATGCTGGGTAAATACCTTGATTTATCGCGCTTGCGGGCGCAGAACTTGCGCTACGAACGCTTGCTGAGCAAAGAAGCGCATCTCCTTGCGCTCGATCCCGCCCACCCGGGCAAGGGAGCCGGGCCTTTCTACAATCTGGTGCGCGAGGGACTGGAGGCCTTTGCCCGCTATGGCGGCGACCTGAGCAATCCCGATACGCACCGGGTGACCCTGCGAATGGGTCACGTTGAGAACGCCCTGCAACGTGGCGTGGCTGAACAAACGGTACGTTACGAGACTAAGATGGTGTTGCTCGGTTCGATTGTGACGGGCGCGCCGTTTCTTGGGCTCCTCGGAACGGTCTGGGGTGTGATGGATGCCTTCGGTGGCATGGCAGGCACGGGTTCGGCAAGTCTGCAGAGCCTCGCACCCGGGGTTTCCGGCGCACTGCTGACGACCGTCGCGGGTCTGGTGGTCGCAATTCCCTCGGTTTTTGGTTATAATTACCTGCTGCAACAAACCAAGATTGCCGTCGTTGAACTAGAAAATTTTGCCAGTACGGTCGCGGACCGTATCGAACTGGAGGCGCAGGCTGCCGCCAATTCCTGAGGGGCCCTTATCGCACGCTACCCGTGGCACGTAAATTCCATCGCAAAGTCCGCCTCTCGGCTCTCACCGAGATCAACGTCACGCCCCTGATCGACCTCGCTTTTGCGCTCCTCATTATCTTCATGATAACGACGCCCTTATTGGAGCAAACCATCGAGGTTGATCTGCCGGTGGAATCGCCGAGCTCGCAGGCGGTTGAGCGGGAAGTCTTTCAAAGCGTGAGTATCGATAAACAGGGCCGTTATTTTTGGGGCGAGCAGGCGGTCAGTCCCGCGCAGCTTGCAGATCTATTGGATAGTTTTTCGCAGCAAGCGGACCCACCGGTCTTGAGCATTCGCGCGGATGCAGCTTTGCCTTACCAAAGGGTCATCACGGTCATTGATATGATCAAGCAACGTAAACTTTCAAAAATCAGTCTCGATACTAAGGTTGATTAGAATGGTCATTCGCCTTCCAAAAAACTCGCCTTTTGTGACCTCGCTAGTGCTGCATGCGGTGGTACTGGTGGTGCTTTTGTTTTTTGTCCTGGTGGATTTCTTTATGCCGAAAAAATCGGTGCACGTCTTTGAAATGGTGAGTCTTCCCGATGCGGCCGTCGCGGAAACCGCACCTCCGGTACAGCCCCAGCCCCAGCCCAAAGTAGAGACATCACCTCCGGCGAAGCCCCAGCCGCGCGAGATGATCAACATCTCCGATTTCCGCAAAAAAAACCCGCTCCCGAAGCCGCGCCCCGTTCAAGCTCCAACCCGCACACCCGTAACGGTGCCAACTTTAAGGGTGCCGGATGCCGAGCTCGCACCGGTCAAGAAAGCGTCGAGCGAGCTCAGCCCCCAACAGTTGAACGCCCTTGCGAATTACAATGCCCGCCTGCGGGGTCGGATTGATGCGGCTTGGAAAAAACCGGATAACCTCGGTGGGCTGGCCTTGAAACTCAATGTCGTTTTCGACGTTTCCGCTTCGGGCGCGATTACAAAGATTCGTTTTTCACCCGATTCTGGGAATGCCGCTTTTGACAACACCGTGTTGGCGGCCTTGCGCGCGGTTATCAATGCCGGCCCTACGCCCACCGGACAGGCGCATACTTTTTCGATGTCTTTTCAATTGGACTAGCAAGGGAACTGGTAAAAGTGTTTGCGGGCGCAAGCAAGCTGGATTCTATAAGGTGCATGGAAGGCAGAATCGGTTTATGGTTTGAAGCGATACGTCCGGCAACGTTGCCGGCGGGCGCGGCTCCGGTTTTGCTGGGGACGGCGCTTGCGGCTTCGAAGGGGGCACTGGTTCCGGGCGCGGCCTTGATTTGTCTGGGTTTTGCGCTTTTGGCGCAGGTGGGGTCAAATTTTGCTAATGATTACCTCGATGGGGTCCGGGGAACCGATGGGCCGGAACGATCGGGGCCACGTCGTGCGGTGGGTGCGGGTTTGATCGCGCCAAAGGTCATGGCAACGGTGGCGGTCTTGACGCTGGCAACGGCGTTTGTTTTGGGTCTGGCTTTGATTCCTTACGGGGGTGGATGGCTTTTAGGGGTTGGAATTTTAAGCGTGCTGGGGGCTTGGTGTTATACCGGTGGGCCGTACCCGCTGGCGTATCATGGCTGGGGGGATGTGTGCGGGGTCTTCTTTTTTGGTCTTTTGGCGGTCGGTTGCACTTACTATGTGCAGGCAGGGGATATATCACTGGAGGTCCTTTTACTGGGATTGGGGTCGGGTTTTTTGACCAATAATATATTGGTGGTGAATAATTACCGCGATTTGGAGGCGGATCGGGTTGCGGGTAAAAAGACGTTATTGGTGCGCTTTGGTCGGGGTTTTGGTCGGGCTTTGTATTATTTTTCAGCGTCGTTAGCGGCTTCGTTGGTGGTCTGGTTCTGGATGCGGGGGTCCGGTTCGTGGGTCTTGCTAGCTCTAGTGCCCTGCGGATGGAGTTTTGTACTGGGTGGTCAATTGGCGGGCATGTCAGATAGGGCGGCTTTTGGGGCGGCTTTGAGGAACGCCGGGCGAGCGGTCGCACTCTTTGGGGTTTTGTTCTCTTTGGGGCTGATTCTTTGAGATTAGGCTTTGTTTGAAGGCTTGCCATTTGCAGGGGAGTGATCTTGCATCTTCCGTTTTTCAACCCTCAAGCAAATGATAGATTCTTCCTTCTCAATTTTCCTTCCTATGGCTCAAGCGGCATCCGGTGGTGGCATCGCTCCGTTTCTGCCCCTTATACTGCTTTTTGCAGGTATGTGGTTCTTGATCATCGCCCCACAGCGGAAACGCCAAAAAGCGCATGATAAAATGATTACCGAACTCAAGAGTGGCGATGCCATCGTCACCAGCGGCGGTATTCACGGAACTATTACCAATGTGAAGGACGATTCCTTTGTGGTGCGTATTGCAGACAATGTAAAAATCGAACTCACTAAGCAATCGATTGGTAGTCGCACCGCCTCTGCCGAATAGAACCAAACGGTTTTCCTTCAATTCAATCACCTCAAGCAGATCCCGACCATGTCCGGTAACATCCTTTGGAAATTCACTTTAACGGCTCTCATTATATGGTGGTGCGTTATCAGCATCACCCCCCTACAGGATCGTCCCTTCGAGGATTACATCCGAGATCAGGCGACGGCTGAGTTGGATGTTTTCAATGGCTTGATGACGCGGGCAGAGGCGCGGGTGGAAGCGGGTGAATCAAAGTCCTTATTTGTGGCTTTGCGTGAACTGGGAGGTGAAGAGGGGATTGATTACGCAGTCTTTTTTCCGGAAATTCAGGTACGGGACATCGCAAATCGCAATAAGCGGAATAATGTGCTCCTGAAGCATTTGCTGAGCAGTGCGCAGAGCCAGTTGCGCTTGGGTCTCGATTTGAAGGGCGGTGTCGGGGTGACTATGAAAATTGACGAGTCTGCCCAAAGTGAGCTGAGCAGTTACGAGCAGGCGGAGCAATTAGAGGACGCGATCGAGATTATGGCGGATCGTCTGGATGGCTCTGGCGTGGCAGAACCCGTGATTCGTCCGCGCGGTAAGGATGCGATAGAAATTCAGATGCCCGGGGCATCAACGAAGCAGAATCCTGAAATTATTGATGTAATCAAGAAGCCGGCGCGTTTAGAATTTCGCGCGGTACATGAAACTTTAGACCCATATACCACCGCATTGAAGGATTATCCGATTGGGTACGAGGTTTTGGCAGAGGAACGCGAGGATCGAGCTACGGGTGAAATTACGGAACGCCGGATGTTCGTGAAGCGAATACCGGAGGCAACGGGTGAAATAGTGGAGGATGCCTTTGCGGCACAATCCGCCACAGGTTCATTTGAGGTAAATCTGGAGATGACTGGTGAGGGTGCCAAGATTCTGCGGGCTGTTACCGAAAAGATGGTGGGCAAACCCCTTGCTATCGTGCTCGATGGAAAACTTTATTCTGCACCAACGGTAAATTCAGTGCTCTCGCGGCAGGCTCAAATTACGGGCGGTTTTTCGCAGCGCGAAGCCTTTGATTTGGCAAATGTTTTGAACAATCCTCTGGCGGTAGAATTGCGGGTGGACGAAATGTATGAAGTGGGTCCCTCGATGGCAGCGGGCGCGCGCGACAGTTCCATGAATGCCGTTAAATGGGGCGCGTTTCTGGTGGTGGCCTTCATGATTTTATACTACTTCATTGGCGGCTTGGTCGCGGTGGTTTCTGCTTTGGTGAATGTTGTTATCGTGCTCGGGATACTTTCAAGCCTCGGGGCGACCCTGACTTTGCCCGGAGTGGCAGCTTTGGTGCTGACGTTGGGTATGGGGGTCGATGCCAACATTTTGATCTTCGAGCGTTTGCGGGAAGAGCTGAAGCTGGGCAAATCCATCAAGAATGCAGCAGCGGGCGCGTTCCAAAAAGTGACCTCCACCATTGTGGATGCAAATGTGACGACTCTCATCACGGCATCGATTTTGATCTGGCTGGGCACGGGTCCGGTGAAGGGATTTGGTTATACCCTCGCCATTGGTATTTGCGCCTCGATTTTCTGTGCTTTGGTGGTGACGCGCTTCCTGGTTGATTTCCTGATTCACCGTGCCGGCATCAAACAGATACTGGGTTTGAAGCTCTTGGGAGAGATGAAAATTGATTTCTTTAAATACCGTCGTCCGGCATTTTTGGCCTCCTGGTTGCTGGTGCTCGCAGGTATTGTGAGTGTGGTTATGCATCACGACAATATCATGGGTATCGACTTTACCGGTGGTGATGAAATGACGATTGCCTTTGATGAAAAGATCGATGGGGGTGCCTTGGATGCCGCCGCTGAGCAACTGGGTCTCGGCGAGGTGAATCCGGTGTATCAGACGTTGATTGGGGAAGACCGTGAGGTGCTCAAGATACAGACTCGTTTCGACCAAAGCCGTGCGGTTTTAGAAGGTTTGCAAAGCGCTTTTCCCTCGGCGGGCTTGGATGAAGAAGCGATTACCCAGATTGGAGCCTCTGTTTCCACAAACATCCAATGGAATGCTATCTGGTCAGTCATTGCGGCGCTGGGTGGTATTTTGCTATATGTGGCCCTACGGTTTGAAATGGGTTACGGTGTCGGAGCGGTCGTTGCCACGGTGCACGATGTGCTGATGACTGTTGGGATCTTTGTCTTGTGTGGCGCTTTGGGGATTTTTGTCAGTGGTCAATTTACCGCCCCGATGCTGGCGGCTATTTTGATGATCGTGGGTTACTCTATTAATGACACCATTGTGGTATTTGACCGCATTCGGGAGGAGTTGGAGTTAAACCCGGGCACCAATCTGCGAGCGATTATTGTGACTGCGATTAACCGGGTGTTCTCGCGTTCAATCCTTACCAGTGTGACTACGCTCTTGGCAGCAGTTTCGCTCTATGTCTTTGGCGCGGGGGTTATTAACGACTTCGCCTTCGTCTTCATCGTCGGGATTTTAACAGGTACTTTCTCTTCAATCTTTATTGCGAGTCCGGTATTTTACTGGTGGCACAAAGGGGATCGCCGTCACGTCGAGGAACGGGAGTTGACTCCCAAAACCTACGATTGGCAAAACAGCGAA
>JAACDB010000058.1 GCA_009937095.1 Verrucomicrobiota bacterium
ATTGGTTGCCCATCATAGCCGATTTCGAAAACCACCTTTCCCGGGGGTTGAAAGGCGACGAAACGGTTCAACTCACTCGCCTGCCCAACGACACCTCTCCCAATTCCGACTTATTGATTCACGTCATTGAAGCAAGGGATAGCAGCGATCTAAAATTCACCTATTACTTGAATTCGAACAACGACTGCATACAGCGCATGAAAATCGAAACCAAGGACGGGTCTATACTGGAGGTTCATTACAGCAATCACCTTCCCGTCGAAGGTATTCTCCTGGCACACCGTGTTGAATTGTACCAAGAAGGTGAACTCATCAGCGACGAATCCTACCAAACCATTCAGGTCAACAAATTCATTTACGACTTCCTCTTTGAGAAGCCCGGCTTTTAGGGCTTCTAAATAAGTGATGGCGGCAGGCCCGACAGTGATCTTCCGATTCTCGAGCCCAGCGAGCAGAAACCCCACCCAATTTCACTCAAAACGGTTATACATCGTTTATTAAGCTGTATATACCAACTTATCTGTTTAGTTCTAATTCCTTTGGCATGGATAAACCACGTAAATGTATTTTGTTAGGATGGGACGGTGCGGACTGGCTCATTGCCAAGCCCTTGCTAGATAAGGGGCGCCTGCCACATCTCCAGCGCATTATTGAAAGCGGCAGCTCGGGCGAGCTGCTCAGCATGCCGCCCTATATCTCGCCAATGCTTTGGAATACCATTGCCACCGGCAAGCACCCTAAGGAGCACGGGATTGCTGGCTTTGTTGATTATAATGAGACTACTAACAAGCTGGAACCCTTCCAAAGCCACCAGCGCAAATGCAAGGCTGTATGGAATATCCTTTCCCAACAGGAAAAGAAAGCCCACGTGATCGGTGGGTTTGCCTCACACCCCGCTGAAAAAACCAACGGTATTTGTATTTCCGAGCTCTTTGGTAGTTTTTTTAAAAAGGGCAAAAAAGAAACACCCAGTGAGCCTGGCTCGGTCTACCCAGATGACCAAAAGACGCGCTTTGATGCATTCCGTATTGCTCCTTCAGAGGTAGATGAACGCTTATTAGAATTCTTCATCCCCGAGGTCACCAGCATATGGAAGGAACGTGACCCTCGCCCCCGCCAATTACTGGAGCGCTCCAGCGAGCTCTACACATACCACAATGCCGCCATTGAAATCGTTGACTCCGAGAACTTCGATTTTCTCGCCATTTACTTCCATTTTATCGACTGGGTCTGCCATGACTTCATCCAATATGCGGCTCCGCAACGACCGGATGTCACTGACCGCGATTTTCAATTGTATCGCCACGTTGTCGATCGCGCCTATCAATTACAGGATATGCTCATGGGCGACTTACTTTCACGGGCCGGCCCGGATTGCGCCACTATAGTCCTTTCCGATCACGGATTTGCCAGCGGTGCCGCACGTCCCCATCAAACACCCAAGGTGGATTTGGGCATCGCCTCATGGCATCGCCCGCAAGGAATGATAGCCATGGCCGGGCCCGGAATCGCCCGCGGAACCACCCTGCAAGACGCCAGACTTCTGGATATTACCCCAACCCTCCTGCATTATTTTGGATTGTCTGCCGGTAAGGACATGCCCGGTAAAGTCCTCCCAGAATGCTTTGGGCTCGATACGCCGCCTGCCCGCTTGAGTAGCTGGGAAGGCATGCCACCTGCCTTGGAATATTTTCAACCGGAAGCCGTAGCCGACCGTGACAAGGATGCCCTCGTTGCGCACTTTGCTGCCCTGGGCTACCTCGACCTTGAAGCAGAAAACTCTAACAGTGCTGTTTTTGAAATGCGCTCTAACAACTCATGGAACATGGGGCAGGCACTCTTGCACAGCAGTCGCTACGTAGAAGCACTACCTTACCTGGAGGAAGCCTATTATTTTCGTCCCGAGCAGCTTCACCTCGCGGAACCCCTGGCACAATGCCAACTCAGACTTGGGCTCACCGAGGCGGCTCTCCACACGATCGATTGCTTGAGGGATTTCGCCGAGGAAAATGGGCTTATTAATCTTAAGGTAGTGGAGCTATACCGTAGCGCTGGAAAAGTGGAGGCTGCCCTCGACTTGCTGAAAAAGGCACCCTCCCTAGGCATCAAAGAAAATCCCATTGCCCTCCAGAGGGGCCTTTGCCACATGCAACTAGGTCAGTTTGAACAAGCCCTAGAGGCCTATGAATCCATAAAAGAGGCCAAGATGCCAGTGGTCGCAAAATTAGCAATGGCCTCCTCTTTGGTCGGCTTAGAGCGTTACGCCGAGGCAGAACCGCTGGTTGATGAAATTTTGTCGCTTACCAGCAAAAGTGCGGACGCTTTCTTGTTCAAGGGGCAAATCCTCGCCCGGGGTGATGCCCAACATGAAGCCCAGCAAATGTTTACCAAGGCGCTTGAAATTGACCCTCACTACCTATTGGCCCACGTCGGATACCATCGCCGCGAGCGTGAAATTCTTAAGCGGGAGGGTAAATTTAAACCCTTCATCGCCGAGCAGTTCGACTTCTCCAAAGACGAGCAGGCAAACTACCATAAAAAGCGGGATGCCTATTTGGCGAAGCTACGGGATGCCTCTGCAAAGCGTCACCAAAAATGGGAAAATGAATGCCGTGTGCTTCGCGCAAAGGAACTATACGGTTTCCTTTTGCAACAGAGCCAGAAACCGGTTGATGAAAGTCAACCAATCCTCATCGTCTCGGGGCTGCCCCGCTCCGGCACTTCCCTCATGATGCAAATGCTAGCAGCCGCTGGCGTCCCCATTAAAAGCGATAAACAGCGCTCTGCCGACACGAACAACCCCAAGGGCTACTTTGAGTGGGAGGCGATCAAATCCCTACACACGGATCCAAGAAAAATCCTCCAGGCCGCCGGCAAAGCGGTCAAGGTGGTTTCCTACCAACTGCGCTATCTACCAAAGGACGGCAATTACAAGATCATCTGGATGGATCGCGACATAACGGAAATCACCGACTCACAAAACCAAATGCTACACAGCTCCAAAGACGCTTCACATGAAACGCTGAGTGCCATCGAACCGCAAACACTAGAAAAACATCGCGAGCAAACCCTCGATGCGATGGAAAAAATCGCCAAAAAATATGATACCAGCGATCAAATTCTCCGCATCCATTATCATGATTGTGTACAGAATAGCCGCCAAGTAGCCCTTAAACTTGCCGCCTTCCTAGGGTTGGATGACGCACACACCGAGGCGATCATTGATGTTGTGGATCCGAGCCTCTGGCGAAACCGCAAAAAAGCAACCACCACGTAAATCAAGTATTCTAGCTCTTCTCTTAAAAGGTCATGCAAGCGTCGCCAATCAACTATAATCTACGAATCGCCTTCCCGGATGAGCACCGGCGAATCATTCAATTTATTGGGGACAAAGCGCGCGCCTTCCATCATTCCGATTTTGCGATATTAACTTGTGGCGTACCGGAACGCATCGTAGCCGCGGCCTCACTCAACATCGAAAAAAGCACGCCACAAAAAACACCCTCCTTTCTGCTTCAATTTAAAATACTTCCCAGACATAACCAGTCAGATTGGGCACAAAAACTCATGGATATGGTGCTGCAGCTAGCTAAGGACAAAAATTATAGCCTGCTTAATTTACAAATTCAGTCCCAATCGCAACACAAAGCATTCTACAAAAAAAACGGTTTTATTTACGCAAGAACAGAACAACTTTGGAGTCTTGACTTAGCAGTTGTTTCCCAACGCCTTGAACGCCTGAAATCAAAATTAAAACTACCCGAAACGTACCAATTGGGTTCTCCTACAGTAGAGGATTTGCCGCAAATAAAAAAACTGGCGCTCCATTATGGCTTTCGGGAAGAGGATAATATTTTCTTCAGCACCACCCAAAAGCCCTATTCGGGCTATAGTCAGCCTCATTGCAGCGTGGTAAAGCACAAAAGCGCTATCATCGCAGCACTCCTTGTGAAAAGCAGACCCGGTACCCTGGGTCATGTTGATATCCGCATGGTCGCACCTGAGTATCTCAAAGAATCGACCCGCCTCAATTGGATTCTACTAGAGCGAACCGTGCGCCTAAGCCTCGAATCCGGATACCTGCATACCACCTTAACCGTTAACATGGAGCGCGACCAGGAAACCCTAAATTCGTGTAAACGCATGCACGGCAATCTTTTAAAGCAGTCAGAGTTGTGGTATAAGGCTGTTTTTGCCCTTGAAACAAAGGATTGAAGCTCGCCGCAACGGGCCATTAAAAAAACTAAGTTAAATACACGTATAATCGTATATACGTATTGACTCAGGCTGCCCAAAAACTAACTTACGGCTTATGAAAAAGCCCTCTAAACTACTTATAAGCCAAACTTTAGCAATTCCTGCTGCGTTCTCTGCCACTACCTATCAAATCAACCAAACACTAAGTGTTACCCCAGCAGCAACTTTTGATTTTCAGGGTCAGACTAATGTCACTGAATTGAGCACTTTGATGTTTGATAGCACAACTGGTACTTATCAGGCCGGAAATTATCGTTCAGATGGTGTCGTCCCAGACACAGACGGCTTCGATTTAGCAATATCATTGTTTCGTACTCACGCATCATCAGACAGTACCTCTGGCTATGGTGCTGGGACAGGGTTGAAGAGTAAATCCAAGTCATCAAGTGGACCTAAGGCACTGGTCAATGCCAGTAATTTACAGATTAACAATGTTCAGCTAGGATCGGACGGCACAAACGGATCACCAGTCTCCACACACTTTTACGCCGGCATATCTAGTTACGGAACACCAATGAAGGCAACTGGTGATCCTGCCGATGACGGTTATCTTGGTGTGCGTCCATTTTTCTATGGAATCATTGATGTTACTAACATCAGTACAACTTATAACTCTTACCCCAATGATAGAGATTATTCTGGTACCAAATATTTGGGATTCACAAGGGCTGATGGTATTGAATTATATGTAGACCTAGACTATACCTATAACAGCCAAACCTTAACAGATGAGGTGGTGATTGGCAACTTCGTCGTAGCTGACAGCGCAAACGAATCATTGCTGACGTACACCGAATTCGTTCCTGTCCCAGAAAGTAAACAAACTGCTGCTGTAATCGCACTGCTAGCTGGGTCCGCAGCCCTTTACCGCAAACGCCGTAAAGTTGCTTGAGCGGATAGCTGTCATACAGCTATCTAATAAAACCTTTGCGCTTTTTGAGTCTCCCAATCAGCGTATCTTGACGAATCCTATCCACACCCCATCCGGATAGGATTCGGTGCTATTAAATACATGAAAGTATTGCCTATCCACCCGCTTGAATTCTGTGAGCAACCAGAGCGCTTTCTACAGACGCTCATACAACAATACGGAGACGCCTTCATCTACGAAAGTAGCCATGGGCCGGTGCATTACTTCAATCACCCCGATCAGGTAGCCGCCATCAACCGCAGCACCAACATGGTGCGAACCGCGGCATTAAGCGGATTCTTGGGCTACGGCCTTTTAAGCAGCGAGGGCGACTTTTGGCAAAACCAACGTCAGGCTACCCAGCCGGCCTTTCACCCAAAGTGTCTCCTTGGCTTCGTCGACCTCATTAACCACGCCAGCAAGCGCCTTCTCTGCCAATGGGACGCCTCAGAATCGTCGGAATACGTTATTAAAGACATATCCAAACCCATTCGTCTTTGTACCATGGAAATTGTCATGCGGGCACTTTTTAGCACGGACCTCAGTGACCGTATTAAGGATTGGGATAATTCCTCACAAGCACTCCTTGAAGGGCTCAATCCCTTGTATTGTTCCGTACTTAACCTGGCCCCAAGTCCTGACGATACCAATATCAGCGCTGCCATCGTACCTCATATTGAATTTCTCAATAATGAAATGTTTACCCTCATATCAGAACGGCGCGAGGATCCCAATCCACCACGAGACTTACTCACGATGTTGCTACTCACGCAGGACAATGAGACCGGCAAAGCTTTGAGCGATCTGCAAATACGCGATGAAATTGCCACCATGCTCATGGCGGGTCATGAAACCCTCGCGGCCTCCCTCTCTTGGGCACTTTATGAATTAGCCACCCAACCGGGCCTCAGTGATAGTCTCTTCGCCGAAATGATGCTGTTCTCAAGGGAACCCTGCCCCAATATGAGCATTTGGAAAAAATGCCTAAACTTGCCGCCTTCCTCAACGAAACCCTGCGCTTTTATCCCCCCGTCCCTTTTCTGCTCAAACGCGCGGTGAACGAGGACACCATTGACGGTTATACCATTCCCGCCGATGGCCTCGTCCTTTACAGTCCTTTCACCATCCATCGCCATACCGACTTCTGGAAAGATCCCGAGGTATTTAACCCCGATCACTTCAGTCCCAAAAAAATCAAAGCACGCCAAAGTGCCGCCTATCTCCCCTTCAATACCGGCAGACACAAGTGCATCGGTCAGACCTTCGCACTCATGGAAGGTCAACTCATCCTTGCTCAAGTGATTCAGAAATTTGATATTATCAAAAGCGTCCTTGAAAAACCTGCATTCAAGCCGGGGCTCACCCTGCGCCCTGCCAGCCCAATCGATCTCACCATCCGTCGCCGATAACCCCTCAACTCTCAATAATCCGCGCCCAACCAAACCTGGATTTTACTCCCAGATGATCCTTCGCATTGTCAGTATTGTAAGCCTGCTCGTAAACGTCGCATTTGCCGAGATTCAGGATCCCGAACTGCGGAAAATCCTCAACCAATACCGCGCAACCCTTTTGAGCGAATCCCACCCCGAAGGGCTTCAGACCCTTGTGATCCAAGGCACTAGCCAAAAGAGCGGGGGCATTGAGAGCGAAATCGAAATCCTGCGCAAGTTCCCCAATAAGATCCGGATTGAAACCATTCAAAAAAACGGGATCGAAGTGATGGTCGGTTTCAACGGAACCGCCGGGTGGGGCCGGCTTGAAGATCACAAAAAAGTACACCATACCGGCCAGGAAGCGAAGGGCTTCATCGACTGGCTACGCCTGCAAGCCAATTTCGAAAACCACCTGCTCCGTGCCCTCAAGAACGACAAAACGCTACAAGTCGCTCGTTTACCTGACTACCAAATACCCGACTCCGACCTCGTGTTCCGTGTGGTTGAAGCCAAAGACGGTAGCGGCATCCGCTTTACCTATTACCTCAACACCACCACCGACGGCCTGGACCGCATCAAAGTTGAAACCAAAAACGATCCACCCATTGAATTGCGCTACGCGCAACAACGCCGCGTCGAAGGCTTCCTCCTGCCGCACCGTGTCGAATTTTATCAGGACGGCGTTCTGCTGAGTTTTGAAAATTATCGCAGGATTACCGTCAATAAATTCCTAAACAACTTCCTCTTTGAACGCCCGGGCTACTGAATCCATGTGGGAACACACACCGATCACTTCCCAGGGTTTCCTTGTCTTACTTGGCCTCCTTGCTTGCACCGCCATCCCCGCCCAGCCGCGTCCCGATGGCCCGCCGCGCATGCGGGAACACACCACCACCCAGGCCCGCGACTGGCAACCGGTTCCCGCTACCGAAACCCTACCCTACACCTCGCGCACGGAATTTAAACGTACCGACCAGAAAATACAGGTGCAGGCCAACGCTATCCCCCAACATACAGTCGGACCCTTCCCCAACCGCCGGAACCCCCACAGCATCCGCGAGCAGAAACTCGCCTTCAATCTCCCCCTCAATCCCGTCCCCCTTAAAGAACCCATCCCCCTTCACAACGAGAGCGGGCGCGGCGCACCCAACACCCCCTTTGGCATCGCCGCCAACGGCGTCCTCTTCGACCCCGGGACCGCCGAATTCTACCTCGGCGACCGCAAGGGAGACTGGAACTACGAAGCCCTCAGCGGCGCCGTCATTCTCGGCCTCGACGTGCACCACGCCCACGTACAACCCAATGGTTCCTACCATTACCACGGCTTGCCAACTGGGTTGCTAGAACGCCTCAAACTTCGATCCGATGCCCACTCCCCCCTCATCGGCTTTGCGATGGACGGCTTTCCCATCTACGCCCTCTACGGCTACCGCGATGCGCAGGATCCCAACTCCCCCATCGTTAAATTGCGCAGTAGCTGGCAACTCAAACGCGGCCAACGCCCCAGTAGCGGGAAAAACCCTGGCGGTAAGTACGACGGCACCTTCAGCAAGGATTACGAATATATCCAAGGTTCCGGCGACCTCGACGAATGCAATGGCCGCTTCACCGTCACGAAGGAATACCCCGGCGGCACCTATGCCTATTTCCTCACCGAAGACTGGCCCGTCATACCTCGTTACTTTCGCGCCCAGCCCCTGAAATTGCGACCGGATCGCCGCCGCTAGAAGAAAAAGGTCTGCGCCCGCTTCAAGGCCGGCGGAAATTCCACTTGCGTGGCGGGTATCAGAATCTCCCGCACCGCCAGTAATGCGCGGCGAATGGCGGTCAGAAAGTTCTCCCAGCGGGTGTAGCCAAGCGGCTCCCACAAGCCACGCGCAAGCCAAAACTCAATCTTGGGCTCATCGGGGTATTGTTGTGCCAAGCCGTCGAACTGGCTCTGCACTTTGGGGATTAGGTAGGGTTTTATGCTCAGGTGGCTTGTTTTTGTGCTAAAATCTGAATTATGTCGCTACAGCATTCAGTTTCGGAACCCATGTTGAGTGAGTTGGTATCGATGCCGAATCTCTTGAAAATCCAGTTTGCAACCTCGTTCCGCTTTGCATCAGGCTCGGCGAAACACGTGCTATAGACCTGAGATAATTTGGAGTCGTTACTTTGATTGGAATCGAACCGGCTGTTGATACTCGGATGGAAGGCCCTAATTTTTGCCATAGAGCTCCCAATGGGTAATCCCTCCACCGGGTATTTTTTCAGGGGCGGTATAATCGATGGCTTCTAACTGTGAGTCGAGTAAAGCCGACATGCGGGTAACTTGATCTGCAAATTGAGGTTTTTGCGCTAAATTATAGAGTTCATCTGGATCCTCGGCAAGATGGTATAGTTCACTTTTGAAGTCACCATCCGGGTAGCGGACAAATTTCCAATCCTGTGTGCGATAACAATGTAGCGTTGGAGTGTTCGGAAATCCACCGCGAGGCCGATAGTCTGACTCTTTGTAATACTCATAAAGGAAGCCGGTACGTCCATTGACATCCTCCTTCAAAAGCGGATTCCAGCTTTGTCCATGCATATGCTCCGGGATGGACAAGCCTGCCATTTCGAGCAGGCTGGGGGCGAGATCAAGGTTGAGCACCATGTTTTCAATTTGCTTCGGTTGCTCAATCAAAGGATTCCACATCACGATAGGAATACGAATAGACGCCTCGTAGGCTTTACGCTTATCGTGCAAGCCACCGTGCTCACTCATAAAATATCCATTATCGCCAACAAATATAACAACGGTATTATCGAGCAAATGCTTGGTCTTGAGCGCTTCCATGATCATGCCAACCCCATCATCAACTGCCGTCAAAGTACGCATTTTATTGGGAACCAGCGGATGCAGGCGCGCTAAGCCAGTGGGATTGTCTCTATTCTTAAGCGCACTTTCGCGGACATATTTTGGTTTAGAGGCAAGCTCGTCTTTGGGGTTATCCTGTGAGGGTATTTTAAAATCGCGATAGAGTTGGCGGTGCCGGGGAGCGGGCGTGAAGGGCTGATGCGGCGCCTTGTGACTCAAATAGAGCATGAATGGTTGATCTGCTTCCCGTTCTTGATTGATGAAGGCAACGGCAAGGTCGTTCAATTCATCGGTCAAATATTTTCCGGATTCCATTTTGTGCACTCGATCGCCATGCATCTTGAAGCTGTCATTGAAATACTTTCCCTGCCCCCAAAAACACATCCAATGATCAAATCCGGGACGAGGTCGGTTGTGCATCGCTTGATGCCACTTACCGATGAATCCGGTATGGTAACCTGCCGCTTGCAGGAGCACAGGAAAGGTGGGTAAATCCATATCGTAATCGACGTGCTCATTAACAATCACTCCGTGGCGACTTGCGTAGGTGCCCGTCAGAAATGAGGCTCGCGAGGGACCACAGAGCGAAGTCGTAACAAAGGCATTTTTGAAGTGTACCCCTTCCCGTACGAAACGGTCGAGATGTGGCGTTTCCAACCAAGGAAACTTACCAACTGCTGCTATTTCGTCATACCGCTGATCATCCGTTATGATAAATATGATATTGGGTCTTTTTGTCTCATTTGCAAGAAGCTGCTTATCAACAGTGATTGCAGCAGTAATAATAATGAGAAAGTGCACGATAAATGCAGTTTTCATGACGTTTGTAAGAGAAGTTGAAAACATAAGCTTGCAATAAGTGTGCGTAATTGTGCATTTTTCAAGACTTATTTAATGATGAGCACCACGACCGCAGACAGCAATCCTAATCAAACTCGACTGCACGCACATTTAGAGATTCGCAATTACGAGCGCATGGCGCCGTTTTTTATGTCTTTGGTCAGTCGCGACAATTTATGGACGTATATTTCAAGTCAAGGTTCGCTCAGTGCAGGTAGAGGGAGCGAGGATACTGTCATTTTTCCTTATGTTACGGTGGATAAAATTCATGACGCCTATGGAATAACCGGACCCCGCACCGTAATACGAATGGAGGATGATACGCTCTGGGAGCCGTTCTCACCACACGTGACGGATACCGCTTATTCGAGTCGAGTATTATCAAAAACGCCCCTCAGTAATTGCATCAGCTTTACAGAGCATTCCAACGACGACACACTCATCTTCAACTATAAATGGGAACCGGCAGGTCGCTTTGGATTAGCGCGAAGCGTTCGAATTGAGAACAATGGCACAAAACCGAGGCGGCTCAATATATTGGATGGGGTAATAAATATTATGCCTCCTGGCATCGACGCACGTTTGCAAGCAACGCGAAGTACGCTGGTAGATGCCTACAAACAAAGTGAGCTTTTGCCTGACTCGCGTATGGCTGTTTTCTCTACGGCTTCCGGTATTACCGATCGACCTTATCCAATGGAGAATCTCTATGCAAACGCGGTTTGGTCGAGCGGACTTAAAGAAGCAACGGTGAGCCTCGCGCATGACGCAGTCGAATCCATGAAGCGCCAAAACTTTCCCAGAAAGTGCCTGCTAAGTCGAGGGCAACGCGGGGCCTATTGGTTGAATGCTGAAATTGAATTAGCCCCGGGGGCATCCCGCGAATGGCTCATGGTACTTGATTGTAAATTGGATGCCGCTGAGTTGACGGCGCGATGTGTGGAACTCGATGGGGATCCGGAAAAAGGAAAGGCAGCGATCAAGGCAGCCATCTCGGACAACGATCGTGAACTCCACAGCCTATTGGCACAAGCGGATGCCTTCCAAAGCAGCGAGGACCAGATGAATCACCTACATCACACCGCCAATGTTCTTTTCAACTCCATGCGCGGGGGCTTATTCCTCGATCACTATACTATCAAGGGTGAGGCGCTGCAAGCGCACATCAAGGCCGCAAACTCAGCGCTATACAATTCCCATCGCGAAGACCTGCAGGCATTAAATGGATGGCTTGAGTACTCAAGCTGTCGTAAGCAGATCGAGGCAATCGGTGATGTGGATTTGCTGCGTTACTTCCTTGAGTACCTACCGATTACTTTCAGCCGGCGCCACGGTGACCCTAGTCGCCCTTGGAATAAGTTCATGATAAGAACGCATGACGCTGAGGGTGCACCTATCATGGCTTATGAGGGTAATTGGCGTGATATTTTCCAAAACTGGGAAGCTTTGTGCATCAGTTATCCGGGTTTTCTCGAACATGTCGTCGCTAAATTCCTGAACACCTCTACGATGGACGGCTACAATCCTTATCGTTTATTCAATGGTAGTTTTGATTGGGAGGAAGTCGATCCTGAGGATCCATTTTCCGGAATTGGCTATTGGGGTGACCATCAAATCGTTTACCTGCTTCGCTTGCTGGAGGCATTGAACGCACATGATCCGAAAGTATTGGAACAGTGGCTGGACAAGCCCATTTTTGTCTATGCCAATGTACCCTACAGAATCAAGTCACTGGCGGCAATTTTTAAAAACCCCCGTTCTAGTTTGGAATTTGACGCAGATCTGAGCAATACATTGCGCAAAAAGGGGCAAAGGGAGGGTCACGATGGCTTGCTCTTAAAAGATACCGATGACCGCACCCACAACGCGACGCTTCGTGAAAAGCTCCTCATTCCGGCACTAGTCAAACTGAGCAATTTTGTTCCCGGTGGCGGCATTTGGATGAATACCGAACGACCGGAGTGGAATGACGCCAACAATGCCTTGGTTGGCAATGGACTCTCGATGGTAACCGCTGGGCATCTACTACGTTATCTCCGTTTTTGTCGGAAATTGTGGAATCAAGAGGACAGGGGTACCTTAGTACCACTCAGCGACCCCATCTTGGAATTGGCAGAGGTGCTTCTCAGTATTTTTGACCAGCCGCTCAAGGAAGCGATTGCCTGCACTAAAGACGACTCAAATCGGGCCAAAACGACTTGTGCGCTCAGCCTTGCGGGAGAACGTTACCGTGAACGCATCTATGCTTTGGATTTGGCAAACGCCAAATCCCTCCCCCTGCAAACAATCCTTCGATTACTCGAGAAGGCAGAAGAGTGGCTGGAAATATCGTTAAGAGCCGCTGAACGCCCAGATGGATTGATGGATAGTTACAAGCTCATGAGCTATACAGATCCTTACAAAGCAATTTCCGTAGAGCGACTTTACGAAATGCTCGAAGGACAGGTTTCTGCCTTAAGTGCTGAATACCTTAGTAGCGAGAAAGCGATCACTTTGGTAGACCGGATGTTTGAAAGTAAACTTTATACCGCGGATCGGAATAGCTTTTTGATTTATCCTGATCGCCCGTTGCCCAACTTTAGCGATAAAGGTCTCATCTCGGAAGAGGATATCAATCAGTCAAAACTCTTGAAGCGCTTGATTGAGAACCACAACACTAGCCTAATCAAAGTTGATACAACAGGACGCGTTCGTTTTGTGGCGCTGCTGCAAAATCTAGATGCATTGAATAATCAACTTGAATCACTCTCGCGAAATCCAGAACTCGCATTCCTTGTTAAAAAAGAGACCGCCCTAATCCAATCTATCTATGAAAAGGTTTTTCGCCACCATAGCTTCACTGGGCGCAGCGGCGGGATGTTTTCCTTTGAGGGCTTGGGTTGTATTTACTGGCATCAAGTTTCGAAACTCATGCTCGCGGTCCAGGAGTGTTTCTTTCGCGAAAGCGAAGCTAAAAAGCCCGATCCTATGCTCCAGCAAGCCCTTGGGGAGCGCTATTATAAAATTCGTGAAGGGATTGGTTTCAACAAAACAGCGGAAGCCTTTGGCGCCTTTCCAAACGATCCCTATTCGCACACGCCCGCCCATGCCGGTGCGCAACAACCCGGAATGACAGGACAGGCAAAAGAGGAAATCATCACCCGCTTTGGTGAATTGGGAATTCGCGTAGAGGCAGGTACACTCCACATCAACCCCCAGCTTTTGAAGCGTAACGAATTCGCAACGCAAACCCGCATCTTTGAAGTCATCCACATCGATAACTCTACTGAGTCGATTACCATAAATCCCGGAGAACTTGCATTTACCTACTGTCAGGTTCCCATTATCTATCGTCTCGATAAAAGTGCCCAGGCAATTAACATCGAGACCTATTCATTCGCTGAGACAGCTGCTACTCATACTGGTACTGAACTCCCAGCTGAAATTTACCAACAGATTAGCCTCCGTAGCGGCCAAATTCGTCGTGTGCTTGTCACGATTCCAGAGACATTCCTGCTTGCTTAGCTCAGGCCTTGGATTGCTTAATAAATCTATATTTAAAAGTAAGTCATGCAGATATTTCAAACCCGCCTAACAACAATTGCATTATTGGTAATTTTGAGCAGTGTCAGCACTTCAATGGCAAACTCAATACCACTCGCCTCTTTTAACTCTGACCAATGGGAGCTCTTGTGGTCGGATGAATTTGACTACACCGGCAAGCCCAACCCTGAAATTTGGGATTACGAACATGGCTACCTCGGATTTAACGAGGAACTGCAAAATTACACTGACCATCCTGAAAATGCACGTGTGGAAGATGGCATCCTCATTATCGAAGCTCATCTAAAAGACGTAGGCGCTCAACGCTCTCAAGAAATTGTCAAAGAATTGGATGGCTCCAACGCAAAAACCGAGCTGCTCGGTTCTCAGGAATTCACCTCCGCACGACTGATCACTCGCGGGAAAAAGGAATTCGTGCATTCCCGAGTCGAGGCACGTGCTCGATTCACGACAGGGCGCGGCACCTGGCCTGCCATCTGGCTTCTTGGAGACGAAGCACTCAAACCATGGCCGCTCTGTGGCGAAATGGATATCATGGAGCATGTCGGATTCAAACCCAATCATGTTTACTCGGCGGTTCACTCCAAGGTTTCAAATTTTATGAACGGCGCGGGCGTCAGCAAAGAAGTTATCCTCGATGATGTTTGGAATGATTTCCACACCTACGCCGTCGAATGGGATGCCACCACGATACGCTACTTTGTAGACGATGTTTGCTATCATATCATTAAAAAAGGCCAGCGCCCTGAGGACGATTGGCCCTTCGTCAAAGATAATCCTTTTTATTTGATCCTCAATATCGCAGTGGGCGGAAGTTGGGGAGGCCGAGAAGGTATTGATAAATCCCTCTTTCCTCAGCGTATGGAAGTGGATTACGTCCGCGTCTTTAAGCGAAAATAGCGCAGCCAGCGACTACGACTGAAGGACCTCAGCCTAGGCCTCCGAGTTGTTTCGCGCCCTGGAAACCGCGAGCTCGGCGTGAATTCGTTCAGTCTGCTTTTGCGATAAGGGGTAGAATATCAACAAAACCCCATTTGCCAAAGCGAGGGCTCCGGGCAGAATACAAAATATAATGCGAATTCCCAGCAAGGCATCCGGTGTCTGTTCTTGATTGGCGATATAGCCAAAACCCGCCAGCAGATAGCCGGCTGCACTTCCAGCAATCGTGATACCCATCTTCTGCGCAAACTGCGCCGCCGAGAAAACCAAACCTGTTGCCCGGCGCCCAAACCGCCACTCCCCATAATCCGCGACATCGGTGTACAATGCCCAGACAATCGCAGGGGTAGGTCCCGCTACAAAGCTACAAAAGAGATTGAGGGCAAATAAGAGCGTGACCGCTTCGGGTGGTACAATGAAAAAGGCGAAAATTCCAAGGGCGTTGATAATCGTTAAGGTAATGAGCGCATGCTTCTTGGTGTAGCGACTCAACACCCACTTTGTCATGTAACACCCCGCAATGAATGCCAAGGTTCCACTTGATAAAAAGAGCGTGGTGAGGTCCATCCACCAAAGCACCTTCTCCGCACCCCATCCTAAATAGTACTCACAATAATGGATGGTCACCGAACCGCGCAGCACCACGTTTGTCAGTGTCAAAATGCCGGCGACAAACATAATCAACCAGGGTGTGTTCTTACAAAGAAAAGCTAAGTCCTCCCGCATCGAGACCGCCTCCTGATTTACCTGTGGCGCAATCTGCTCTTTGGTAGCCTTGTAACAAATATAGAAACAAAGCACTGAAAGCACACCAAAGAGCCCCATCGTCAGTTGGAAACCCCGCGACTCGTCCCCTTTTCCTAAAAATTCTACCAAGGGGCGAACACTGAGAAAAATCAGGAAACCTCCACCAAAGGCACCCAGAAAACGAAACCGTCCCAGTTCCTGACGATCCTCAGCATGAGGACTGATCACGCCCATCATCGCGGAATACGGTACATTGATGGCGGTGTAAACCATCTTAAAAAGGATGAAAGTGACATAGGCATAGACCAGTTTCATGCCCGGATCATCGAGGAAGCTGAAATTTGCGAAGATCAGCCAACCCGTTAGACCATAAGGAATGGCAAACCAAAGCAGGTAAGGACGGTATTTCCCTTTTCGTGTGTTGGTGCGATCGGCAATCGCACCCATCATGGGGTCATTCACGGCATCCCATAAATTTGCCACGAGGAACATCGTGCCCATTGCGGCTGGATTCAGCCCAAAGATATCGGTGTAGTAATAAACCAGAAAAACCTCAAAGAATTTGAAGTAGAGATTCGACGCAGTGTCACCGAGACCATAACCGATTTTTTCGCGAAGAGAGAGGGGTGCGCTGGATTGTTCCATATTAGGCTATTAGACGACGCCGCTTGAGGCTTGTGAATGGTAATCTAGAAATTGACCTTGGCCGTAAAAGAGTAAGAGCGTGACTCGCGATAAAAACCATAGTTTTCACGACCGGAAAATTCGTCATTATTAAAGAGATTATTGACGCGGAACGCCAAGTTGAGCTTGGGGGACTTGCGCGTTGCTCCTAGTTTTTTGCTCCAGGTCGCAAAGAGACTCGTAGTATGTTCATCGCCAAATTTGAGATAGACCCGTTCAGTACGGTCTACGTTACCATCATCGTCGTCATCGTAGGGCAGGTCGAAACGGGTTTGCACCGAGGCCGAGCGAAATCGTTGGGATGCGCCTAGTACCAAGCCCCGAAGCTTGCCATCAGTAAATTTATAACGCCCGGTAAATGTTGCGCGGTGATCCGGTCTCCCAAAAAGCTCAAAATCTTCAGGATTCGTAACAATAGGGTCCAGCTTCTCAATTTCGTTGGCAAGACTGTGGTTGTACGAAAAGATGAGACTCAAGCGTTTCGTCGGGTTGAAAGTTAAGTCCATTTCCAAACCATCCGAACGGGTTTTGTCTCCTATTCCACGCCGACCCGGAAGATTGGAAGTAATCAAAGCATTGTTGCTATTATATAACTCCGGATAATCGGCCCCATATTCACTATAAGGATAGAGGGTCCGCAGAAGACCATCCGAATATCGGAATTCATTATCGTTTTCCTTGATGATGCGATAAGCGGCAAATTGCCCATCGAGTTTGCCTTCCAAAAGGTCAAAACGGATACCTGCCTCATATCCTTCACCCAGTTCGGGTGGTGCCACATCCCCAAGTGGAGTGCGCTCCGTACCACTGGGTGATTCAATCGAGCGGGCATAGTTGGCAAAAACTCCAATATTCTCCGTCAACCAGAACAAGCCTCCCAGCGTAGGATTGAGCTGATCATACGTTTCTTTCGATTTGTTGTTATTGCCATCATCCACACCGGTATCATACCCATGTAGCAGTATCTTTCTAAAAGCAGAGTCCACGTTGATTCTGTCATAGCGCAGACCTACCAGCGTGTGGAAGCGACCATCCAAGAACTCACATTGATCCGCAAACCAAAAGCTGTTGGTGTCGATTGTGGAATCCGTCGTACGCGCTAATGCCCACTCAGCATTGGGGTAATCCAAATGCGTGAAATTTCCCGTACTGACATTTTCGAAAGGAAGTTCAGGGACATCCGACTCTATGATTTCGTTGAAGCGGAAAATCGAACGATCCAGCGTAAAGGGCTGCAGAATGGAAATGTACTCATATGCACGGAATTGCCCATTGACGGTATTACCCGAAAGACGACCCAAAGGGATATACGCCCCATCCGGCAATTGGTTGGTGCCCACCAACGCACCCACTGCCCCCACCGGTACTTGGTCATAAAATGCTTCTTCCTTGTTTTGACGTGTGTAATCCCAACCGAGAATCAAACGGTTTTTAATGTTAAAAATTTCGTTCTCAAACACCACCGAGGAGCGCGAGGCAAAACGATCAGTCTCCGAATCATTCTTTTGCCAGAAGGTGCGGACATATTGATCGTCGACCTCTTGATTGGGTCGCGGGTAACCTCCAAAAATATTATAGTCATACCCATCGCGCACAAGCGCTGCGCTTTCTGCTTCACGCCCGAGCGCATCGGCGGCAATCGATTGGTAGTTGACGGACCAATTTGCAAAGACTCGGTCGCTGAATTTGTGATCCAAATCCGCCATTAAGAAAGCTCCGCCACGCTCGCTGTATCGGTCCGGACCGGCGATAGAACCATAGTTCACCGCATTGATGGCAGCATAATGGTTCTCTAGATCTGCTCGACTGGTGATGGGATCGATATACGTGTTGTTCTGTGTGTGGTCGATAATCCAATCCATCGCCTGCTGGGGAAGATATTCCACCCAATCCGGCGAGAAGGGCACTTCATAGTTGGTAATGCTCGTCGAAAAGTCCGCTGAACTAAGGATGCCCTGATAACCGTTATTGGGATCATTATCATCATCAATCTTGGTTTTGTCCCGCATCGCACGCTGCGGAAAACGATTATAGGCATTGGCATGCTCCAAATGCAGGCGCATTTGAGTGTTGCGGTTTAATTTGAGCGTTGCGGCCAGAGTCAGTGCCTCCAACTTACCAAACTTAAGGGGGTGGTCATATCCCGGTTCGGTTCTTACGCCCATAACCCGGACAGCCAGCTGTTCATTAACGATCTGGTTCGCATTGAAAACCCGGCGCTCATAATTTTTATTGCCTAAACCGTATGTAATAGCACGCGTGTTGGCGCCAAAGTTCGCAAGTAAAGGCACCGAATTAACGGACCCACCCGGAGAGGCCTGACCAAAAATCAAACTGTTGGCACCCTTTATAATATCCACTCGAGCGACATTATAATTGTCGCTTGGAATGTTGCGTTTGAAAAAATTAAAACGGGAAAAGGAACTCCTGAAGCCGCGAATACGAACCTGGTCAAGCGAGTATCCATTGGGATCCTCATCAATGGAGGCATTCAAACTTGCCAGTTCCTCCGTCGATACAATGTTGAGATCCTCAAGCAGTTGCTCATTGATAATCGACATCGAGATGGGTGTATTTTTGACCAAGGAATTCGTCCGTGATATGGACGTCGTGTTGGCAGAATAATACCCTTCATCTTTTTCATTGGAGACGACAAACTCAGGCAAAATGAAAAGCTCGTCGTCCACTTCCGCTTCCGTCGATTCAGATTGCGCGGTCGGGATAATCTGAATCGGATCCACTTGAGCCGACATATCAGGGCCAGCAAAAAAGAGCGATGTGGCGATACAGTGAGGTACGAGAACCAGTAAGTAACGATGCTTCATAATTAGAGAATCAAATAGATTGACATCCCCCCGATGTGCAATGAAATTTTATGCACATCAATGCTGGCTGCTAAATACATTAAATAATATGTATTACATTAATGGCCTCCTGTCAAGTATGCTATCCACCCTTATTAGGAATTAATCATAATATGCCAATTCGCCTACCCAACGCTACACTCATTGTTTTAATCGCTTCTCTTTCCGCATTACAAACCTCTGCCAAACTCTACGAAGGCTTTGACATGCCAATAGGCGCGGGTCAGGCCTTAGGCTCACCCAGTGATACGCTTTCCGGCTCGACCAGCACTGGCTGGCACAGCTCTTGGCAGGTGAGCAAGGGCAACACCCAAGTTTCTACAGAAGACTTAAAGATCCCAGGTTTGGAGTCTGCAGAAGGTGTAATTTTAGTCAAAGGCGAGCGCAAAGAACGTGCTATCGGCCAGGGCATTGTGATTCGACAAATCGCGGTAGGATACAATGGCGATGTTTTCGGAAGCTTTCGCTTCAGCTCAGGTAATTTGATTCAAGATGCTGCGCTCGGCTTGCTCCTTTCAATACCCTCCCAAGATCCCGCAACCCCGCGTAGCGCTACCTTTGCCATCTGTCCAAAACGCTGGGGCTCTCCCAATGGCATGGTCGGCGCAGGGCAAAATAAAATTGTTAAAAATGACAGTGGCATTGAATGCTTTCCGGAAGAAACCTACCTCGTGCTTTGGAAGATGGAACAATTACCACAATTGGGGGAACGCTCGAACATCCGCCTCAAAATGTGGGTTCTGGATTCCAGGCAAGCAGCCCATTATGCTGAGCAGGGCTTCAGTGAAGCCAAACTGGATCAAGCGGGTGAAGGGAGCGAAGCAAATCAGGTCAGCCAAACCATGGAAACCAACATACCCAACTCCCGACGCGGAATTTACCGCGGGATGATCATTTCCTGCTTCTCTGCTGGAGTGCCTCGAGTCTTTTTTGATGAAATTTGTCTCTCCAGCGATAGCCTTAATGCGGCTGCAGGCCGAAACCCCACCCAGGATTAAAGCCGGGACTCGGAAATCATGTTCCTTTCTTCCATAAGGCGATTGTGCGCCACGGCTTTGTTCACGCTCAATCTCCCCGGACAAGCACCCCCCAATTTTATCCTTGTTTTAACCGATGATCAGGGATGGTCGAGCCTCTCCGCTCCGATGGATTTAAATCGTCCACAAGCGAAGAGTGATTACCACCTCACTCCAAATATGGATGCCTTGCTGGATCGCGGCATGCGTTTCAGCGACGGTTATGCTGCTTCACCAGTTTGTTCCCCCACCCGCTACAGCGTACAATTTGGAAAATCCCCCGCCCGACTGGGTTACACCCGTGTGCTTGGGGACAACCGCGCCGACCACAACCAAGTTGCCATTCCACAAGTCCTGAAAGCAGTCCACCCCAACTACCGCTGCGCCCATCTTGGAAAATGGCATATCAACGCCTCCCCAGATCGCTACCGTTACGATTTACATGATGGTCGCACCACCAATAAGCAGGGTGGTTTCTCTCAACTTGACCACCAACGCGAATGGGGTGGCTACCCTCAGACCGACCCCAAGCGAGTCGATTCATTAACGGCACGTGCGGTCGATTTTATCAGCGATTCGTTGCGGCAAGAGCGACCTTTTTTCATCCAGATTTCTCATTACGCCCTGCACTCTGACCTCGTTTACAGCGAAGCGACCTATGCTGCCACGCGTGAGCGAGCAAAGGGCACGCTACACCAAAACCCGGCCTATGCCGCCATGATAGCCGATCTCGATCGTTCCATCGGCGCCCTGCTTCGCGCTTATGATGCCATGGGGCTTTCACAAAACACCTACCTTATTTTTACCTCTGATAATGGCGGCATGCCCTGCCTTCCCATTCAAGCCAATAAAGGCAAGCCCTACCAACCGGGACTCAACGCTCCACTGCTCCGTGGCAAGTGGGATCTGACCGAGGGCGGCATTCGTGTCCCTTTTGCCGTCATGGGTCCCGGCATTCAAGCTGGAACACAAAGCGCTACCCCGGTAATCAGTTACGATCTTTTGCCCACCATTGCGGAGCTTGCAGGCGCGTCCACCGCGCTACCCAAAAACCTCGATGGTCGTAGTTTTGCCAGCGTCCTGCAAAACCCCAAAACCACAATTCAACGTCCACCTGAAGGTCTTGTCTTTCACTTCCCTCATTACAACGTAGTTGGACTCAACGAACCCCACTCGGCCATCCGTGTTGGCGATCATAAACTGTTAAAATTCTATAGCTCCAAGCGTGCCCTCCTCTTCAATGTTTCACAGGATCCGGGTGAGCGCATCAACCTTGCCAAAAAAAACCCGGAGCTAACCAGCGCGCTCAACTCAGCTCTTGAGCAATATTTAGACGCAGTGGCTGCCGAGAAGCCAAGAGAAAGTAACAGCTGGGAAAAAGGTGGCCGCGGAGCAACCACTACGCTTTTCTTAAGCCGCTACCAAAATTGAAATTTCCAAACATAAGCCACATCCTCTTACTCACCTCGGTTGTCTGGATACTAACAGGACCGCCGACCCTTTCGGCTCAAGTAAGCCCCACCCAGCCAAACATCATTCTCATCTTTGTCGATGATATGGGCTATGGTGATCCCGGGTGCTATGGAGGTCAGCTAGTACCGACCCCGAATATCGACGCCCTCGCGGCATCGGGTTTGCGCTTCACTCAAGGCTATAGCATCAGCCCCGTTTGTGGACCCAGTCGCGTGGGTCTCCTCAGCGGTCTCCAGCCCAGTCGCATGGGAGTTTATTGGAATCCTGATATGGGCGCGGTGCGCATGCCGGAAGGTCACCCCACGCTACCCGAAGCCCTCCGCTCTGCAGGTTACACCACCGGACTGGTCGGTAAGTGGAACCTTAATAACCCCTCCTGGAATCCCATGCCCGCCCGCAATTACTTTAACTACTGCGAAGCAGTCATGGTCTGGGAGGGCGATTATTGGCCCGATGAGCAGGGTCGCTACAAGGGAGTGGACGACAGAAACTATGGCAGCAGCAAGCAAAGCGGCCTTTGGGGGCCCAACCGTGCAGGCGATGAATACCTAACCGATCGCCTCTCGCGTCACGCATGCGAGTTCATTGCTGAACAAAAAGACAACCCTTTCTTTCTCATGTTTGCCTACAATGCACCCCATAGCCCCCTGCAAGGAAAGCGCGCGCACCTGAATCAACTCAAGCATATTCAAAGCGAGGCTTTGAAGCTTTATGCATCCATGGTTATAGCAGTGGACGAAGGAGTCGGTCGGGTCCTTAAAACTTTAGAAGCCGAAGGGCTTCGTGAAAAAACCCTCATCTTGTTCATCAGCGACAACGGTCCAGCACTCACTCGTTTCAAGGGAATGCCGCCATCCTGGCCACGAGGTGAGCTCCTGGGTTCCACCGCGGGTCTGCGAGGAAATAAAGGAACCTTCTACGAAGGCGGTATTCGCGTCCCCTTTATTCTTAATCGGCCCGCTGTACTGACAGAACCACGCGTCAATCACTCACCCATCACAACGCTGGATCTCTATCCCACCCTTTGCGCAGTGGCAGGAACAAAACCCCGGCCGCACACCCAACTGGACGGTTTAGATTTATCCCCGCTCATCCTGGAGCAGGCCCACTTACCCGATCGCAGGCTTTTGTGGTTTTCGGGTGATTCCGGTGCGGTTCGGGATGGCAATTGGAAGTTTTATTTCAGTCCTAAGGATGGAGCATCCCTTTTCAAGCTCGATCAAGATCCCGGCGAAACAAACGATCGCTCTGCCGAAGCACCTGAAATGGCGGCACAGTTGGCAGCTTACATCGAGGATTGGCGAGAGCAGATTCCCCCGCCCGTAACGCCCCGCAAACCGCGCTGAGCCCGCTCAATATTGCCCTTCGTGGCGGTAGTCGCCCCAGCGGTGCTTGATCGTTCGTTTCAAAGGAATCTGCATCCCGCCTGTCGTTTCCAACCAATCATAGATTTCACCCGCCAGCTGACGTATGATATCCTGGTGCGCCGGACTTTCGATTAGGTTATACATCTCCTGCGGATCCGCTTCCAGATCATAGAGTTCGTTGCGATCCCAAATGCCGTGGTAGCGGATATATTTGTAGCGGTCCGTACGCACCCCAAACACGCTGGGCGTCATTGGGAAATCATATTCCCAGTAATATTCGTAGAAAATCTTGTCGCGCCATTTGACCGCTTCACCCTTGAGCACGGGCAGAAAGGATTCCCCGTGCATGCTGGATTCTTTTTCCAAACCTGCCAGTGCCATGATCGTAGGTGCGATATCAATATTCTGCACCAGCTCGTGCCGGGTTTCACCGCCTTCAAAGAGCGCGGGGCAACGCACCAGGAGCGGCACCTTGGCAGATTCCTCGTAAAAGTGACGTTTGTCGATCAAGCCGTGCTCCCCCCAACTGAAACCGTTGTCGCCCATGTAGATGACCACGGTCTCATCCGCAATCCCGCGCGATTCAAGGTAGGCCATTACCGCGCCGATGCTGTCATCCACCCCCATCAGGGTTTCGCAGTAATCGATCACCAAGTCTCCAACCGAACCCGTATCATGGTACATAAAGTCCACACCATGCCAACTGTGACGCTGTTCCTTCACCCATTCCGGCCAGAGCAAATCCTTATAGCGCTCATCTTTCGTCTGCCCGTAGGTTTCCGGTAATTCGTAATTCACTCCAGCATACATGCCCGCGTGCCGTGAAGCCTGCTTGAACTCCGCATGCACCGCCTTGTGGGAAAGATACAGGAAAAAGGGCTGCTCAGGATCGAGGCTTTCCATCCAATCGACCGCATGCGCGGTCAGCAAATCCGAGGTGTAGACCTCGTTCCCATAGGTCACTCGCTCCCCATTAATATTGAGTGTCACGCCGTCATAAACACCCTGCCCCTTAAAGGACTCCCAATGATCAAAGCCCGGTTGTGGTTCGTCCGATTCATCCCCCATATGCCACTTGCCAATGAAAGCGGTTTGATAACCGGCATCCTGTAAATACTCTGGAAAGTAAGTCAAATTTCCCGGGTTGGGCGCTTGGTTGTCCACGATGGTATGGGTGTGCGCGTAAAGTCCCGTCAGGATGGAGGCACGGCTTGGAGAACATAGAGACGTGCTTACATAAGCCTGATCAAAATAAGCACCCTCCCTCGCAAGACGATCCATTTGCGGCGTTTTCAGCCAGGGCAGCTTGCCCGTGAAACCCATAAAGTCATAACGATGGTCATCACTCAGAATAAAGACCACGTTCGGTTGCTTGGGCGAAGCAGCTAGGCTCGAAACGAGCATGACAGTCAGACAAAAAAGAAAGCGTACTGGTTTTAAGGTCATTATTAAACTGGAACGATGGCTCGGTGCTTTAATTACCTGCTTCACCGATTTCTATTCAAACACAGGTAGTCGGTACGGGTCATTGCTAACGCTACATTGCCTAAGAGCACAACTATAAGTTGCAAAAGAGTGCATATTTTTCATAAACCATGCAGCAAAACGGTACGGCTGCACGATTTAAGGCTCCAGAAGAATTATAAAGCAACTTCATCGAGCAATTGAAAGGATTTTAGAATGAATAATAAAAACCTAAAAAATAAAAAGTGCACAAAATTGCATTTTTTAGTTGCATTTAATTTCATAACTTGAAATTATCTATCTTCTACTACTCTAAAACCCCTCTTGAACCCTAACTATGAAACAACACAAGTTTCTCATTGCTAGCCTACTTCCCTTCATGGTGGCAGCTCTTGTAAGCGCGCAAACCCAATCACTGGTAATCACAGTGGACAATTTTGATGGTTTGAACTCTGAGGGCTCCGGAGCAAATAATCTCGATATCACCAAGTCTGAGAACGGTTTACAGCTCGATTTCGGACCCGGTTCCTCCTCCTTGAGTTATGATGCCTTTGGTACCGGCACCTCCACTTTCGGACAAACCGGTGAGTGGTTTGACGGAAGCTACGTAAAATTTGGTAATTCCG
>JAACDB010000059.1 GCA_009937095.1 Verrucomicrobiota bacterium
CAGACGGGGACTACCCGCTTGTGGCAAGTTTTGACGGCGTCTCGGGAAATTTCACCGCAACCCTGAGTGTGGGAACCGCGCCTGTCGCCAGCGGGAATAACATCCTGCTCATTATTTTAGACGACTGGGGCTATGACTGGAGTCCTGTTCACAACCAAACCGCAGGCCTAACCTTTCCTCAAATGCCGACCTTACAAAGCCTAGCCGATTCAGGCCTGCGCTTTGACCGCGCTTACGCCCAACCCATCTGTTCGCCCACCCGGGCAACCATCCTCACCGGGCGACACCCCTTCCGCCACGGAGTCGGCGACCCGTCCACCAATAATGTACTGCCGGATGCCGAACTGACATTACCCGAAATCTTCACTCAGGAATCCTCTTCCTATGCTTTGGGTACTTTCGGCAAGTGGCACCTCGGCAGCGGGCAGACCGGACCCTACACGACCGGTGGCTGGAATTATTTCAAAGGAATCCTGCAGGGCGGAGTATCCGATTACTTTAACTGGACTAAGACCGAGGTGATTAATGGCGTTTCCAGTAACACGGATAACTATACCAATTATACCACCACCGATCAGGTCGATGATGCCGTTTCCTGGATCAATAATCAAAGCGGCCCGTGGCTTTGTTGGTTGGCACTTAACGCACCGCACACCCCTTTCCATGAACCCCCCGCCGGACTTGCACCTGTGGGCGGCTACACCGACCCAAGTGATACCTCCGATACCGCCCTTTACCGACGGATGCTTGAGGCGACCGATACAGAAATTGGTCGCCTCCTGCAAAGTGTTGATCTGGCGAATACCAACATCATCCTCATTGGCGACAACGGCTCCCCCGGGCAAGTGGCACAGGCACCCTACGGAAACGGTCATGCGAAGGTCGATCTTTACGAGGGTGGTGTGCACGTTCCGCTTATTTTCAGCGGCCCGGATCTGGGCGTCAGCGGCGGCTCCAGCACCGATGCCCTCGTTAATTGCGTGGATCTTTTTAATACCCTCCTCCAACTGGGTGGCATTAATCCCACGACCGCAACGGCAGCAGTTGATGCCATCGACTCCAATACCATTATCCCGATTCTCAGTGGCAACGATTCCGCAACCCGTACCGTCATTGCAGAGAAATTCGGTGACACCGTTGGTAGCGGGCGGGCACTTTTAAGTAGCCTGCATCCAGACTATAAACTGATCATCAACGGCGACCCCCTGAGCACCGCCGATACCCCCAGCTACGAATTTTATAATATTTCCAATGATGCCAACGAGCAATCCCAGCTTAACACCAGTGCGCTGAATGCCAATGAAACGGATGCCTACGATTACTTCATTAGTCTGGATGCATCACTTGGTGGCGGCTACAGCGATCCCGCCAGCGGCGATAATAATGTTGATACCGTTTATCTGCAATTGATCGACGGCAACCCCGACAATCCTCCGCGCCTAGTCCGCCAAAGTGGCCCCAGCGCCGGGAACCCAGTGCATCCCAGTAGCGTCACCATTGGTGGCGTAGCGGCCTCCTTCGAAACCACTACCCTCGCGAACGGAAACCCCGCCTCCCGCGTTGACGCGAACGGAAATTCCGACCGCTATTCCGTCAAAGTGACCTTTGATGCCGACGCATCCGGTCTCGGTTCGGGCTCATACCCCATGGTGGTGACCTTTCCTTCCATTACCTCTTCGGTGGCGAATGCCACCAATTCATACGTTATTCCATGATGCGGTGCCTCGTAGTAGGCGTGGCTTTGATGCTCTGCTCTGTCCAAGCCGCCCAATTAAGCATCGATATTGAACACCGCTGGGAACAGGAAACCGTCGAGCTTTCCGAGTCCTGGCACTCGGCAGGTAACCACAGCAAGCTCTCCCTAAGCCGCATCGCTTACCTAATATCGGAACCGGTGCTCATCGATCAAACCGACCAACGGCATCCACTCTCCGACGGGTATGCCCTTGTTGATGTCGGCGCCAATAAAACCCGTCTCAACTTTTATGGCGTCCCCGCCCTTCGCTATCACGCCATCGAGTTTTCCATCGGTCTCTCACCCGAGGTCAACCAATCCGATCCCGCGAAATTTGCGCCCACTCACCCGCTCAACCCCATTCTAAACAAGCTCCATTGGAATTGGCAGGATGGCTATATTTTCCTCGCCCTTGAAGGGCATTGGCAGACCGCACAAAACGAAGGCGGCTACTCCTATCATTTGGGCAACGAGCCACACCGCATGCGGATTCGTTTGCCCGTCAGCGTCGATCTCTCAACAAAAAATGCCTGGCTCGGCATCGATTTTCACCTTGATCGCGTTCTTCGGGATCTGCCTTTTGAAACGGCGAGTTCCACCCATGTACGACCGGGTGACCCGCTCGCCCTATCCTTAAAAGAACGCGTTGAAAAAGCTTTTGCCTATCGCATAACCACCCACGCCGAACCCCAAGGCAATACCCCGAATCCGTCAATAAACCCGCCCCGTGCTTTTGTCGGCACGCCTTACCCGCTGGAAATAAGTGAAAACTTTCCCCTCCCGTCCTTACCCCTCGATTATCCGCTCACCCATGAACGCGTTGAACTTGGGCGGCGGCTCTTTCATGACGCCGCTCTCTCGCGTGACAACAGCGTGAGTTGCCTTACTTGCCACCGGGCTGAACACGCCTTTGCCGACAACCGCAGCCTCAGTCGGGGCATCGATCAGCAACCCGGACGGCGCAACACCATGCCCCTCCTGAACCTTGCATGGAAAGACCGCTTCTTTTGGGATGGTCGCGCCACCAGTCTTCGCGAACAAGCACTCATAAGTATTGAAAACGCCACCGAGATGGATGCCTCCCTTCCCGAAATTGAGCAAAAACTCTCCCGCCACCCGGCCTATCCCAGTCTTTTTAAAGCCGCCTACGGATCACGCGAAATCACCGCTGAACGCATTGGCGTCGCGATCGAGGCATTCCTCCTCACTCAAACCCGTTTTGACTCCCGCTTTGGCCGCGCCGTTAAAGGCGAACTCGAGCTCAGTGAATTGGAAAAGCGCGGCCTGGAGCTTTTCTTCACCGAGCACGACCCAAGAAGAAAACAATACGGGGCAGACTGTTTCCATTGCCACGGCGGCCCCCTCTTCAGCGATCAAGCCTTCCACAATAATGGACTGGCCATTCAAAACGACCAAGGCCTTGCGGAAATAACCCGCCGCGATTCTGATATCGGGAAATTCTCAACCCCAAGCCTCCGCAACATCGATCACACTGCGCCTTACATGCACGACGGACGCCTTGCGACACTCGAAGCAGTCATCGAGCATTACCGCAGCGGCATCCACCGCAACCCGCCCCTCGCCCCCAACCTTGCCAAGCATCCCGCGCCCGGTATTCCCCTGTCCGACGAGGATTCCGCCGCTCTGATCGCCTTCCTCAAAACCCTAAGCGATTCAAAACTCAACCCTCACCCCTGAGAAATCCTGTTTTTCCAAGATGGTCACTTGATTTATGGATGCCTCCCCCTATGCTCCCGCATGATGAATCACTACCACTACCAACAAGCGCTCAAAAGCATTTGGAGTGAGGCGGTCGCCAAGTACGAAAGCGGAAACCGCGAACCGGATACTTACTTTGACCCCGAAGGACTTGCCGAACTCGCTAACTTTGGTCTCAAGGTCATGGATCTCTACGATGCCGCCGAAGATTGGATTAAATACGGGGAGCCCGATTTTGAAACCTTCCTCATGATGTCCGAGGTCCGCCGCGATTACTTTCTCACCGTTCAAAAGGGTCAGCCCTCGGACGCAGAACTGGATCCCAACACCCTCCCCGCCAAGACCGACGCCGTTCGCGGCATTGAGTGGCTCCCCCGCATCATCCCCAAGGCCATGGCCAAGATTCGCGGCGAGTTGCCCCCCGTCACCATGTATAACTGCGGCGGTGACCGCGCATTCTTCAAGGCGCACAACATCCATCCCGCCGAATTCCTCCGAGTGGCCTGGGCCTACGAAAACGAACCCGATAAAATTATCGACTGGGTCGAAGCCCGGCAAGATCAAGCCAATGGATAAACTTGCCGAGATTATGGCCGCCAAACGGCAGGCCCTGGAAGCCGCCATCCGGCCCGTACGCGATTCCGAACTGGAACGACTCGCGCAAAACGCCCGTACCGGAGCCTCCTTTCGTGACGCCCTCGCGCGACCCGATCGCCTCTCCGTCATCGCAGAGATTAAACGCAAGTCCCCTTCTGCAGGTGAGATTGCCGATCCCACGCTCAACGCCGTTGATCAAGCCCGCCAATACGTCAACGCCGAAGCCGACTGCCTTTCCATCCTTACGGACCACGACTATTTTGGCGGCAGCATGCAGGATCTCTGGGAGGTCATCGAATTCCTCGAAGTCCACAACCGCAAGACCCCCTGCCTCCGCAAGGACTTTATGGTGCACCCCGTCCAAGTCGTCGAGGCGGCCGAAGCGGGAGCGCGTTGCATTCTCATCATTGTGCGCGCGCTTAATGACGACGCAATCCGCGCCCTCGACTCCGCCGCCCGACTCGCCGGACTCGACGCCCTATACGAAATTCACGAGGCCGCCGAACTCGAACGCGCCCTCCGATTCGAACCCTCCATCATCGGCGTGAATAACCGCGACCTCAAACGCTTCCAAACAGACCTCGCCGTATCGGAATCATTGATACCCCAAATCCCTGAAGGCATTGTACGCGTCAGCGAAAGCGGCATCTTTACCCCTGGAGACGCCGAGCGAGCGCGCGATTGCGGAGCCGACGCCATCCTTGTGGGCGAAGCCCTCATGAACGCCGAAGATTGCGACGCCCTCATGCAAGCCTTTCACGAAGCCTGACCCCTTCGACCCCCGCGTGCCGCTCAATCCTAGCCAGACCCGACAACTGCTCGAAACCCTCGCGCACCGTCCCAATAAAAAGCTGGGACAACATTTCCTCATTGATGGCAACATCGTGCGCAAATCACTCGAACTCGCCGAGCTCGCCCCCGAACAGGCAGTGGTGGAAATCGGTCCCGGACTCGGCACCCTCACCCACGCCCTGCTGGAAAAAGGCCATCCCGTCTGGGCCGTCGAACGCGACGCCAGCCTCGCAGACTACCTGCGCCGCGAATTGGCCCCCGAACACCCAAAGCTTCACCTGACTGAAGGTGATTGCCTCGACTTCCCTCGCGCGGCTCTTCCGGACGCGAGCGCCGAAGACGGGTACCAAGTCGTCGCCAACCTACCCTATGCGGTCTCGACCCCGTGGATGGATGCCCTCCTTGCGGGCCCCCTGCCCGAACGCATGGTTTTGATGCTTCAAAAAGAAGCGGGCGACCGTTACACCGCCACCCATGGCACCAAAAATTTTGGAGCGATCTCTATTTTCCTGCAATCTGCCTACACCGTGGCGGGTCGGCACCTCGTTTCCGGCGCCTGCTTTCACCCCGCCCCCAAAGTGGATTCCCTGCTCCTGCGCCTCGATCGAAAAACCGAGGCGGTGAGCTTTGACCGCCCCACCCGCGAATGTATTCGCCGCATCTTCACCCAACGCCGCAAACAACTTGGCAGCCTCTGCCGTAAAGAGAACTCGCCCAAGGTCCTGCATTGGTTTGAATCACTCCTTGAAAAAGGCTACCCCGCCACCGTCCGCCCCGAGGACATTCCCGCCGAGGAATGGACCCGTCTCATAATCTAAAACCTGAAACCGCGCCCTCTTATGAAAACCAACCCCTTACGCTGGGCCCTGCATTGGCAAATTCTCTCTGCCCTCGCCCTCGCCCTCCTCTTTGGGCGCGTCATCCTACCCCAGCTTGACCCCGCTTCCGCTGCCAACATCGAGCAAATTTGCAAATTCATAGGCAGCCTCTTCATGAACGCCCTCAAGATGTTGATCGTGCCGCTCATTGTAGCATCCATCATCTCCGGCGTGATGCACTTGGGTAGCAACAAAGGCGTCGGTCGCATGAGCCTTAAAACCTTTCTTTATTACAGCCTCAGCGGTGCCGCTGCTATCCTCGTTGGACTCATCCTCGTTAATCTTATCGGTCCCGGTCGGGTGGATAGCGAGACCGCCAGCGCCCTCCTCGGGCAGGCCAGTGCCACCGCTGAAAGCGAGGGCCTCCTGCAAAAAATCGAGGGCCGTGACTCGGGTGACCTCTTCGATATTTTCCTGCGCATGTTCCCCTCCAATATCGTCGAGGCGGCCACCGATAACGGCCAGCTCCTCGGTGTGATTACCTTCTCGATTTTATTTGGCGCCTTTATCGGTGTCCTGCCCCCC
>JAACDB010000060.1 GCA_009937095.1 Verrucomicrobiota bacterium
GGAAATTATTTTTGAGATCAACCGACGTTTTCTCGAAGATGAAGTGGAGGCCAAATGGCCGGGGGATGCCGCTAAAAAAACAGCCCTCTCGCTGGTTGAAGAAGGACAGCCCAAAATGGTGCGTATGGCCTATCTGTCGGTCGTCGGTTCCACCAAAGTCAACGGAGTCGCGGCGCTTCACACCGAACTTCTTAAGAAGCATCTCTTCGCCGACTTCCATGCCCTCTATCCTGACAAACTCATCAATATGACCAATGGCATCACACCACGCCGTTGGTTGCTCGCCTGCAATCCCGGTCTAAGTAGCCTTATCTCCGAAAAAGTCGGCTGCGATTGGCCGGGAGATCTCGACAAGCTCCAAAAACTTGCCGACTACGCTGACGATCCGGACTTTCAGAAAGATTTCATGGCGGTCAAGCGCGCCAACAAACTTGCCTTTGCGGAATATGCCCTTGAGCACTGCGGGGTCGAAATTAATCCCGACGCCTTGTTTGATGTACAAATCAAGCGCCTCCATGAATACAAGCGCCAGCACCTCAACCTCCTTCATATTCTCACCCTTTATCGACGCATCCTTCAAAATCCGAATTATGTGATGCAGCCGCGCGTCTTTATCTTCGGTGCCAAGGCGGCTCCCGGCTATGCCCTCGCCAAGAATATTATTCGCGCCATTAACAAAGTCGCGGAGGTGGTGAATAACGATCCCCGTATCGACGGTAAGATCAAGGTCGTTTTCCCCCAAAACTACCGTATCACCATGGCCGAGCGTATCATTCCAGCCGCGGACCTTTCCGAGCAAATTTCCACCGCAGGTAAAGAAGCCTCCGGTACCGGTAATATGAAACTCGCCCTCAACGGCGCCCTTACTATTGGAACCCTTGACGGTGCCAACGTCGAAATTCAGGAAGAAGTGGGTGAGGACAATATCTTCATTTTCGGCAACACCGTCGAACAGGTTGAGGCTCTTCATGCTCGTGCCTACAATCCCTACGACATTTATAACGCCAACTGGGAACTCAAGGCGGTTATTGATTGGCTCCACTCCGACTACTTTACCCCCGGCGAACAGGATGCTTTTGCGCCGCTCTGCCAGAGCCTTCTGGAGGAGGGCGATCCCTACTTCTGCCTCGCAGACTACGAGAGTTATATCAAGGCCCAGGAAGCGGTTGACCGCGCCTACCGCGACCCAGGCAAATGGGCACGCATGGCCATCCTCAACACTGCACGCGTAGGGAAATTTTCCTCCGACCGTACAATCAGCGAATACGCCAAGCACATTTGGAAACTCAAGCCCGCCCCGGTTAAGGGATAAGTTTTGATCGCTTGATGGGCTCAGTCTTCGTGCGTATCGCGCTTGCGGATGAGCACCTTGCCTTCGTAAATCCAGCGGTAGGTTTTCTTGCTGCCACGACTAACCGCTCGTTTCTTGAACCGCACCGGTGCTTCCCGTCCGGTTGCGCTTACCGCGCTTATATAGCTCATTTCCGGCCATTCCTCTGGGTCCGGCAATTGATCCACGGCTTCCTTCAGTTGCGTCATGTTAGGAATAAATTTCCCCTCCTGTTTGCGTTGATTGCTGTCGGTCATGAATAAAAAATAAAATGTCTCTATGTTTATTCAATCACTTTTTTATCATACCTTAATCAATCCACTCTCGGCTATTCAGCTTTTGAAAGTTTATCGTTTTGCCTTTGCCATTGTTCAATGCAGGATGTTTAAGAACCTTACTTACTATGAAAAACTACTCTAAATTCCATAAAATCCACCTTTGGCTTGGCTTCATTGCACTCGCGCTCTTTTCACAAGCGGCCCTTTCTGCAGACCCCTGTCGCGTGAATTTTGTGCGTGAAACCAATCTTATGGTCGCAACTCAAACCGTAAAATTATCCTTTGACGGGAAACAGATCGCCAAAGTGGGGCATGGTAAATCTGTTTCTATTGATACCGAGACCGGCAAGCACAGCATACAGACCAAAGTAGGACTCAGCCTCGGAGTACCCAATGTGACCGGATTCAATGGAGCCAAAAAGTTCAAAAGTAAAGTGACGCTCGATAAGCCCGAACACTTCTTTAAAATCATTTTCAAGCCTGCGCTCATGGGCGGTAAACACCATGTCATTGAAATTGATGCCGAGGAGTATCAAAAAATGCTCAGCAAGTAGTATGCATAGCGCGACGCCTGTTTGCTTTGTCATGGAAAGGACTTGTCAAAACACTGAGGATGTTTAAATCTCTTTGGGCTAAGGTAATTTGGATTACCTTATTTTAGGCGCGGTAGCCAAGTGGTAAGGCCGAGGACTGCAAATCCTTTATCGTCGGTTCGATTCCGACCCGCGCCTCCACCTTTTTCATCGAAGCTCTGCTTCGTCACGAAAAAGCGTGTTCGGCGCAGTTTGTCGGTGTCAAACGAAGGCGGACGGACCGCTTCCGGTCGTAATCGCAGGTAACTCGCGGTGGTTGTCGCCTTGGAAACGCTCGTGTATACCTCAAATGGCAACTTTTTTGCCAAATAAAGCGGGTTTATTTACGAAAATTAGTTATTTTTACGCTTGGTATCGCTTTGGGCTCTTTATGAGGCTAATTGCGCTCAATCCCACTTATCTACTGAGAGGGGCACATCGTTTTGACTCTAAATGCAGCTTTATTTTGTGTGCCAAACTGTCACTTATGTGAAAAAAACGTAATTTTTCCTTCCCAATGGCATATAAACGAATAAGCTCCGTTTTCCAGTGAAGTGTATTATTATGCAAACTGGAAATAATCAAGGCATGGATGTCTTGAGGTCCATTAGCTTCACCGCTTTAGGCTCCGCGTGGAGCCGCTTTGTTTTCCCGGCAGCGCCGCATTCCTATTCGAATAGTGGCACAATGCTGTCGGTTAACCCCAACAAAGGAGATAAATGGAAAAAATAACCTCACAGCTAACTGATGTGATTAAGGGCATATCCGAACTCGGAATTGGCCTCATTGCACTAGGAATTATTGCTGAAATTGTTTTCGGCCAAGGCGCTATTTTTGGTGCCAGCGTAGTCGGAAACTTATCCTCAATCGTGGCCGCCATTGGCGGTGAAAACGGTTTTATTGGCCTCGTCGCCATCATCCTTATCTTCGCTCTGCTTCGCAAACGCGCGTAGTGGAATTCAGAAAACATAAGCAAAACTAACAAAACCAACTACTACTACTATGGAAGATATATCCAACAAACTGAAATCCCTTATCGGTAATCTTTCCGATATCCTCATTGCGGCTATCGGCCTGCTCGTTGTTGTGCAGGTGGTCTTTGGTACCGCTGGTAACCTCGACGTCATCAGTAACCTTACTGCTCTGGTTGACAGCTTTATCGGCAGCGGCGCAAGCCTTGCCAGCCTGGTGACCCTCGTCCTTATCATGGGCGTGCTTTCCAGACGATAAATTTTAAGTACGCTACTTAAAAGTTTAGAACTGGGAGTCTCTGAAAAGGGGCTCCCTTTTTTGTGCCTGAATTGCGGGGTAGTGCTTTAGAAGGTAATGCTGACTCAGTCTGTGTTTTCCTCAACCGGGATAGACTCGATGAATTCGAGTTCGCCGACTTTGACCACGCCGCGTTTCTCGCCTTGGCGCATAAAGTTGAGGTCTTCGATGTTTTCACCAAAGTAGGAACCGCCGGTTTTGGCTAGGATGCCGAATGCGGTGGTATCGATGAGTTTACGGCTACTGGGGACGCTGAGTTGAGTGGTCCACTTTGGTTCGGGAAGGGGCGTGTCTTTGAGTCGTTGGGTCACTTCCACGCGGTCAAAGGCAATGACGTTAATGAAATAGCGATCTTCTTTGACGGCCTGCTCGAGTAGTTGGCGGGTCAGGGAGTATTTGTGTATTTCATACATGCGGGTGGTGCCAATGATCTGGGCGTTACTTCGTTTCGCTGTTTCGGATACGCCGCTCATATTAAATGCATTGGGGTCGTCTCCTATGTCTTCATCCATACTGGCTTCTATACCGTCCTCGAAGGCGTCGCCTTGAGGGGTCAATTCGCCCCAATGCACGACAAGAATGAGGTCGGCGATGGCAGGACTGGAAGTGAGTTTGTAGTTTCTTTTGGCTAATTGCTCTTTTAGGGCTGTGGTGACCTCTTGGAAAGGGGTACCCGCTTCAGGGTCATCGAGATAGCTGCCTGGGTGGTACTGACCTTTAAAGAAAACATAACTTTGCTGACTTGGGGTACCATCTTCGTTTTTACTGCGCTCATAGGTGTCTTGCGCCCATGAGCGCACGAGGATCTCGGCGGCATAGACGCTTGAGAATGTACCGAGTAGGGCGGCGCTAAACAGGAGACGGAGGTGCATTAGAAGGTAAAGTTAGCGGAGACGCGGTAGGATCTTTCTTCGGTATAGCGGGCGCGATTGGTGCCGGTGCTATAAAGGTCGAGGGAATTGAAGAGATTATTGATCGTCAACTGGAAGCGGGCACTGGGTGCGGTGCGCTCGTTTCCGAGTCTGCCGCCCCAGCCTAAGGTCAAGTCGGTGATATGCTGTTCTTCCAAGCGCAGGCTGTAATATTTGGGATCTTCACCATTGGTCACAAAGAAATCCTGATCGCCATCATAGTCGAGATCGGCAAAGTAACTATCGAGCAGGGCACTAGAGCGGTATTTTTGGTTTACCGAAACAAAGCAACCACTGAACATACTCGATCTTGGAAAGTTATAGCGCGCGGTGAGGTTGATATTGTGGGCAGCGGTGCCCGGTAATTCCAGGCCTTCCAAAACGGGGAGGGACGATTTCAGAATCTCGGTATCGAGGAAGGCGTAGCCGAGGAATAAGGACAGTTGGCTCGTGGGATTGAAGTAGAGGTCAAACTCCACTCCCTGACTGCGGATTTCCTCATTTGCGACGCGAAATCCGAGTGGGTCAAAGGTTTCGCGGACGCGAACTTCTCCGGTAGCGGGATCAACAATGGGGGCCCCGTCATTATCGCGTACGATTTCAATGTCCCAGATGGCGGAATTGGCGGGATCACTGGCTGGGAGTGCCGCCTGCATCTGCGACCAGCTGAGGTTGGAGCGTTGGTCATTCTTCTTATCAATGCGGAACGCCATTAACTGGGCATTGATGCGGCCGTCCTTTGAGGCAAATTTGAATCCAACTTCCTGCCCCTCGCCGGTTTCGGGTGGGGTGAGGACCCCGAAAATATCGTACTGGAAGCCCGTCGGTGAAATGACGGATTTGGAATAGTTGCCAAAGACCCCGAGTTGATCCGTGATCCAGAAAAGTGCGCCAAGGGAGGGCGTAAAGAAGACATCGGTACTGCCATCTTCCCGGTCACCGATTCCCAGATTCCAATCGTTGTAGCGTATTCCATCCGTATCTGCGGTGTTGGGCTCTGCCTGAACCGGGTTACCGCTTTCATCGAGACCGCGTGGCAGTTCACGGATTTTGTAGTCTTTGAAATCGCTTTTGATATCAATGGTATCGACCCGACCTCCGATGAGCGTGCGAAAGCGCCCATCAAAGAAGGAACTGGATGCTGCGGTCCACAGACCGGTGGTATCCACTTCCGTCTGCGCAGAGTAGGACTCATAAAAAACGGTTTGATTATCGGGGTTGACGGGAAGGTTCCGGAGGGTGGCGAGGACATTCTCGGCACCGCCAGGTAAATTGTAGCCGGATTGATTCATATCAAAGCGCTGCACAAAGTTCGCGTTTAGGATTTCGCTTAGAAGGGTATAATTATAAGCGGCGTCGCGATTGAGGACCACCCCGTTGTCATACACTAAACTACCTTCCTGGAATTGTTCCTCGCGTCGCTGAGTGGCTTCACGTTTATCGAGATCGAGACCGAAGAGAAACTGATGTTCGCCGGGTAGGAAGAAGTCCTCGGGCGTAAAATTCAGGGTTAAACGCGCGGACATATTTTCGTCTTTGCTGTAGGAGCGTTGCCAAAGCGAGCGGGTAAAGGGTACGAGGATCTCGTTATTGGAATTGTAAAGCGAGGGATTCAGTTCGCCACTTGTGCTGGTACGTTCGGTAGTGAGCGCACCCAAATTACTAATGAGAGCGGGAAAGATATTGTTTCCCCACATCCACTTAATGTCGTCCTCAGGATGGAGGTAGAATTGAAAAAGGTCTTCCACATCGCGTAGCGCCAGCCAGAGATCCGCACTCGTACCACCTGCACCTGCAATCAACAATTTTGCTATTTCAGCCGAAAGCGCATCCCGTTGTGCATCCCGTTCGCTATTTAAGTCTGCCAGTTGATTTCCATTGGTATCGACGCCGTCATAAGCAATCTGTCCGCCATTGTAATTGAGCATCCAGGTCGGTATCACCGCGTTGGTATCGAAGATCGTGGTAATGCCTGCCTCACCCAATGTGACAATCTGATTGTTCAGTTCCTCGAGATCAATGAATTGCTCCAAGGCCCACGCTTGGCGCCCAAGGGTGTTGCGGGGGCGTTCAACACTGTCATTTGAGGGATCATTGTCATCCAATGTGTCGAAGGCATCGTAAATATAGGTGTCGAGCGACTGGGAAGCACTGCCTGAGGCCCAAACATCCGCAGCAAGGTCAAAGTCAGGGTTCAAGTATTTGAGGTCATTCTGTAACGCTCCATGTGCTTGCCCAATGAGCTCGATATCAGTGCCACCGCCAACGTAGGCGTCATAAATAATGTTTACCAGATCTGCATCGGTGAGACTACCCCCAGTCCAGGTAAGGCGGCTCTGTCGCCAAGTAGGGGCCGCGGCGCGCCAAGCCGTAATTCCGGTTTGAATGGATGTGCGAATAGTGGCCTCATCATTGGCATCAAAAAGAGTTGATAATTCCGGTGCAAAAGTAAGGTCATACAAATCCTGCGTGGTAATCGCACTGAACTCGGTGCTGTCATAGTCCAGATTGGGTAATTTGTAACTGATAGAGGTGCTCAGGGAATGTTGAATTTGATTGGTGGAACCGCCGGGGGTCAGGGATTCGCCGTCCACATTTTCATAGGCGAGCGCTAGTTTTAACTCCAGTTCGTCGCTAAAACGGTGGGATATCTCTCCGAGGGTGAAGATGGACTCTTTGGTATTGATGGCATCGGGGCCAAAGGCCGTACCTGTATTTTGGGGCGTAATTCCGTCAAATAGCGCGCGGAGGCTATCCCGGTCAGTGATATAATCCGGGATCAGCGGGCCACTTTGGCCATTCTGAAGACTAGGGTCATTGGTCAGGGTGGGGTTATTCGCGCGGAGGGTACCATCGTTGTAGTTGATAAGATAATCGAGGAAATCGTCCTCAATGAGATCGGCGAGTTTGGGATCGGCAACAATCCCTCGGGGCAGGCCGGTTGGTCCTCCTTGCATAGTGAACGTGCTGGAAATGAGGGAGCGGGTTGCTTTGCCGCCATCGATGTGGAAGCGCAAGCGCGTGTTTTGGTGGGGAGGTAGCTAGCTTCGAGCGCCACGCCGGTATAATCTTGGAATCGATGGTCTTGAGTGAATTCTCTATGGCTGTCAGTTGCCATGACGCGCACCGCTGCTTGATCGTTGAGCACGATATTTGTATCAAGGTTGGTTTTGATAAATTTATGATCTCCCACCTCAATGCCCACGCGGGTCTCATTCTTGGATAGATTGGCAACTTTTGAGATGATGTTGACCTTGCCGCCCGGGTCCGCCTGCCCATAGATCAGGCTGTTAGCACCGCGAATGATGTCCGCGCGTTCTACGATGTAGTAATCGAGGGGTGAGTAGCGCGGCATGAATTCAAAGAGGGAATTACGCGCGACAAAACCGCGAAAGCGAATCTCGCTATTGTTGTAGGCGCTGCCCTCAGATTCGATACTGGGAACATAGTTCCCCATGTCGGCAAGGGTTTGCATGCCAAAGTCCTCGATCAACTCCTTGTTGACGGTGGAGATCGTCATGGGAATATTTTTGGTAAGCTCGTTGGTACGGGTACCGGCGAGGGTATTGGCAGAGTAGTAACCTTGGTCGTCCTCGGCAGAAACCACGAAGTCATTCATGAGGAAAACCATTTCGTCTTCCTCGTTGGTGGTGTTGCCCTCGGATTCTGGGATCGCGACGGCTACTTCGTTGGTGTTTTCCTGTGCAACTATATGTGCAGAAAAAAAGCAGTTTAAGAGAATGCCGAAAGCGAGGAACTTAGCGGGGCGGAGCAGGGATGTGAGGTTCATTAATTATTGGGGCAGAGGCCTGGAGACAATATTTTACATACAATGAATACAGTATATTACAAAGGTTACACTAAAATCTGCAATTACTAATGTAGTAAAAAAGATGTATTTATGAAACCCTAAGAACGTGGGGCTTACTGCTTAAGGCATCGTGGGTGTGTTTTGCGGCCGACGGGTGATCGAATCCAAGTCTAATGTTAAACATGTTTTTTACCGGTAGGCTTCCGTATACAGGGTCTCCGGTTTATCAACATTGACTCGCCCGTCAGGCCTGTTTGTGTTGAGTTTTTTGCCATGAATGAGGTACGTGTTCGATTTGCTCCCAGCCCAACGGGGTTTTTTCACATAGGCAGCGCCCGTACGGCGTTGTTTAATTGGCTCTATGCACGGCATACCGGCGGGCGTTTCGTCCTGCGGATCGAGGACACCGACAAGGAACGCAATACCGAGGAGGCTTTGCGCGTGCTCATCGACGGGATGCGCTGGTTAGGGCTCGACTGGGATGAAGGTCCGGAGGTCGGCGGTGATTACGGGCCGTATTTTCAGAGTGAACGGCAGGCGATCTACGACGAATATCTCCAACGCCTCGTGGACGCGGGCCGCACCTACGAGCAGGATGGAGCGATCTGGTTCAAGCTCGAAGGCGAGCGCTATACCGAATACGACGATTACAAAAAGGCCGAGATCGAGAAAGTGCGTGCCGCGCCGGTGGTGATTGACGATGCCGTCCGGGGTCGCGTGGAGCGCGCGGAGGCAAGAGACTTTGTCCTCGTGCGAGCTGACGGGAGCCCGGTCTTTCACTTCGTGAACGTAGTGGATGATATCGCAATGGGCATTACGCATGTCATTCGCGGGGAGGATCACCTTTCCAATACCAGCAAGCACGTGGAGCTCTTTAAGGCCTTTGAGGTGGAACCGCCGGTCTTTGCGCACATACCCCTGATTCTCAAGGAGTCCGGTCCGGGCAAGATGAGCAAACGCGATGCCGGTGCCCTGATCGACAATTATGAGGAGCGTGGCTTCCTACCCGCAGCGGTGCGCAATTACATCGCCCTCCTTGGATGGAATCCCAAGGACGACCGCGAGAAATTAGATATTGATGAAATTATTGAGCTGTTTGATTTCTCGGGGATCAACAAAGGCAACGCCCGTTTTGATGAACGCAAGCTCTCGGCCCTCAACGCGGATTATCTGCGCGAATTGAATCTCGAGAGTTTCGCTTTCCTTGTGCGTCCGCGTCTGCACGAAGCGGGACTGATTCCCGAGGACATGGACGAGGATTATTTGCAGGCGGTGCTAAAGCTTTGCCAACCGAAGGCCCGATCCCTCGACAGTCTGGGCGAGCTCTGCGATTATTGCTTCAGCGATAGCTTTGAAATGGATGCTAAGCAGGGTGAAAAGCTTGCGAAAAAGGGTGACCCCAAAGTTTTGCTGGCGGAGATCCTGCCGATTTTGGAAGCGCTGGATACATTCGATGCAGACGGCTTGCAGTCTGCCCTCGAAGGGCACGCTGCCGCGCAGGAACAGAAGGTCTTTGCTTACTTCCCCGCGCTGCGCTACGCCGTAAGCGGGCGGGCAGGCGGTCCGGATTTGCTGCCCCTCTTGGCGGTCATGGGGCGCGAACGCGTCCTGAGTCGCATCCGTGCCTTTATTGTCTGATATTTCGCACCATGCGAATCGCATGCCGTGTCTTTTAAACTGGCGCAGTTCGCTTCTGGGTATTTCATTAAACGCACATGTCTGAATCCAAAGAAAAGCCCGTTGATTTCATCCGCCAGATGGTGGCTGCTGAGGTAGCCGCCGGAAAGCACGATGGGCGGGTACAGACGCGTTTCCCGCCGGAACCGAACGGCTACCTGCAAATCGGGCATGCCAAGGCGATTTGCCTGAATTTTGAAATCGCCCGCGAGTTTGGGGGCTTATGCAACCTGCGCTTTGACGACACCAACCCGGAGAAGGAGAGTGACGAATTTGTACAGGCGATTGAGAAGGACATTCGTTGGCTCGGTTTTGAATGGGCAAAGGTTTGTTTTGCCAGTGATTACTTTGAGCAGCTTTTTGACTGGGCCTGTCGTTTGATTGAATCGGGCGATGCGTATGTGGACGATCTGAGTTTTGATGAAATGCGTGAATACCGGGGCACGATCACGACACACGGCAAGGACAGCCCTTTCCGTGAACGTCCCGCCGATGAAAGTTTGGATCTCTTTAAACGGATGCGGGCCGGGGAATTCGCGGACGGTGAAAAAGTCCTGCGCGCGAAGATCGACATGGCGCATCCCAACATGAATATGCGCGATCCCGTGATGTATCGCATCAAGCGCATGCAGCACCATCGGGTGGGGGACGCCTGGTGTATTTATCCGAGCTATGATTTCACGCATGGGCAAAGCGATTCTATTGAAAACGTGACCCACTCTTTGTGCTCGCTGGAGTTCGAGGATCACCGCCCGCTTTATGATTGGTTTATCGAGAAACTCGACATCTTTCCTTCCAAACAAACCGAGTTCGCCCGCCTCAATTTGACCTATACCGTAGTCAGTAAGCGCAAGCTGCGCACGCTGGTGGAGGGCAATCATGTTTCTGGTTGGGACGATCCCCGCTTGCCGACCCTCCGCGGAATGCGCCGTCGGGGCTATCCCGCCGAAGCTATTCGAAATTTTTGCGCGACCGTTGGGGTGACCAAAGTGCCTTCCATCAGTGATATTGCCCTTTTGGAGCACGCCGTGCGCGAGGTCCTCAACCGTACTGCCTCCCGCCGCATGGCAGTCTTGAACCCCCTCGAGGTGGAGCTGACCAACTGGGCAGACGGTGAAGTACTCGAAGTGGAGGGAATCAACAATCCCGAGGATCCGGATGCCGGAACCCGCAAGATCCCGTTTGCGAAACGTCTCTGGATTGAGCAGGACGATTTCCGCGAAGAGGCCAATCGCAAATTTTTCCGCCTTAAGTTGGGCGGGGAGGTACGTCTGCGGGGAGCCTACATCATTAAATGCGATTCGGTCGAAAAGGATGCGGATGGCAAGGTGACCAAGCTGCTTTGTAGTGTTGATTTGGATACACTGAACAAGAACCCCGAGGACCGCAAAGTAAAGGGCGTCATCCACTGGGTGAGCGCGGAGCATGCGCTCAAGGCTCCGGTGCGACTCTTTGACCGTTTGTTTTCAGAGGAAAAACCCGAGGCCGACAAGGCCGTGGAATTCACAGAATTCGTCAACCCCGATTCCCTGCGGGAGGCGACTGCTTATTGTGAGCCAAGTCTGGCGAAACTTGCACCCGGCGAGACCTGCCAGTTCGAGCGGGTGGGGTATTTTTGCGCCGACAGCGAATTATCCGAGCTGGGACAACCGGTCTTTAATTGTACCGTGGGTCTGCGCGATACTTGGGCCAAGAAAAACTAGGAAAATACCTTTATGACAGAAGCAACCGTAAGTCTTTTTCACAATAAATACGGCGCTGCGCCGGAGCAAATGGCTTTTGCACCCGGGCGCATTGAGTTCATCGGTAACCACACCGATTACAACGGTGGGCTTGTGATGGGCGCGGCGGTCACGGAGGGTATCACTCTTGCGGTGCGACGGCGCGAAGACCAGCAGCTGCGATTTACCAGCGATGGTATGGATGCCGCCGAAGCCGATTTAGGAAATATAAGCCCATTGACCGGCAAAGCCTCCTGGGCGAATTATCCGCTGGGGGTCATCAAGGCTTTGCTTGAAAGCGGGATGTCAATGCCCGTTGGCTGTGAGATTGCGGTTACCAGTACCCTGCCCAGTGGCGCGGGTATGAGCAGTAGTGCCGCCTTTGAACTTTCCACCGCTTACGCGTTGGCCGCCCTCTATGGTTTTGAGAGCGACAAGGCCGGATTTGCCCGCATTGGTCGCAAGGCAGAAAACGAATTCGTGGGCATGCCCTGCGGTATTCTTGATCAGGGAGTCTCCGCTTTTGGCCAGCACAATGCCCTCGTAAGTATTGATTGCGCCAGTGAGGTCTACCGCAACGAGGCCATGCCAAAAGGAACCCACTTCTGGATCTTCGACTCCAACGAAAAACATGCCCTCGTGGATTCTGCTTACGCCGATCGGCACCGTGAATGCCACGAGGCCCTCGCCTTGCTGCAGCAACAGCACCCTCAGGCAAAGACCCTTTCCGATCTTACCTGTGAGCAGGTCAAAGGGCAGTCTGCCGAACTGGGAGATCTCTTGACCCGCCGTGCCCTCCATATCACCGGAGAAAACGCCCGCGTGCGTGCAGTCGAGGCTGCCCTTAAAAGCGGAGACCTCCTCGCTGTCGGGGCCGCTCTTTACGCCTCACATGAAAGTTCCCGTGTGAATTTCGAAAACAGCACCCCCGCTTTGGATGCGCTTGTGCAGGAACTTGCCAAACAGCCCGAGGTTTATGGCGCACGCCTCACCGGAGGTGGTTTTGGGGGCGCGGTGATGGCCTTTACCAGTGCCGATTTTAATGCCGAAGCCGCTGCTTCCGTGGCGACCGCCTACCAAGCCACGTGCTCCCGCGAGGCCACTGTTATTCATACCCGCGCCGGAGACGGTGCCCGCTTGCTCTCGGTTTGAGTCAAGCACGGCAAGATGCGGCGTTGACAAATTTCGCCCGCCAACGTCAATTCTATCTATGAGCGACGCCAAAAAAGTCATCCTGACCTGCGCCCAACCCACCGGGGTGCTCACCATGGGCAACTACCTCGGCGCGGTAAAGAACTGGGCTACGATGCAGGACGACTACGAGTGCTTTTTTGGGGTGGTGGACCAGCACGCCATCACGGTGAAATACAGCCCGGCGGAGTTGCGCAAAAACACCCTTTCCTGCGTGGCGCAATACCTCGCCTGCGGTCTCGATCCCGAGCGCAGCGCGGTCTTCGTTCAATCCCATGTCACCGGACACACCGAACTGGCATGGTTGCTCAGTTGCATGACTCCCATCGGAGAACTGCAGCGCATGACCCAATTTAAAGAAAAGGCTGCCAAGCTCGGTTTTAATATCGCCGAGGGTGAAGACGCCAATGCCCTGAAATTCGCTCACGAGGGCGCCCGTGCCGGCGCATCCGTCAACGCCGGGCTCCTTATGTACCCCGTCCTCATGGCGGCGGATATCCTACTTTACAATGCCGACGCCGTTCCGGTGGGCAACGACCAGCGACAGCACCTAGAATTGTGCCGCGACCTCGCCCAGCGTTTTAATAATCAATATTCCGAGACTTTTACCGTTCCCGAGCCTTACATCGCCCCCGCCGGTGCGCGTATCATGTCGCTGCAGGACCCCACCCGCAAAATGTCCAAGAGCGACGACAACCAGGGCGCGACCCTTTTCATTCTCGACACCCCCGACCAGCTCCGCAAAAAAATCATGAGCGCAGTCACCGATTCCGGCAGCGAAATACGCGCCACCGAGGACAAGCCCGGGGTGAGCAACCTCCTCCAAATACACAGCGCTCTCAGCGGTGATTCCGTCGCCGACCTCGAGGCGCATTTCACTGGCAAGGGTTACGGCGACCTTAAAAAGGAAGTGGCCGAGGTCGTCATAGCCGCCCTCGAACCGGTTCGCACCCGCTACGAGGCACTCATTGCAGACAAGGCGCACCTCGAGTCCGTCCTGCGGGATGGCGCGGATGCCGCCCAGAAACGCGCTTATAAAATGCTCGCCAAAGTTTACCGTAAAGCCGGATTCGTCGAGCGCCCCCGTTAGCGAGAAAAGACATTGCAGATCCCGTACCCCAAGTCATAATTCAAACCATCCCAATGTTTCGTAAACATTCCGATGACATCCCCGAGCTAACGCTCCCGAAGTGGCCCTTTATTTTGGGCGACTTTTTGCTCGTCGCCACCGCTTTCGCCATTGCGATCCTTGGCGATTGGCAACTCACCGATTGGCAGGTGTTCGCCTGTGTCCTTGCCGTTGCCCTTGGAGCGGCCCTTTTTGTCCTGCCATTTATCGTGGAATATTTCGCCCGCGATCAGGAAAATTCCAGTGTGTCTGACCAGCGCAGCACCATCCTTGCGAGCCATATTAAAGAACTGGAGGCCCGTACTGCGGTGATGGCGGATCAAATCACCCGCCTCAACCAAGTACAGGAAGCCGCACCCAAAGAGCCGGCACCTACCGGTTTCGATGCCGCCGCGCTCAAAGTCATCGAGGACCGCCTCGACCAACAGGCCAAGCAGCTCAAAGCCGCCGAACAAAAGCTCGAGAAAATACGCGCCGCCCAGGCGACTGCTCCGTCCGAGCCTGAAAAACCCAAACCTGAGCCACAAAAAGAACCGACTCCCAAGCCTGAGCCCGAACCCGCAGTCAAACCTGTGAGCAAGCCCAAGCCGGAAACACCTCCGCGCAAACAGGCCGATACCCAACTCCTCAAACGCGCCATCCACGAGAAACAAGATCGCGCCACCCAAGCGGTTGACCGCATCATCGAGTCCAAGACCATCGGCGATAAAAAAGAAACGCCGAAGGCAAAGCCGGAGGAAAAGAAGCTAGAACCTTTACCGAACCCCAAAGCAAAACCAGAGCCCGAACCGAAAGCCGAGGCACCCAAGCCTACGCCCGAAGCCGCCGCGCCTAAACCCGAAGTGGTGGAATCGCCCAAGCCTGCGCCCACTCCCAAACCCAAAGCGGAAGCAAAACCCGCGCTTCCCGCTAAAGAAAAACCAGAGCCCCTTGTTGTTCCCGGTGAGTCAAAACCGGAACCTGTGCCGATGGAAAAAACTGAGCCCGAATCGGATGCTCCTCACGATGCCAAGCCCGAGCCTGAAGCAGCGCCCACTTTATTTGGATCGGACGTAGCACCCGCTGCACCCGCAAAAAACCGCGCCAAGAAGAACGAGACCCGTTGCACCGTCAACAGTCTCATCGGAATTGGCAACAAGCCCTACCTGCGCGGCAGCGGTGGTGGTCTCAACTGGGAGAGCGGCCTCGTTATGGAATTTGAAGCCATTGGCAAATGGCGCTGGACGGTGCCCGCAGATTTAGACGGCCCTATTGAGGTGCAGGTGTACCGCAATGATGAGGATCCCGACACCAGCGGAAAACACACCCTGCAACCCGGCGAGGGGCTTGAGATCAACGCCCAATTTTAGCGGCGGCGCAAGACGTAGAGGAGGGCGAGGCTGCCAAAAAGAAGTGCGTAGGTGGCAGGTTCCGGTACCGCTGTTTCGGTCAGATAGTTGAAGCCTTCTCCACTGGCGAAGCGGGAATCGTCCTCTTCGCTGCCGATCAAGACACCGGCACCGATGGTGGTTTTACCAAATGTGTAGTTAAGCAAAGTAGGTGGGCTGGGGGCGCCTGCGCCACTGAAGTTATTCCAGGTCAAGGCACTGACCAAGCCCAGTTCAACCGCGTTGGCGTAGTTCGTGACATCGGTGATGCCCTTGAAAAAAGCGAGGTAGGCTTGTTTGCCATTCGCGGCAGTTACGTCCACGTTGGTTACGGTAACATTTAAGTTTAAAATGCCATTGCTAACTTGAACAGATCTAGTGGCCAGGAAGACGAAATTTTCAAAGATTGTAGTGTCCGCACTGAAGCTGGATGGAGTGGCAGTAAAATAGCCAATACCAGCCACGCTGTTACTGCCCGTTAGGAGCGTGCCGCTGCTATCTTTGAGCTTACCCCAGATGTCGCTTACGGTGTCATAAGGGCTGTTGGGACTTCCATCAAAAACGGTTTGGTCGTAGCCAAAAGATATATCAGCGATGAGCTGAGCCTTGAGTGAACCGTGGGCGAGTAGGAGACTCGTGATGAGTAAGAGGAATTTGGCTTTCATAGCTTGGTAAGTAGAGCTAGTTATTAAAGGGAATAGGGACGGGTGGGATTCCAAGTTAGACCGGTTCCGCGGTGTTGAATGTAGAAGGAACTCGTTGCGGGAATGAGCTCGGAACTGACGTCAGTGGAGCTGTCTCCGATGCGGCGCCAACCCGTTCCTTCAAAGGGATGTGTTTGGTAATAGAAGGAATCACAGGTGCCGTCTTCGGCGATGACAAAGACGCGGTCAGAGTTGGTGTGTGAACTGCCGCTCACGTAGCCGTTATCTGCGGCGTAAATGCCACAGGCACCCAGGTTCATCTCCTTGGGGAAGGGGTTACCCACAAGCGAGAAACCATCCACCAAAACCCGTTTGTGTTTGGCGGTTTTCTTAACGGAGCCTTTGAGATAAATACTAGTATCTGCCGCAGCGATGCGACGAATGAGCAGTCCTGAGTCGAGCGGTAGGCTGAGGGCAGCGTAGTCACTGCCGGAGGTGTCGCCCACCCGGCGCCAACCCGTTCCATCCAAGGGATGGGTTAGGTAGAAATAGGAGTTCCAGCTGCCACTGCCATCGGCTTGCATGACATAAATGAGGTCAGAACTGCTGACAGAAGATCCGGAAGTTAGGCCGTAAGTGTTGTCGGCTCCAAAGAGATCGGCGAGGGTCGCGTGTGCGAGGATTTCCACGGAAGCACCGGCGAGGCTGAGGCTTTCGAGGTTGTTGCTGGTAAGGGTGAGGGCGTTGGTGGTGTTGCCGGTGATTTCAAGGGTAAGTCCTTCCTGGTCGCCGCTGTTCAGTAATACGTAGTGGGTGGGGTCGCCATTGGGATCGGTCCCGGCATAGGCGTCGGCACTCATACTTGAGGTGCTCAGGGTGAGAGTGTTGCCACTTGCCGATGCCACCGTTCCAGAAAAGAGGGCCGATTGCTCGTACGTTACCGAAAGGGGGGTAAAGGATGCGGTGCGCACGCCGCCGGTTCCTTTGATAGTTACCTTGGAAATACCAACGGGTTGGGTAACCATTTGGGCCCTTGAGTGAACAGCGAGGGTCAGGGCAATAGACAAAAATAGAAAAAACTTCACACTGCTAAGTTAACCGAATTCAGAGCAGAAAAAAGCCAAAAACGTTTATTTACATAAAACAACGTATAAAACCGCTCCTAAAACGAATAAACGCTACTTTTAGGGGTATTTAAGGTCCGTATTTTGCTTTGAACGAGGCGTGGTACCCAGGGTGGGCCTCGAACCCACACTCCCGAAGGAACCGGATTTTGAATCCGGCGCGTCTGCCAATTCCGCCACCTGGGCAAGTGAAAGGAAAGATGTATGCAAGGACCGAAAGGGAAGGCAAGTGCATTCCTTTTGTAGGCAGTTGCGGTTTGTCATTAGCTGAGGAATGGTGTTCAAGCATGGGTAAGATGGATACAAATAAGAGAAAGGCGGGGCGTTGGAATCGAAGTGCGTTGGTTTTAGGGTTGCTGTTGGTCAGTTTTGTATTGGGTGCTTGGGGTAGCGGGGGCTGGTTGGCCTTGTGGCCGAGTGCGCTGGCCTTGGGAGTTGTTTTATGGCTGAGAAGCGCATTGCTGGGTCTGCTGGTGGGGGCGGCGAGCGGAGCGATTCTTTTGACGGGCGGTGATCCGCTGGCGGCACTGACGCATTTGTGGGGTGCGCAATTTGCGCCAATTTTTAGCTCCCCCTGGAAAGTGAGTGCCTTGGCCTTTACCTTGATGCTGGGTGGATTTGTGGCACTGGTGGAGGCAGGTGGCGGCTTGCAGGCCTTGGTGCGGGCTTTGCTGGGGTCGGGTCAAGCCTGTGCGCGGCGAATGCAGTCCACGGTTTTCGGCATGGGCTTGCTGGTCTTTTTTGACGGCCTTGCCAATACCATGCTGATAGGTCGTTTGTTGCGAAGTGCTGCTGACGGCGCGGGGGTCTCGCGGGTCAAGCTGGCCTATCTTGCTGATACGACCGGCTCGGCCGTGGCTTGTCTGGCATTTGTTTCGACTTGGATTGCCTTTCAGTTGGCGATGATCCGCGAGGGTTATGCGGCTTTGGGTTTGGAGGTGAATGCCTATGCTTTATTTTTCAAATCCCTGCCGATGAATTTTTACTGCTGGTTCGCGCTGGTACTGGCGCTGGTCTCGGTAATGCGGGGGTTTAATCCCGGGGCGATGGGAAGGGCAGAACGCGCGGCACGGCGGGAGGTGTCTGCCACGAGTACTGAGGTCGAATCGTTGCCAAAAAAAAGGGGGGCTTGGTTGGGTGCGCTTGTGCCGATTCTGGTACTGGCTTTTTCGGTGCCTGTTTTGACCTACCTGCTTGGTGCGGAAAGATGTTGGCCATTTAGCTTATCGAAGTTTGCGGGGGCGTATGCCGTAGCGGAGCCGCATGTACCCTTGATTTTGGTGGCCTCCAGTGTGTTGGCTTCGCTGGTGGCAGCGGGGTTCCTTTTGCTTCACGGGCGCGGCGATAATTCGCGACCGGCGGTGGGTTGGGTCTTTCTAGGCGGGGTGCGTGCTTTGCTCGGGCCGCTGGCGATTCTCTTGGCGGCTTGGATGTTGGGTGCCGCGATATCCGATTTGGGCGCTTCCGCGTTTCTTTCCAGTATACTAGGGGAACGCCTCCCCATTGCCTATATGCCTGCGCTCATCTTTTTGGCAGGGGCTTTGGTTTCTTTTTCGACGGGAACTTCCTGGGGCACCATGGCGGTGCTCATGCCGCTTTCGATTCCGCTGGTCTTTGGAATGGCGGATGAAATGCCAGATTTGGAACGTGAGCCGTACATTGTAGCGGCGATCGGGGCGGTTTTCAGTGGGGCGGTTTTCGGCGACCACTGCAGTCCTTTCAGTGATACCACTATTGTAGCGTCCATTGCGGCGGGGGTGGAACCCTTGGATCACTTCCGCACGCAGTTACCTTTTGCAGTCATTGCCGGGCTGGTGGCTCTCTTCTGTGGATTCCTTCCCCTTGGCTTTGGGCTGGCTCCCTTGCTTTGTTTGTTGAGCGGCTTGGCTTGCCTTCTGCTCCTGCCGCTTCTTTATCCAAAAGCGCATGTTGATTCCACTTGAAGACAATTTTGAAGATGTCCTGATGAAGGCGGCTACGGGGCTTGGTTTGGGTAAATCCAAGTTGGCAGATGCGACGGGTCTTTCGGTTGCGGAAGTGACCGCGCTTTTACGGGGGCGATTAGAACCTCGGGCTCTGTGTGAAGTTGCGAAGGTGCTTCAACTCGACGGCCCGGCACTCGAGGCGCTGGCTCGGAGTGAATCTGCACCCGCGCCGATTGAACTTGGAGGTTTATGCCCGTTCAATACCCCTTTTCCGATTCCGGATTACGCGGAGATGACGGTCAACAGCTACCTTGCCGTGTGCCCGCAAAGTGCTGCCGCAGTCGTTTTTGATACCGGCACGGATGCCGAGGCCTTGCTTAAAAAAGTTGCAGCTGAATGCCTTGATTTGCTGGCGATTTTTCTAACGCATACGCACCGGGATCATGTGGCGGCGGTTCCGGCCCTGCGCACGGCTTTTCCGAAAGCGGTTTTACACAGTCCGAGGAGTGAACCCTTTGCGGGGGCCTACGGGGTGGGTGAGGGCGATCGCTATGAATTTGGCAGTTTGAAGATTGAGGCGCGTTTGACGAACGGACACTCCAAGGGTGGCACCAGTTATCTTTTGGAAGGCTTGGCGAGCCCTTTAGCCTTTGCCGGGGATGCACTTTTTGCAGGCTCGCAGGGTGGCGTTCCCGAGGCGCATTATGCCAGTGCGCTGGAGATCAATCGCCGCCAACTTCTGACTTTACCGGAGGAAACGATCCTATGTCCCGGGCATGGGCCACTTACCACGGTGGCGCACGAACAGCGCTGGAATCCCTTTTACGCGGCTCCTTAAGGAACATATCAAAATATCCTGATATATTGATGTAAGGCTTGCCATTCGTCGAACGATGCTTTGTGCTATCATTCCTTATGAGCAAAAACTTCATCTTTTCATCCGAGTCGGTAGGCGAAGGTCATCCCGACAAAGTATCTGATTTTATCTCGGACAGTGTTCTCGATGCTTGCCTTCAGCAGGATCCCAAGAGCCGGGTAGCCTGCGAAACCTTGGTCAAAAGCAACTGCGTTTTTCTGGCGGGGGAAATCACCACGAATGCGAAACTGAACTACGAGGAAATCGTACGCGACGCCATCCGCGAGATTGGTTACGTCAATGACGACGATATCTTTCACGCCGATAAGGTATTCGTCTCGAACATCCTCACAGCTCAGTCCTCGGATATTGCGCAGGGTGTGGACGCTGCCGAAGCAGAGGGCAAAGATACGTCTGAACAAGGCGCGGGTGACCAAGGCATCATGTTTGGTTACGCTTGCAAACAGACACCTGAGCTCATGCCCGCACCGGTCATGTTTGCTCACCGACTCCTTCGCGAGATGGCGCACCAACGCAAGGAAGTTGGCATTCCATGGCTCCGCCCTGATGTGAAGAGTCAGGTCGCATTGGAATACGTCGATGGACAACCGGTTGCGATTAAGAATGTCGTTATCTCAACGCAGCACGCGGCTGATGTGGATCACGCCACCATTAAAGAATTTTGTATTGAGGAAGTGATTCGCAAGACCCTTCCAGCGGAACTGCTCACCGACAGCACCGAGTTTCTAATCAATCCTACCGGTAAGTTTGTCATCGGTGGTCCACAAGGTGATGCCGGACTCCCAGGCCGCAAGATCATCGTGGACACCTATGGCGGTTACGCCCGTCACGGTGGGGGTGCCTTCTCCGGTAAGGATCCCTCTAAAGTGGACCGTTCGGCGGCCTACTTCACTCGCTGGGTTGCCAAGAACATCGTAGCGGCTGGTCTTGCCGAAGCATGCGAACTCGAGGTGGCTTATGCCATCGGGCACCCATACCCAACCAGTATTCACGTGGACACCTTTGGAACCGGAGTTGCTCCCGATACCGCGATTTCAGAAGCCGCACAAAAAGTGTTCAGTTTCAAGCCTGCTGACATTGTGAGCCAACTCGACCTCCTGCGTCCCATTTACCGTGAGTCCACTAATTACGGTCACTTTGCGAAGGAAAACCTTCCCTGGGAATCGACTGCCAAGGCAGACGAACTCAAGGCCGCCCTTTAATCATTTATCAATAATCACTATGAGTACTGACACCCTGACCACCACCACGACCGATTATAAGGTCAAGGATATCAATCTTTCAGATTTTGGCCTCAAGGAAATCGAGATCGCGCAGCACGAGATGCCCGGTCTCATGGCGACCCGCGAGAAATACGCAGGGGAGCAACCGCGCATGGGAGCGCGCATGACGGCGGCGTGGCACAGGACGATTCAGCCTGCGGTCTTGACTCTACGCATCAACGCC
>JAACDB010000061.1 GCA_009937095.1 Verrucomicrobiota bacterium
ATGCGCATCATTAAAAAGTTTTAAGTCATCCAGCGATCCGGCGGTTTTCAAGCTGCGGTCAAAAACAAAACGCTTGGGCGCGGTCTCTGCCCGCCCTTCAAGGCGTACTGTCAAACTGGGATCATCTGCAAGGGCGGTGTTGGCGCTCACCCCAATCGCAGGAAAATAATGCCGCCAATGCATGACATCTGTGCGCGCTTCCGTTCCCGTAACCCAGCGTTCCCCGCTGCCCGCTGGTGACGCGAAGGCTCCGGCGGCGGTGGTGGCAATCTTGGCGGCAAGGAGCGGTTTTCTCTGGGTGATCCAATGCCCGAAAATTAAATTCAAATCCGCACAGGCCGCCGCCTCAACGCCCGCAAGGACTTCGACTCCCGCCTTACGCAAAACCTCCAGACCCTGCCCCGCATGCGCGGGATTGGGATCTTCCGAACCAACCACCACGCGTGAAATACCCGCCTTAAGTATGGCAGAGGTACACGCTCCGGTGCGTCCCTGCGTCGAACACGGCTCAAGGGTTACGTAAAGGGTGGCATCCTGCGCGGGCGGGCGACCGAGTGCTCTCAATGCCTCGACTTCAGCGTGTGCGCCACCATCGGCGCGATGCCAACCCTCTGCCACCGCTTCACCCGATTCAACAAGCACCGCACCCACCAGCGGGTTGGGATGCGTTTGCCCCCAACTACGGCGCGCTAAATTCACAGCATGCCGCATCCATTTTTTGTCTGTTTCGTTTTCGGACATCAGTGATTTTACAGCGGGCGCACAAAAGGATTACCGGTAATTTCTGCCGCCACCGTGGTGGTCGGCCCGTGTCCGGGGTAAAGGGTGGTCGCCTCGGGAAGGGTGTAAACCTGTTCGCGAATCGAGCGTTCGAGCACCGCAAAATCCCCACCGGGCAAATCATACCGACCGACGCTTCCCGCAAAAATGCCATCCCCCACAAAAGCCGCCTCCAAAGTGGGTGCATAGACTAGAATATTACCCGGGCAATGTCCGGGCACGTGGCGAATCTCCATCGGCATTCCGAGGATTTCCAAACTTTGCCTCCTTCCATCCAATACTCAATGGCAACCGGATACAGTTCTAATCCAGGTATGGCAAAAGAAGCCATACGTGACGGGGCTTCAAAGAGCGGCGTGTCGTCGGCGTGTCCATATACCGGAATACCCGCCTCAGCGAAGGCATGGGCATCAATGATATGATCCCAATGCCCGTGCGTTAAAATAAGGCCCTCAATCTGGCATTCGTGTTCAGTCGCAAGCGCAGAAGCCCAGGCATAAGCTCCCTCGGGGGCATCAATAATGAAGGCTCCTTTACGCGCCGGTTCGAGCAGGGCGATCGCGTTCGTTCCGATGGGCGGCAACTCCTTGAAATGTATTTCCATAGAAGCATACAATGATTGCCCTGTTCGCGCTTTCAACCCCGAAGCTTGTCTCTGTTCTTGCTTTGCCGATCCTTTAACCCTATACCCAAAATCTCGCATGTTTGCACCACGCCAGCTTTTTACACTCTGCCTCGCCGTCTTAACCGCCAGTGCGGTAAGTCTTTGGGGCGACGCCCCCGATCCCGCACCCAGCGTGCAGGAAACCGTTGACCAAGCCTTTCAACTCCTGAATCAAGGCGAGACTCAAGATGCCCTTCTCGGGTTTCAATCCGCCCTCGAAGCGGATAACAACAACCTGCAAGCCTGCCTCGGCCAAGCGATGATTTTTAATAAACTGGAACGCTATACCGAAGCATTCGCGGCCTACGACAGCCTTACCGAACGCCTCCCGGAAAACGCCTTCGCATGGAACGGGCGTGGCCTCGCCGCCTTTAACCTTGAACGATTTGACGAGGCGCTCGATTCCTTTCGCTACGCCAGCGCAATGACCCCCAACGGGTATCACTTCGAATCCCTCGCGTGGACCCAAATGTGCAGGGGTGAATTCAACGAAGCCGCTGAAAGCGCCAAACGCGCCAACCTGTTCTACACCCGCGAAGGAGAGCAGACGCTCTACCCCCTTCTCCTGGCATATTTTGCCCACCTTGAAGCCGGCGAGACCGAGCATGCCCGCCGTACGCTTGATTATACCCTCGCAAATCTTCCCCGCACGGGATGGCCCCTGCCGGTACTGAATTTCATCGTCGGCAAATCCAGCGCGGCAGAACTCATCAGCTATGTGCGCAATGCCGCTCAGGAAACAGAGGCTCACACTTATCTTGGGCTCTACTGGCGCGCACAGGGCGAGCACGAGACCGCTCGAAAACACCTCGACTGGGTGCGTGAAAAAGGCGACTCCTCGGTCTTTGAATTTATTCTGGCTCGCGCCTTGCCGCAAGGCCCTAGCCTCGCTGCGCTACAACCCGCAACGAACTAGTCGGTCTTTTTCCCGAGTCGGCGGACGAGTTGGCTCAACTCCGACATCCCTTCAAAGCGAAGCGCCATCAAAGCGAGCCCATAGACCAGGACGCCTCCAGGCACCAGTACGCACACGACCAAGAGCGACGCTAATTTTGGATCCGGACTCAGGCCTTTGAGGCCACCCAGCAGGAGGAGGCAAAATAATCCCATAACAACCCCCGCAGTCAAAATTTTGAAAAGCGGAACGGTGAGGGAATGATAGTCAAGACTGGGATGCCGTTGCTTCAAGTAACGCAACAAGAGGACCGATTGAATCAAGGCTGCTGAAATATTGGCAAGCGCCAGACCTTTTTCTCCGAGCCAAAGCATTAAACTCAGGGCGAGCGCAAGATTCGCAAAGAGACAAATGATTGCCGCCCGCACGGGTGCACGCATTTCCTTATCGGCATGCAAAGCCCGGGTTGCAAAGGTTGCCACCGAGTAAAAAGGAAGCCCCAAACCGTAGATGGCTACCAGTGGCGCAGTGCGCAACACATCGCTCGCGCCAAAGGCCCGCCATTCAAATAAAGCCCCCAGGATGGGCTTTGCCAGCAGCATCAGCCCAATCCCCGCCGGAATCGAAACCGCCAAAATAAGTGTCATTCCAGAGAGGAAACGTTCCTTGAATATCGAGGTCTGTCCCGCAGAGCGGGCGCGTGCCATCTGTGGAAAGAATACCGTGACCACCGCGAAAATGAACACTCCGAGGGGCAACTCCATGAGTCGCCCTGACAT
>JAACDB010000062.1 GCA_009937095.1 Verrucomicrobiota bacterium
ATCCTTTTCACCGCGCTGGGTGGCTTCGCGGTGGCAAGGCTTCTGGGCTTTGAATTGCTCCCCGCAATCTTTCTCGCGGCGACGGTGACCTTCAGCAGTACCGTGGTGGTCATCAAATTGCTGGACCAAAAGGGTCACATGCACCGCCGCTATGCGCGTCTCGCGGTAGGCCTCTTTTTGGGACAGGACATTGTGGTGATCCTAGCCCTCACGGTCTTGAGCGGGCTTGAGGGGGGCTCCAGTTTTGAGATGGCTCCGGTCCTGAAAAGCCTCGGGGTGGCCTTCGGCGGGATGAGCCTCCTGCTCGCGGCGGTACTTATTGCCGCCCGCTACCTCCTCCCCCGACCCTTCGCCTGGGCCGCCAATTCACCGGACACCATCTTCATCTGGGCGCTCTGCTGGTGCTTCCTTATCGTTCTCTTGGCGCACGAGTTCCATCTCTCCCTTGAGATCGGGGCCTTCCTCGCCGGGGTGGCAGTGGCGCAGCTTCCCATGCACGAAGATCTGCACCGGCGCCTCCATCCCCTCATGACCTTCTTTATCGCGGTCTTCCTGGTGACCCTCGGCATCCGCATGGAAATTCAGGACTTCGGCGCGGTCTGGGTCGCGGCGCTCGCCCTGAGCGCTTTTGTCCTGCTCCTCAAACCGCTGCTCGTCTTCACCATTCTCACCCGCATGCGCTTTGACGCGCATACCGCTTTTCATACCGCCATCGCCACGGGGCAAGTGAGCGAATTCTCCTTTATCCTGCTCGCGCTGGGTGCCAGTTCGGGACTCATCGGCGGAACCCTTGTGACCCTCGGTGGACTGGTCGGGCTCGTGACCATCGCGCTCTCGTCCTACCTCATCATTCACGCAGATGCACTCTATGCGCTCTGCGAAAGGAGCGGCGCACTGCGCTTGCTCGGCGGTCGCCAAAAGACCAGTACGGAGGCCGAGACGACACGGGAAGGGCATTGCATCGTGGTCGGCATGAACGCCATGGGACGCGCCATCACCCAAGCCCTCGCCAACCGGGGCCATGCCGTCCTCGCGGTCGATACCGATCCCAAAAAATTGGCGGGTTTGGGCAAAGCCGAAACCTCTATCGGCAGCGTGGAATATGAATCGGTGGTCGAGGAAATCGGCCTGCGCCGGGCACGTCTGGTGGTCTCGGCGCTTCAAATTGAAGACGTGAACCACCTCCTCGCCTATCGCTGCCAAGCCAGTGGGGTGCGCTGCGCCATTCACGCCTTTGACCTATCGATGGTGGATGACTTGCTCGATCTGGAGACGGCCTACCTGCTCATGCCCTCAGTGGATGGTACTGTCGCGCAAAAAGAAGTTCTGGTCAGGGAGGGCCTCGTACAAACATGAGCGGTTACGCCATCCTCCTCTTGGTGGCGGCAGTGGCCTTTGGGCTCTCCAAGCTCCTGCGCCTGCCTGTCATTCCGCTCCTCATGTTGGGGGGAGTCGCCTTGCGCGCACTTGCCAATGAACTTCGCATCGAAATTGATCCCGCCCTCGTGCGGGAAACGATTGAGCTGGGTCTGGCGGTGCTGGTCTTTACCGCCGGTGCCGACCTCAGCCCGCGCCGCGTTAAAGGCCGCGCGCGACCGGTCCTTATCCTCTCCTGCGCCCAGTTCCTCCTGCTGGGACTAGCAGGCGTTTTGACCGCGCGTTGGTTGGGCTATGAATGGATGCCGGCTTTTTATATCGGCTCGGCGCTCTCTGCCAGTTCCACCCTCGTGGTGGTTCGCCATCTCCAACAACGCCGCCAGTTCTTTGAGCCGTATGGTCGCTTAGTGGTGGGGGTGCTCCTCATGCAGGACGTCTTCATTATCCTGCTCATTGTCGCCCTTCAGGCAATCGCAGGCGGCGCAGTGGAGTGCTCGCTCGCGCTCCTTAAAGCCCTCGCCCTCGGCGCAGTCGCCCTCCTCCTTCACCGTCGCCTGGTGCCCTGGGTCTGCCGCCGCTTCAGCGCGGATGAGGAAACCCTCATGCTCGGCGCACTCGCCACCCTTTTCACCTTCTCGGGAGTCGCTTACCTTCTCGATCTCCCCTTCCTCGTGGGCGCTTTCCTCGCGGGCTTCACCTTGTCTGCCTTCCCCATGAATGGCCTCGTCCGGGGCATGCTGGGTTCCCTGACGGGTTTCTTCCTCGCCCTCTTCTTCATCAGTATCGGTTTTGTCCTCACCCTGCCCACGGGCGCCATGGTCCTCCATGGCTTCGTGCTCATCCTCGTCCTCATTGGCGTCACGGTGCTGCTGGTCACCGCATTGGCGGAACGACTGGGCTACTCCACCCGCGCCGCCCTTGAAGCGGGCATCCTTCTCTCTCAAACCAGCGAATTTTCCCTCCTCCTCGCCTTTGTCGGAATGGGCGCGGGACACCTCAGTACAGAGCTCTTTTCCATGATCGCCCTCATCACTGTTGGCACCATGACCCTGACCCCACTCATTTCACGCGACTCCATCACCTGGCGCCTCATGAAACTCCACCCCAAACCCCGCCTCAAAAGAGCGGACGATTTAAAAACCCTCAAGGATCACGCCGTCCTTCTCGGCTACGGACGTGCCGGTCGCCAGACCGTCCAATTTCTTACCGAGCACGGCCTTGAAGTTGTCGTGGTCGATGACGACGCCTCCGTCATCCGGCAACTCCGCGAACGAGGCAATCATGCCCTCAAAGGTGATGGCTCCGACGCGCGGGTTCTGCAAGAGGTCAATGCCCACCACGCCCGCGTAGTCCTCTGTTCCATGCGCCGCAGCCGCGACGCCCGCGTCGCCCTCGACCCCCTCCGCGGGGGAAATGCCAAAGTCATCGTCCGTACCTTTGAGCCCCACGATGCCCAAAAAGTACGCGTCCTCGGAGGCTTACCCGTCAACACCGCCGAAGCCGCCACCCAAAATTTCCTCAAATGGCTCGAATCCAATGAACTGCCCGCAAAGGAACCACGAATGGACACGAATCCACACGAATAAGGCGTGTGCCCCGCGACTTGTCCGCCCTAGCCTTGGCGAAGGTGAAAGCGTGTGAAGGGATTTTAGCTTCCCCGAACTCTGTGTGCTCTGTGACTCCGTGGAACTACTCCAAGTAAGGAGCCGGATATTAGACGTGCTTGGCGACGAGTTGGTGGAACTCGGTGAAGAGGGGGTCGGCGTCGTTGGGGCCGGGGGCGGCTTCGGGATGGTATTGCACGGAGAAGACGGGACGGTCCTTGAGGCGGAGTCCTTCGACGGTTTGGTCGTTGAGGTTGATCTCGGTGACGATGGCGCCGTGTTTTTCGAGTTCTTCCCGGGTGGAGGCGAAGCCGTGGTTCTGGGCGGTGATGGCAACTTTTCCGGTCTCGAGGTTTTTGACGGGTTGGTTGCCGCCTCGGTGACCGAATTTGAGTTTAAAGGTTTCTGCGCCGAGGGCGTGGGTGATGATCTGGTGGCCGAGGCAGATGCCAAAGGTGGGGTAATGTTCGATGAGTTCCTTGACGGTGGCGTGGGCGTAGGTGACGGCGGCGGGGTCGCCGGGGCCGTTGGAAAGGAAGAGTCCCTGGGGGTTGAATTCGCGGATGGCTTCAGCGGGGGTGTTGGCAGGGAAGACTTGGACGTCGAAGCCGTGTTGCTGGAGGCGGCGATAGATGGAATATTTGGCGCCGAAGTCGAGGGCGGCGATTTTGAAGCGTTGGTCGGGAATGGGGGCGGTGTTGATATCGGTGCCTTCGACAGTGAAGGGATTGCAGGGCTCCCCGCGGGCGGTCCAATCGTAGGGAGCGGCCGCGGTGACTTCCTTGACGAAGTCGACGCCGACGAGTCCGCCGAAGTCGCGGGCTTTGGCGATGGCTTCTTCGTCGCTGATTCCCTCCGTGCTGAGGCAGGCGTTGAGCGCGCCGGCGACGCGAAGTTTTTTGGTGATGGCGCGGGTATCGACGCCTTCTAGGCCGGGGATGCCGGCTTGGGCGAGGTAGTCCTGAATGGATTGGTTGCTGCGCCAGTGGCTGGCGAGGGGGCTGACTTCGCGGACGACGAAACCGCTGACTTTGGGGCCGTCGGATTCGACATCTTCGGGGCAGATGCCGTAGTTGCCGATCTGGACGGCGGTCATGGTGATGATCTGGGAAAAGTAGGAGGGGTCGGTGAGGATCTCCTGGTAACCGGTCATACTGGTATTGAAGCAGGCCTCTCCGGTTTTGGTGGCGGCGGCTCCAAAGGCTCGTCCGCGGAATATCGTTCCGTCTTCAAATGCGAGTATACCGTCTAATAAACCGTTTGCCATGCTAGCGGAGGAGGAAAAAGAGAAATTGGCGGTATGCAAACATTTATGCGTATAGAGGGTATTTTATTCACCGCCGAGGAGGCGGGTGCGGCGGTGCGGGAGGGGGAATTGGAGTGAAATGACGGTGCCGGTGCCTTCGCGGGATTCAATGCCGATCTGTCCTCCGTGGTCGCGCATAATGCGCTGTACGATCATCATGCCGAGTCCGTGGCCGTCTTCTTTCGTGGTGTAGTAGGCTTGGAGGACTTTGGCGAGGTCGGCTTCGGCGATACCCGAGCCCGTGTCGATGAATTGGAGGCTCAGGAATTCATCGTCGGTAGCGGTGCGGATGCGGAGTTGCCCGCCGGCTTCCATCGCTTCCATGGCGTTTTTAATGATGTTGAAAAAGACCTGTTTGATCTGCCCGCGGTCGCCGAGGATGGCGGGCGGGGTCTCGTTGACCTCGATGTTGACTTCGAGTTTGCGGTCGACGAGTTCGGCTTCCTGAACGCGCAGGACTTCTTCGACGAGTTCGAGGAGGTTGATTTCGTTGAGTTCGGGTTTTTGGGGACGGACGGCTTCGAGGAAATGAGTGATGATGCTGTCGAGGCGGCTGACCTCGCCCTGGCAGATCTGGAGGGAATCGGCGATGGATTCAGAGGCGGGGGATGTGGCGTCTGACTGGAGTTTGGCGATTTGACGCTGGATGAGTTGAAGGTGAATGGTGAGGGAGTTAAGGGGGTTGCCCAGTTCGTGGGCGACACCCGCGGCAAGGCGCATAACGGAATCAATGCGCTCGCTCTCGATGCGTTCCTCGAGGGTGACTTTTTCCTCGGTGACATCGGTAAGGACGACGACGTAACCGCCGCTATCGGAAGCACCGACCTGAGCGGCGATGGGCACCATGTAGAGGCGGAGGTAACGGCGTTCGGGATAGGTGAGTTCGACTTCGCGGGCGAGGACGGGTTTAGCACTGGGTGATCCGTCCACGGTTTGCGGGTCAATCGAGCGGGCGAGGTCGGGCACCATTTTCCAGAGGCGGGCGGTGCCGATTTCGTTTTCCTTGAGTCCGATGATGCCGATGGCGGCGGCGTTGGCGTATTGCACGATGCCGTCGGTATCGATGACGAGGATGCCGTCTTGAATGGTATGGAAGACAGTTTCCTGCAGTTTACGCTCGCGGGCCAGGCGTTGGACGAGAATACCGAGGTTGACCGAGTCAAGATCTTCAAGTCGGCCCAGGATTTTATCAAGCCCGGTATTTTTCATATGCTAGCGTTAGCTAAAGTGTTGGAATTGAGGATGACAATACTGGAGGCGGGGTCTTAGGCGCGGATTTTGGCGAGGCGGTCAATAATTTGGGTCGCGAGGGCGGTTTTGAGGGCGGGGCCGAGGGTTTCGTGCGAGCCGTCGGCAGTGAAAAGGGTGACGGTATTGGTATCGGCGGCAAATCCTGCACCGGGTTGGGTGAGGTCGTTGGCGACGATGAGATCGCAGTTTTTAGCGGTGAGTTTGGCGCGGGCGTTGGCCTCAAGGTTTTCGGTCTCGGCGGCGAAGCCCACCACGGTTTGGTCGAGTTTGCGTTCGGTGAGGGCGGCGAGGATGTCGCGGGTCGGCTCGAGTTCGAGCGTGAGGCTAGCGGTGGATTTTTTTTCTTTTTGCGGCAGGCAGCGGGCGGGTCGGAAATCGCTGACGGCGGCCGTCATGATGCAGATATCGCAGGCGTCGAAGAGGGCATCGGCCTGATGGTACATTTCCTCCGCGCTCACAACAGGGTAAAGGATGGCGCCGTCGGGTTCCGGGAGGCTCACCGGGCCGGAAACGAGATCGACATTCCAGCCGAGGCGGAGGGCGGCCTCGGCAAGGGCGTAGCCCATCTTTCCGGTAGAGGGGTTGCTGAGAAAACGGACCGGGTCGAGGAACTCGCGGGTGGGACCGGCGGTGATGAGGCAGCGGATAGAGCTTGCATTTGACATATTAGAGCAAAGCCTAGTGCGGTTTATGGCAGCTTCGCAACACAGCACCTCGGAAAGTTCGACCCCGGGAAACCCGGCGCCGAAAAAGGAAAACATGTTCCTGAACCTTGGGTTCAATATTTTATTGCCGATATTGATCCTGAACAAGGGGCGCAAATGGTTTGGGGCGCACTTGGAGCCACACTTTGAAAATGTGGCGGTTCCGATCCTGCTGATCGCGCTGACCTTTCCCATCGCGTATTTCATCTACGACTATTTCAAGCGGCAGAAGTATAACTTCCTTTCAATCCTGGGGCTGGTCAGCGTGCTGCTGACAGGGGGCATCGGGATCCTAAACATTCCGACGGAATGGTTCGCGGTGAAGGAGGCCGCCATCCCGGCATTGATCGGCGTGGCGGTGGTCTTTTCTTTAAAGACGCCCTACCCTTTGATCCGAACCCTGCTCTACTCGCCGGAAATCATGGATGTCGGGAAGGTGCAGGCCGCGCTCAAGCAAAACGACTCGGAGGCTGCCTTTGAGCAATTGCTGGAAAAATGCACTTGGTTGCTGGCGGGGTCTTTTCTGTTGAGTGCAGTGCTCAATTTTTTCCTGGCGCGTTGGATAGTGGTGAGCCCCAGCGGCTCGGATGCTTTCAATGCGGAAGTTGCTAAGATGATGGCGTGGAGCTGGCCGATGATTGTGGTGCCGAGCTTGATCATCATGTCGATCACCCTGTGGATGCTATTGGGTGGCATCCATCGTTTCACGGGATTGAAGCTGGAGGACGTGGTACACGCCCCGGAGGAGCAAGCCTCAAAGGGCGGGGATTCCGCTTAACGTTTCTCGATGGGTTGGTAATCGCGCAAACCGTGCCCGGTGTAAACCTGACGCGGGCGGTGGATCCGACCCTTGGAGTTTTCAGCGATCTCTTTCCAGTTTGCGATCCATCCGGGCATACGGCCAATGGCAAACATGACGGTAAACATTTCCGGTGGGATGCCAATCGCGCGGAGGAGGATTCCGCTGTAGAAATCGACATTGGGGTAGAGCTTGCGACTGACGAAATAATCGTCTTCCAGCGCGGTCTGTTCGAGCTTGCGGGCGATGTTGAGCAAGGGGTCGTCCACCCCGATTTGGGTCAAGACCTGCTCAACGGTTTTACCAAGGATCTTGGCGCGGGGGTCGTAGTTCTTGTAAACGCGATGCCCGAAGCCCATGAGCTTGGCTTTGCCTTCTTTGGCAGCCTCAATAAAGCGCGAGCCGTCATCACCGCTGGCATGGATATCTTCCAGCATTTTCACGACAGCCATATTGGCGCCACCGTGGGAGGGACCCCATAGAGCGCACACCCCGGCAGAAACCGAGGCAAAAAGATTCGCGCCACCGGATGCGACCATGCGCACGGTGGAGGTGGAGCAGTTTTGCTCGTGGTCGGCATGTAAGCGAAGAAAGAGGTCGAGGGCATCCCCTGCTCCGACATTATCCTCATAATTCAGGTAAGGTTCGGAGAACATCATGTGGAGGAAATTCTCGCAGTAACGCCGGGAATGATCCGGCGCGACAAAGGGGAGTCCCTTCTTCATGCGGAAGGTCATGGCGGCAATGGTGCGTACCTTGGAAATAAGGAGGGCAGCGGTTTCGTCAAAATGAGCGAGGTCTTGGTCGCGGTCATTAGAAGACATCTCGGGGTAATAGGCACCAAGGGCGTTGAGCATGGCCGAGAGAATCGCCATGGGGTGCGCATTGCCCGGGAAGCCCTCGAAGTGGTGATGCATACTGGTATGAATCGTGGCGCTGCTCCGCACTTGTTCGCGAAAGGTCTTTAACTTTTCATCAGCGGGTAACTCACCGTAGATTACCAGCATGGCGGTTTCGAGGAAGGTCGATTTTGCCGCGAGTTGCTCGATGGGGTACCCGCGATGGCGCAAAACGCCTTGTTCTCCATCAATGAAAGTGATGTCGCTGAGACAAGAACCGGTATTACCGTAGCCCTCGTCAAAAGCAATGTAGCCGGATTTCGCACGCAGGCTGCGTACATCAAAGGCTTTCTCCCCTTCTGTTCCCAGAATTAGAGGAAATTCGTAGTTAGTATCGTCGAGGCGAATGAGTGCAGTTTGCTCCTCCATGTCTCAGGGTGTGTTCAAGTAAAATCGGGTTAATCGCTTGCCCTTCCTTGGTTAAAAGAAAAGCGGTCATAAGTATAACAAAAAATTAGCGTAGAGTTGCAATCCTTTTGACTGACTTTTTTCAGGGTGAAACTGGGTGGCAAAACAACGTCCGCGTTGCACGCCAGAGGCAAAAGTACCCCCGTAATCCGTTTCAAACCAGACGAGGGAGGGGTCTGCCGGAACGATGTGATAGCTGTGTACAAAATAGAATTGATCGCTCCCACTCTGGAAGCCGTCGGTGAGCGGTGCTCCTTTGGCGAAGGTCACGCTGTTCCAACCCATATGTGGAATCTTAAGGGAGGGATCGATCTTAAAGCGTTGAACCGATCCGTTGAAAATACCCAAGCCTGCGCAGTCCCCCTCTTCCGAATGCTCAAAAAGCGCCTGCAAGCCTAAGCATATTCCAAAGAAGGGTTTATCAGCGGCGACCCAATCACGAATGACCCCGTCAAATCCGGTTTCCTTTAAGCGACGCATGGCATCCACCATGGCACCCTGGCCAGGAAACACCAAGGCATCGGCCGTGCTCACCGCATCCGGCTCGCCCGCCAAATAGGCATCGGCGCCTACGTGCTCCCAGGCCTTAACAACCGAGCGCAGGTTGCCCATGCCATAATCAATGACCGCAAGACGGGGGCGTGCTTTATTGGAACTGTCAGACATTCAGCCCAAGCGTGCGAATCTCACCACGCCTGGCAAGCGACAAGCCCTTCCCGAGCTGAAAATATCCTAGCCTCTCCTAGCTTGCCGCCGCATCTCGCTCAGCATACATACGCCATAGGTAGACAAAGGACCACGAAAATTCTCTGGGATGGGTACGTATGGAGGCCTCAAGCTCATCTGCGCCCACCCATTTTCCTTCGCTGATTTCCTCGGGATCCAATTCAAAAGGCCCTTCTGCGTGACAGGTATACAACCATACAAATTCGTTTCCGGTCTCACGGCAGGCCGCAACTTTAAAACAGCGCGAGAAATCCTGTGGCTCCAGAAGCCCGATTTCCTCGCCCAGTTCCCGCCGGGCCGCGGCATCGTAATCTTCCCCGCTATCCACATGACCGGAGCAGGAACTCACCCATTTTCCCGGAGCGGTGTCCTTGGTCATCGAGCGCCGTTGCAGAAAGATCTCGCCCGCGGCATTGAAGGCAAAGACATGGATGGCCCGGTGTCGGAGCCCTTCGCGGTGCACCTCGGAGCGCGGCTTCACATCGATGACGACATCCTGCGCGTCAACGACATCAAACTGCTCTTCACGGGGTGCCTCTTTTTGTGTATTGGTCACAATAGATGTTTACATTGGTAAATGAAGGCGTACCTGCCTTCGTAAGGCTAAAATACAAGTCGCCTTGTGACTTGTTCCCAAAATTCACAACGCCCTCAAAAATAGTGTGAATAAGTGCGGCGAGCTAGCGCAGAAGCCCTTTGTAATCATCGAATTGGCCGCTAAAGCCACCGGGTAGGCCTTTGTGGATAACGGCCACGGCATCGTGAGAGTGCAACGATTCGAGGTGCGCACAGGCAACCTGAAAATCATGAACACGCGGCTCTGCCTCTAATTCCTCGTAGAGTAAACGAGCAGCATCCTCGACAAATTTAGTGAAGGCGCCGTTCAACTCAGCAAAGGCCTGTTCGTCCTCACGCTTGACCATGACCTGGGTCTCGGTCTTCAGGGCTTCAAGGCAGATGGATTGCAAATCTTCGAGCGAGAGGTGTTCCCCGGAGACCACTTCGACGCTAACCCGAGCAGTACTGCGCTGAGAATGCGGAATTCCATAAACATGGCGCTGGCCGCGGGCATGCTCTGCCAGTTCGGAAGAACAGGGACAGGCCGAGGAATAGACAAAATCAAAATGCAGGTATTTGCGGAAACGGTTCAATTCATCGATCCGCCCCTCAAAGGCACTGCGATAATATTGCCAACCCTCAAGGCCCGAACGGAGACTGGGCTTGAGAATGGGATATTCGAATTCCAGCTTTAACTGCGCACGGTGCGCCCGCAGTTCTTTTTTATAGGCCAGTAGAATTTCCTGTAAAAGGTCCGGCGTAAAAACACGTTCCTCAAATTCGTAGAACACGCGCATGATACGCGACATGTTAATCCCTTTCTGACCCGCTTCGAGCGAGACCGTGCCGGTCACCGAGGTCTCCAATGGTACGGTGTCGGAATTTGGACGGATATAGCGCAAAGGTAACCGGAAGTTGGAAATTCCCACCTTCAAGATAGGGACATTCGCACCAAAAATCGCACGCGCATCGGCATTCTGCATATCGGGCAAACTCTCGCGGTAAGCGTCGGTAAGGACAAAATCCTTATCGTAGCTCTTCTCGGGCGCACCCGCGGCTTGGAGTAAATCCTCCTGCGCTGGCTTATTTTTGTCGGTCTTCATCTAAAAAAATCGTTTTCCCCGCAAAACGCTTACACGTCCCTCTGTCATTTAAACAACAAACCGAGCATACAAGCGACCTTGCAGGATAAAATTCATTCATAGGACATCCTATTCGAGAGGCAAGCGCGTAAAAATGCTTTGCGGAAGTCCTATTGTTACATAACAAAGAAAGAAATGCATCCCGATTTTCAGATTTTAGGCTCCAGCAGTATGGGCAATTGCGCCCTTCTTCGCACGGGAAGCAGCAAAATCCTGATCGATGCGGGATTCAGCGGGAAACGCATTCAAGCCAAGCTGGAATCAATGGGCGAATCCCTCGACGCAATTCAGGCGGTCTTCCTGACCCACGAACACAGCGACCACGCCCAAGGCATTCGCGGACTCTCCCGCCGTTCCGATCTACCCATCTTTGCGAATCGTGACACCGCCGACGCGGTTCAGGCAAAACTGACCAAGCGCGCGAATTGGCAGGTTTTTGAAACGGGCACCACCTTTCACTTTCGCGATCTGGAAATCCGCTCCTTTGCCCTGCCCCATGATGCCTATGATCCGGTTGGCTACGTCTTTCGCTGGGGTCTTAAGGGCGACACGCCGCCCACCCAAAGCCTCGCATGGATCACCGATTTGGGCTACGTACCCGCTCATGTGCACGAACAAATGCGCTCGGTAGAGACGCTCGTCATTGAGGCTAATTACGACGAAGCCCTTCTGGAAAAAGACACCCGACGCCCCTGGTCCATCAAGCAACGCATCCGTGGCCGCCATGGGCATCTATCCAATAATGCCGCTTTTGAGGCGCTCTCTCAACTAAATGGGAACTCCCAACTGAAAGAAGTTTATCTCGCCCACCTCAGTAAAGATTGCAACAGTTTGGCATGCGTCACAGAACGCTTTGCCAGCCTGAACCAAGAAAAAGACTTTGCCATCCATGTTGTCGACCCTGCAGCACTCTAACTGATCACACATAACTCACATGAGAACGACTCACCGGAAAACTAAACTTATTTTTACCGTCGGCCCTGCCACCCAGGAAACCGAGGTGCTCGAAGCACTTATTCGCAAAGGTGTTGATATCTGCCGCATCAATATGGCGCATGCCGACCACAAGTGGACCCGCGAAATCATTCATAGGGTTCGCGAAGCCGGCAATAACGTAGGGCGACACATTGCCATCCTGATGGATGTGAAGGGCCCGGAAATCCGCACCCGCGATGTTCCGGAAACCTTTGAGCTGGAAAAAGGAGAAACCTTTGATTTCACCTACGGCGAGGGACTTGGCGGCGTCAGCGAAGAAGGTTTCCGGCGGGTAGATGTCAATTACGAGGGTTTTGCCAAAGACATGAATGTGGGCGACACCGTGCTCGTTGATAGCGGGTTGATTCGTCTCGAGGTTAAGGAAATTTCAGGCAACCGCGTCCGCTGTGAAGTCTGTGTGCCCGGCCCACTCGGAAACCGGCGGCATATCAATCTACCCGGAGTGCGCGTCAATTTACCGGCACTCACCGAAAAGGACCAAGCCGACATCGATGTGGGCATTGAAGAAAATATCGATTTCTTTGCCCTCTCTTTTGTGCGGGAACCGGCAGACCTCGACGCCTTCCACGAATACCTTCGCCACCGCGCCAGTCCCGCCAAAGTCATCGCCAAGATCGAAGACCAACAAGCCATCTCAAATCTTGATGAAATCATTCTGGCGGCCGATGGCCTCATGATTGCCCGGGGTGACCTCGGCGTTGAATGCCCCTTTGAGGATCTGCCGGTGATTCAAACCCGTGCCGTCAATACCTGCATTCGCCAACTCAAGCCCGTCATTGTGGCAACTCATATGCTGGAATCGATGATTGATTCCCCCATCCCCACTCGTGCGGAAGTCACGGATATCGCCAATGCCATTCGCGAGCAAGCGGACTGCGTGATGCTTTCCGGAGAGACGACCGTGGGGAAATATCCGGTGGCCTGCGTGGAAACAGTCAACCGTATCGCTAATCGTATTGAGAAAGAACAAAAGGAAAGTCTCCGCAAGGACCTCGTTTTAAATCTGCCCAAAAGTAAAATGCTACGCTCGGCGGCCCACTTGGCGACCGAGATGAACGCGCCCATTCTGGTTTTCACCCGCCGCGGCATCTTCACCCAAAAACTTTCCTCTCTGCGCCCCAATGTTCCGGTCTACGCCTTTACCGACAACCCGGTTCTCTTCAAGCAACTGCTCTTACTTCACGGAATCGAACCCTTCTTCATGGAATTTGTTCATGAACTTGAAGACAATATCCAAAGTGCCTTCAGTCGTTTGCGTGAGGGCGGCTGGTGTGAAGCAGGTAACCCGCTTGTCGTGGTGACCAAAATGTATGCCGGCAAGAGCCTGGTTGACAGCACTCAGATACGTGAAGTTAGCGGTGGCGAAAGCTGACCTTTGCCCTACACTCTAATAATCTACCTCTATTATTAACCCCGTGAAAAATGAATAAATTCACGAATCTACTACTTATTGCAGCCTTCATGTCCGCAACCCTTGCGGTCTTCTTTACTGGGACGTCCTTCGAAAGAAAGAGCCATCGTACCCTTGAAATTGCTCAGCAAATCAATCTTGCACTTCAGTTGGCAGCCGAAAGCAGGCGGCCGCTCAATAGCGAGCAAAGAATTTATAATGATAAGATGATCGATCAGCTCATTATAATCGCCGCCGAACAACGAGCGGATTGGTGGCTGAAGCCCTGCTCCCGCAAGACCCTAAATCTCGCCTTGTTGAAGGCCTTCCAGTACCGAGGGGTTGATCCAGCGCTTGCAAGTCTCAAACGGGAAATGAAGGACAGTCAGTCCAGCTCTTACCGCGTCAGCCAATGCAAGCAATCCATTCAATTGACCGAAGCAGCCTATGCGAAGTTGAGCACTGACCCGGCTTATGATCCCCTGATTCGTGATTTGATCTGCAAACATGAAGCCGTTGCAAAGCCGCAAGCAGCGCCCGAACCGATGGCATTGGAACTCCCTCCCATACCGGATGATTTTGATAACCCCTAGTCCTGCAAGGGGGTTGCCTTGCCTCGTGCGGACACGCGCCACTGCCAAACCCACAAAAGGCAGCAAAACACTGACGCAAAAACGCTAAAAACGAGGAGCCCATTCAACAGCCAACGAAGGGTTGTGTCTGCAAATGGGCCTGCTTCATCGGAGCGTTTCAGCCATAGCAATAAGATCGCATTAAAGCTGAATAAGCCTGCCAGCCCAAAATATCGAACGGTAAGCGGTACTCCACTTAACCAGCTACCTCGGTAGCTTTTGACGCGGTAACCATGCGCAGCCAGCGCCTCAAGGAAACCCGCCAAATTAAACGCCTGTCCCTCGCTCCACTTCAAATCCATTGAGCCCCCCGACAATGAGACTGCAATTTGGTCCCCCGTTTCCTCGCGGTTAAAGAGATGTTCAATCAACCAAACGCAGCCCCCACAAGTCATGCCTTCAACGGCGAGCTTTAAAGCAACGGCATTCTTATTTTGCGCCACCGCTTCGGCCTCTTTTTGGATCGCACCAGCCCAAGCCCGATCAACCTGCGGCAACGACCCCACTGGACGACCCGGCGCATCCCGACGGCGGTAAAACTCTTCCAGACCCTCGCTTGCCAAGAGTGCCGCCACCGCCATGCAACCACTACAGCAATACGATTCGTCTGCCACCCGTGGCGAAAAATTTACCCCGCAATGCTCACATGCCCGTTTCATTTTGATACCACAAGCAAGGCTGAAAATGAGCGGCTGGCAACTCAGACTAAATCAAAACGTTCGATTCCCTTGCGCACCTTTGAAAGGAAAGCCGCCGCACCGACGCCATTGATCCAGCGATGGTCGAAGGTCAGCACCAGCGAAACCGCTTCCATCAACCCGCTGTCCTTCGACTTGGGATCGGGTAGGCTTTGAGGGGCACCCACAAAGAGCGTCGCCACGGAGGGCGGCACCACTACCGGAATAGCAGATCGCACCGAGTACGTCCCCAGGCTGGAAATAATTAACGAAACACGATTCTTGGAGACCGGCTCGCCTTGTCGCGCTTTTTTCAAAGCGGCATTCACCGCTTCCGGGAATTCCTCCCAGCTCAGCTTATTGGCAGCCGGCACGACCGCCGTTTCCAAAACATCACCCGGTAAGGCAACCGCAATGCCCAAGTCAAAATCTGCGCCCGCTTCCTGCAACTTGCCGCCGCTGACATAGCTGGCAAAACGCGCGTGTGACTGCATCGCCTGCACCACAACCCAGGCCGACATCGTTATTGGCGAGATCGTCCCGCCGCCCAATGCTTTACTGCGCTGGCGTGCATCACGCACTGCTTCCCAACGACAAGTCATATCAATGGTCGCCGGCACGATTCCTTGTAGTTGCTGAATCGCCTCGGGAGAAAGCCCCGTGTTGGATGAAGCGGGTTCTACCATTTCCGTGACGGCTGCGGGAGCGTCTGCCACGCCCGACTCGCCAGTCAATTGAAGCACCAATAATTCCTGCCCCACTTTTACTTCATCATCGAGTCCGGCCTTCCATTCCAGAAGGCGCCCCTCAACATCACATTCAATCGGGAAAACTGCTTTGTCGGTTTCCACTTCGCAAAGGGCTTCATCTGCCGCAACCATTTCACCTGCCGCTTTGTGTACCGCCACAATACGGGCGACGCGAATACCCTCCCCAAGAATGGGAACCGTTATTGTTTTTGTGGAAGGACTCGTGCTCATGGTGGGTTTCTCTGTGACAGCCGACGCATTCGACTCCGAAGACTCCGCGCGCTCACTGCATACTGCCGCCTCCAGCGAGGACTTCAAGGCGGATCCCAGCATTCCTTCGATGGCGGCAACGATGCGCTCACGATCCGGCAGCGCTGCATATTCATAAATCGGATTAAAGCCAATATGTACGTCTCCTTTGGAAACAATGGCAGGTGGACTCTTCAAGGACTCCAAAACCTTTCGCTCGCTGCATAAGTCTGCGACCAACATCTGCCCCACGCTGGCGCTGATGTTATCCTCCTGAACCACCAGCAAGCGCCCGGTCTTACATACGGACTCCATTAAGCAGTCACGATCCCATGGCGCAATGGAACGCAGGTCGATTAATTCCACGTCAACAGACTCCTCCATTCCCGCAAGGCTCTCCTCGACCAATTCGACGCAATTACCCCAGGTCACGAGGGTCAGCACCCCGCCTTCACGAATCACGCGGGCTTTGCCGAGGGCCACTGCCGGAACGGGCGCGGGAGCTGCCTGCGCGGCCCACATCAAATGCTTGGGTAAAAGTAGGATCGTGGGATCGCTCCCCTGGAGCGCCGCCCAAAATAGCCCGCTCGCATCGTTGGGTGTTGACGGCACCGCCACTCGCAAACCCGGAATACGTGCAAAATTTGCTTCACCGGATTGACTGTGCCAAAGCGCACCCCCAGGAAGATATCCCCCGCAGGGCGCATAGATCACCAAGGGACATTGCCATTGCCCAAAGCTGCGCCAGCGGAGCGTCGCCATATTTGAAACGAGTTGATTCCAGCCGGGATATATGAAGTCGACAAATTGGATCTCAAAACAAGGGCGCTTTCCGTAGGAGGCCAAGCCGACCGCCACTCCCATAATAGTGGATTCTGCTAAAGGGGAATTGACCGCCCGCACCGGATCCTTGGTAGAAAGGCCTTTGGTGAGGTTAAAGACCCCACCCTTTGGGTCGGCGATATCCTCTCCAAAGAAAACTACTTCCGGCAATTGCTACAAGGCGGCGTGAAAGGTGCGGTTGACCGCATCCAAAATCCGGCACTCCGATTCCAGTTCCACCGGTACCGCTTGCGCTTCGCCAACCGGCCCATAAAGATGACTGGCTTGTTCCCCCTCCCGGGGATCCTCGGCAGACTCCGCAGTCTGATAAACTGCGCGCACCTCGGCCTTGATTTCTGTTTCCAGCGCCTCTGCTTCAGCCTCTGTCAATACTCCGGACTCAATCAACTGTGCCTGATAACGCGCCACGGGGTCGCGGCTTTGAAGGGCTTCCAATTCATCGGCAGCGCGATACATGCGCTGATCATCGGCACTGGAATGATTGGAAAATCGCTCGACATCGCACCACACAAATGACGGCCCTTTCCCGGCGCGGGCGTGTGCGATGGCATCCTGCATGACCGCCGAGACCGCCTCGACCTCCACTCCCTCAACCCGTCGCCATTCATCTTCTGACAAGACCCCCAAGGCCAGAGGATTGGTGCGGCGGGTGTCGGTACTGATGGCGATACGGTTATCTTCTACAACAAAAACGATGGGCAACTGCCGCTCCTTGGCAAAGCAAACGGCTTCATAAAAATCCCCCTGACGCGAGGCGGCTTCTCCAAGCGAGGCAAAGACCACCTGCCCCTGCCCGTCCATTTGCATACCCCAGGCAGCACCACAAGCCGGAAGGAGATGCGCCCCCACCGGGGAAGGATGGCTCCAGATATTAAGGCTGCGATTACTGAAATGCCCCGTTAATTGCCTGCCTCCGCTGGAAGAATCCCGCTTGGCATAAAAGGCCAGTGCCAACTCGGCATCACTCAAACCGCGCTGCACACAAAAAGCGCGGTCACGGTAGTAAGGGAAGGCGTAGTCATCTGCCTCAAGATGCAGGGCAGCGGTAGCAAGGGACTCATGCCCCATGCCTGAAATATGAAACCATCCTTTGCCTTGACGAATGAGGCTTTGCTCGCGCAGGTCACCCAGCCGACTGCGCAATAATGAGCGCAATAAATTCAGGCGCTGATCGGCGGGAGGATCCAAGGAAACACTTTTTTGATTTTGTGACATTATCAGTCTAGTCATGGCACGTGCCACCTTTGAAGAAATTAAATCTAAGGGGTTGGACGCTTCCCAAGCAAGACTTAAGCCCCTTGGCCCACATCTAGAAAAAGAACGCTTCTGCCAAGGCTTGCTCGGGAGCCAATGACTTGAGCTGCGTCATGAAAGATTTGCCCTCCGCGCCTAATTTGTAGTCAAAGCGGGCGCGTTCAGCCTCGCGATAAAGCTCCCAGTTGAGGTGACGCCCCTCCTCGTATTCCCAAATCATATTCAATTGGAGCTTTTCTGCGTCGAGGGCTTGCTTTGCGATCTGAACACTTGGTTGCGCTTTGTTTTCGGAACCCGCCTCCAAGCAGGTGTGTAGCCACTCACAAAGACGATTTGCTTCACCCGTCCGATCGGGCGCACACCCCACCGTAATGCCCTTTAGCCCTTCGAGCAAGGATGCCATGGGAAAGCCGCTCAGGAACTGCCCCAAGGATTGGCGCACCGGCAGGAGCCGCGCTTGCGCTAAATCCCGAACGCGACCGGGCCGCAACGCGTCCAGTTCTGCCACTTCCGGCGATTCAATACTGCTGTCATGAACCGTGCGCTGAACATCCCGCAAAAGATTATTAAAATACTTTTTCAAGCGAACCATAGGAACCCCAATGAACCCATGGTAAGTGGGTAAATCCGGCTCCAACCATACCGATACCTGGTTGGCGAGGTGACCGAAGTCCTCGGGTTCAAAGGAGAGCATGAGCGCTTCGCAACAGCACATCTCCCGTTGCGAGGAGCCGATATAGCACTGACTGAAAAGTTTGGCTCCCATTGAGCCGTTCATGCGCGATTCAGTCGGGCAAAGTACGATGATCCGGCCAGGATAACGCTGCACAAAACGCACCAAAGTATTGAAAGCCTCCATGGCCTCCTCGGGTTTTACCTGAAGCCCAAAATGAAGCACAATGTTCATTTGGGAGGCCCGAAACTCTGAAGGCGATTCCTCCTCTTCGGTGTCCCACATTTGACGGAGGCGTTTCCCTACCGCACTTACCGGTAGGTCCTGCCCGGGCAGATGTGTGATCAATTCTGACATCCTAAACTTGGTCTAGTGCGTGCACGCTTTGGCTATCCGGCATTACGCCAGGTGTTGCCCCCGTCCTTGAGCATGGCGTCACTGGCTGCAGGCCCCCATGAACCCGCAGTGTAGTTTTCCATGCCCTTCGTTCCATTGGCATTCCAATGCTCCAGAATGGGTGTGATTAATTTCCAAGAAGCTTCGGTTTCGTCACCGCGAATAAAGAGTGTCCCGTCGCCGATCATGGCGTCCAAAATCAAGCGCTCGTACGCTTCCGGAGTGTTGGAACCATAGGTCGCGGCATAGCGAAAGTCCATCTTAACGGGTTGGGTACGGGTCTCGAGGCCGGGAACCTTAGAGTTTAAAACCAGCGTCACGCCCTCGTCGGGTTGAATGCGGATAACCATGGTGTTGGGCGCTACGTTAAATTTGTCGCCTTCAGAAAACAAAATCCCAGGGGGGCGCTTGAACTGTACCGCGATTTCACTGGCACGACGCGCCATGCGTTTGCCGGAACGGATGTAAAACGGGACTCCCTTCCAGCGCCAGTTGTTGATGGAGAGGCGCAGGGCGGCATACGTTTCGGTATTCGAATCGGCCGGTATTCCGGATTCCTCCATGTAGCCGACTACGGGATCCCCGTTCACGATCCCATCCGTGTAGCGCGCCCGAACCACGTCGGCTTGGCCGTTAGCGCCATCGAGATTCAAGGGCTGAATCGCTTTTAAAACTTTGACCTTCTCGTCGCGAATGGATTCCGGATCCAGCGAAACGGGCGGTTCCATCGCAGTGAGCGCAAGCAATTGCATGGTATGATTCTGGATCATGTCGCGCAAAGCTCCGCTGGTATCGTAATACCCGCCACGTGAACCGCCCCCGAGGCTTTCTGCCACCGTGATTTGTACATTGTTCACGTGTTCGCGGTTCCACATGGGCTCGAAAATGGAATTGGCAAAACGTTGCACGAGCAGATCCTGGACGGTCTCTTTCCCGAGATAGTGATCGATGCGGTAAACCTGCGATTCTTCGAAGACTTCCTGAATCGAGGCATTGAGTGCCCGGGCGGTAGCCAGGTCGTGGCCAAAGGGTTTCTCAACGATGACCTTTGAAGCGTGCGGCGTATGCAGGTGCGCTTTCGCCAAGCCCGAACGCCCAAGATTTTCAATGATGGGTTCAAAGACGCTGGGCGGAGTCGAAATGTAGAAGAGGCGTTGCACTTCACGACCGAGCGCTGATTCAATCGAGGCAATGCGCTTTGCCAAAACCTCAAACGCTTTGGCGTCGTCATAGCCACCCGGTTGGTAGCTCATGGATTCACGGACGCGCTCCCAAATAGTGGGATCGAGGGGACGGCGGGAATGCGACTCGATGGCAGCATCCATCTCGGCACGGAAGTCGGCATCGCTCATTTTGCGGCGACCGTAGCCGATGAGGTGGAACTCCCCAGGTAGGAGATTATCAACCCCGAGGTTGAAAATCGCTGGTATGAGTTTACGCGCAGCCAAGTCACCGGACGCGCCGAAAATGACCATTACGGTCGGCGGCGCACCTCGGTGCTTGCTGAGGCCTTCCAGGAAAGGATGGCGGGAAGCATCATTGAGATCAGTCATTTTGGGCAATTAGGAATACTGAAGTGTTTGGAGAAAAGCGGAATATTTGTAAAATGGCGAATCTTTCCCGCGCCTTTTTTGGGGAGGGTAATATCGATAATGTCAAAACGGAAGTGCGGGGCGGGATCCCGTAAAGCATATAGATAATTGCGGCAGGCCCGCCTCAATTTGGCTTTCTTGCGCGAATCTACGGATTGCACTCCCGGTATGCGAGCACCCTCAGCACGGGTACGGACCTCAATAAAGACCAAGACGGCTCCATCGCGACAAATCAGATCAATCTCATCGTGACGGAAGCGCCAGTTGCGGGCAATAATTCGGTAGCCTAATTCCAAACGGCAGAAGCGTGCTGCGAGTGCTTCCCCGTAACGGCCTTTTTCCGCACGAGTCGGCTCTGTGCCAAAGGGTCTCACCTTCGGGACGAGAAGACTGCGGATTTTTTGTACCAGCTTCAAAGGAAGTGTTTGCGACGGGGGCCTAGAAGTAGATGATAGCTTGATCCTAACGAACCTGAAAGGCGAGGCAACCATCAAGCAAACACCAACAAGTCGAAACACTATTATCGTTGGCGCTGGCCTAGCTGGCTGTCTGCTAGCCAGGCGTTTGCGCGCCGCAGGCGAATCGGTGCTTGTCTTTGGAGATTCCACCAAATCCTGCGCTGCCTCGGTTGCGGCAGGGGTCATCAATCCCGTCACCGGACGCTGGGCGGTTAAAAGCTGGCAAATTGATGCCCTCCTGCCGGAAGCGGAACGCAGTTATCGAGCCATTGAAGCCGAACTTGGAATCGAGATTTACCACCCCATTCCCCTGCGGCGTTTTTGCCAGAATGAAGCCGATTTAAAACGCATTGGACGTCGTTCGCGGAATCCCCGCTACGCCGATGTTCTGGGCAACTTATCTCCTCCGGGTGAAGCGCCGGATGCACTCCGTGATTCCTGCGGAAGTTTTGAAATCCACGGTGCTGCCTATGTCGATTTGCCTCCGCTGCTTGAGGCCTTGCGTGCGGATTTACTGTCGGCGCAATCCTACCGGGAAGGCTCCTTCGACCACAAAACCCTGCGGCAAGGCACGGATCAAGGCTGGCATTACGAGGATTGCTTCGCGGAGCGGATTGTTTTTTGCGAAGGGGCAGCCGTCACGCAAAATCCCTTCTTTCCGGATCTGCCCATGAAGCCCGTGAAAGGCGAGACGCTCGCCTTTCGCTGTCCGGAACTGGAACTCCCGCGCTCTATTTTTCACAACGGTAAATGGCTCCTTCCCTATGGTGAAAACCGCTACCGGATTGGTGCCACTTACGATGAAGACGACCTCAGCGAATCACCCACCGCTTCGGCGAAGGCTTCCCTACTGAAGGGCCTTGCCGATATCTTGAAAACCGTTCCGGAGTTGGAAATTGAACACCATATGGCAGGGTTGCGACCGAGCACACAAGACGCCCGCCCCATCATGGGAAAACATCCCGACCACAAAGGGCTCTTCCTCCTCAACGGCCTTGGCTCAAAAGGGGCCTCCCTTGCCCCGCTCATGACTCGCCAGTTTGCCGAATACCTCCTCGAGGGCCGACCCCTCGACCCCGAAACTGACCTTGCGCGCTTCGCATAAGCGCGTTTTCCACAGATCCCTACCCCGCACACCCCATGCGCCTCACTGAACATGTCCACAAACGCCTCAAAGCCCGCGTTCGCTCGGGCGATTTCGCAGTGGATGCCACTGGGGGCAACGGCCACGACAGTCTGCTCTTGGCAGAATTAGTCGGCGCGTGTGGACGGGTTTGCTCGATAGATATTCAAGCTGCCGCCATTGGTGCTACCCGGAAACGTCTGCGCGAGGCAGACTGCCTGAAACAGGTGCAACTGATCGAGGAGAACCACGCCACCGCCTTGGCGACATTGGCAGAAGCTGCCCCGCGCGCCACCGCGATTGTCTTTAATCTCGGTTACTTGCCCGGTAGTGACAAAGCGGTACAAACCGATACCGCAAATACCTTAACCGCGCTGGATGCCAGTGCCGCGCTTCTCGCGCCGGATGGCCTGCTTGCGGTCACGGCCTATCGCGGGCACTCCGGCGGGCAATTGGAATCTGAAGCAGTCGCCCAATGGATGCACAAAAAGGAGGCGGCTGGCTGGATTTTAGAATGCCATGATCCCGGCTTTCGCGAAAGGCATCCACCGCCGGTGCTTTGGCTTATTTCGCCGCCGGCTCCAGGCGACTGAGCCCCGCATGCACTTGGACACGCGAAATCTTTAAAAAATCACCGGGGTACTGATGCTCCGTTTTTAAGCGTAGGCGAAGGTGGCTTGCTGCTTCAGGCGAACGAACGGGAATAAAGAAACGATAAGTTTGCCCCGAGGTGTGATTCGGCAATCGCAGGAGCATATCATTACGGATCGTTTTCATGGCTTCATTTTTCCACATGGCCTGCAAAAAAGTACGGTTATCCGGACTGCATCGGTAATCGACCTCCACCTCGAAAACATAATCACGAGTGGATTTCAGTCGAATATCTCCGTAAAGTCCAAAGTAGTCCGCATTTTCAATCACCAGACCATTGGGTTCTGTGAGGGCTTCTATTTTCAAGCCCTCGGCGGCTCGCAGGCTAAGCCTCCAGTCATAGATTTCAGGAAGTGGTGGTTCAAAAGGACTGCGGACTTTGGGTATTGCGAATTTGTGCCTCAAGCGATCATTCCAAAAGACGGCTTCAAAACTTTCAGGATGCTGCGCCCAGCGCTTGGCAATTTCGATCGCATCGGCGTAGCGCTCGAGATTTAATCCCTCCAGTGAAGCCCCCGAACGAAGTGTCACAAGCAAAGCCATCGGCACGGGATCCGACTGGTTCAAACGCATAAAATATGCCAGCCGCGCATGCATGGGATCCTCGATGAGCGTTTTCGCGTACGTTTCAAAAGCCTCCCGCGCCGCAAGAAAGGCGCTGATTTTTTCTGTCAGTGGTAGCGCTTCTGCCAGAGCGGCCTCGGTTAATTCACGGCGTGTAGATTGTAGCTCCGCATAAAGTTCGGTGAAGCGGAAGGCCTCCGAAACAACCGCAATGCGCTTGGCGTAGATGGATTCGTTGGGCACCGCCGCGCGACCGGCCTCAATCTTTTCCCGCATGCTTTGTAGCACCACCCGAGGGAAGAGTTCAACCGCAGCCTCGTCCAGATAATGCTTAATCCAATACCAATCACCTTCGTGGGCATTGCGGTGCGCCTCTGCCGTTTCATAAAAAGCCCGCATCGCTTCCGCCGCCGGACCAAAGAAGGTCGTGTAATATTCATCCAGCAATGCCTCCGCATCCAGATACGGATCCCAGAGCAGGCGGGAAGCGAGCCACGCCTTGCCGCCATCCATTCCCCAAGCCGAAGGCAACTGTGAGAAAAAAACTGTCACCTTATTCTTGGCGAGGTACCGCAGGCTCTCTGCGATCCATTGGTTGAATTGACGCGGGTAAGGGTAAGGGGAACCAAAGTAGTAGTCCCAGGTGCCGATGCGCTTGGCTCCGCTCCGCGACCAACGCTTAATCAGCGCCCGGTCATCGGCGCGGTAGTCAGGATCATGCCATTGGGCGCGATCCGAAGTGAGCACCGGCATCACCCGGGGATGCAACTGGAAACTGGGTGATTGCTCCGTCCAGAAATATGCCAGCGCCGTAAGGTAACGTTTCTCCCCGGAAGGGGTACGCCACGCCCCACCCTCATTGAAAACTTTTTTGGCAACCGCGTTCATGAAGCTGAAAACGTAATCGGTATAATTCGGCCGACGGCGATAAAACTCCAAGGTTTTGAAAAATTCGTTGGTGTGTGCCTGCCCGTCAAAATTGGTATTGTAATTGATCGACAGCGAAAAACTCACACTCTCCGGATTGGCTTCAAAATGCCGCAGTGCCGCCTCCGCTGCAATCTCCACCGCCCGCGGGTGCAGGAGGTCTGGAGTGGCATCATAAGCCCTGCTCCCCTTTGGGATTTTCTTGGCACCCCGCACCACCGGAAAAATCTCCGGATCGGTCGCATAGACCTCCGGGGTGAAGACCTTTGCCATATTGTGGTTGAAACTATAGCCCTCAGCCAAACGATTGCGCCGCCCAAAATCTGTATTCATCGGATAAAGACGGCGCTGCACAAAGGACGGCGACTCCTGCCAGCGACGCTCCGGAAAAAAGCGCGGCACCTCCCCCACATAGGCTTTCCCAAGATCCCCCGCCCAATACCAACGCGCACCCAGCACCTCATGGCAGAGCGCATAGATTCCGTTGACTAGGCCCGCTTCCGCCTCCGCACGGATGAAGATCCGCGTGCGTTCCCGCTCCATCGTAAAACTACCCACCGGCCAGGAACGCCACAAACGCGCCCATCTTGGGGACGCACGGTACTCCAACGCGATAGAAAACTTCCGCGCCTCCCCCGCAGCTGATTCAAGCCCCGTCGAACCCGGCACCCGCTCTGACCAAACCGCCTGCAGATCCGCCACCGCGCCTTGCAACTTTTCCGAAGCCCCTTCCGGCAGCACCACCTCCCGCACCGCCGCCAGCTCCAAGCGCGATGTGTTGGGTACCTGTTTTACCCGTCTATCAGGAATACTTGCTGCCAAGACAGCCGGCAAAAATAGTACAAAAATCGTGAAGAAGCGCATATTCCAAAACGAACACCTTAGTGTGCTTATTTAAGATTTCGAGTTCATTCAGCATTGCGAATGGTTCTAATTACGGCACAACCTATCCCTAAGGCATATGAAACGATTCCTTATCATCACTCAGGGTTTCCCACCCGACCCAGCGGCGGTGGGGCAATACCTCAATGAGGCGGCACTTGCTTTAGTGGAAGATGGAAATGACGTAGAAGTTTTAACCGCAATTCGAGGCTATGATAATCCCGCTCAAGTATTTGAAGCTGAAGAAGTGCGGAGTGGCATCCGTATCCGCCGACTTAAATTTGCCTCTTTAGGTAAAGCCAATCTCACTATTCGCATTTTCGCACAGCTTTCTTTTACCATACAGTGCATCCTTCGCGGACTCTTTACGCCCAAACTGACCGCCCTGCTGGTTTCAACCTCCCCGCCCATGGCTGCTATATGTGCAGTAATTCTTGGATGCCTCCGTCCCCGACTGAAAGTGCATTACTGGGTCATGGACATCAATCCCGATCAGGCCGTCGCAATAGGAAAATTTGGCGAGCGCCACCCCTTGGTGCTCGCAATGAATTGGCTTAACCGGCGCATCCTTAAACGCGCGGACTCGGTCATTACCCTGGATCGCTTCATGAAAGCCCGACTGGAGCAAAAACTTAACTCACCTGAAGACGAGTTGCGCTCCGCCATTCAGGTGATTCCACCCTGGCCGATGGATGATCACATTGAGCCTGTCGCACACGCGGAAAATCCCTTTCGCAACGCACAAGGCTGGAAGGATAAGTTTGTTGTTATGTATAGCGGCAACCACAGCATTGTGCATCCGCTCGACACTATTCTCGATGCCGCTGAACAACTGGCCGATGACCCGCGCTTTATCTTTGTCTTTATCGGCGGCGGGAAAGGCAAGGAGAGGGTCGATTATAGAATTGCCGCTGAAAATCATATAACTGACAACCTTGTCTCACTCCCCTACCAGTCCCTCGATCAGATCCGCTACACTCTTTCCGCCGCCGACCTGCACCTCGTTTCACTCGGCGAAAACATGAGCGGCATCGTGCACCCATGTAAGGTATATGGCGCCTTGGCGAATGGCCGTCCCGTTCTGGCGTTGGGGCCTCCCGAAAGTTACCTTAATGATATCATAGAGACAGAAAGCTTCGGCTTGTCGATTGAGCACGGAGATGTCGATGCCGCAGTCATTGCGCTCAAGCGAACCGCCGACCAAAGCGAAGGAGAGCGGGCGGCAATGCAAACCCGCGCCAGCGAGGTAGTTCAAACAAACTTTGATCGCACAAAACTCATCAATGACTTTCTCAAATCTGTCTCCGCCTAACTCGATCTTATGTCTTGCGAGCAACAGAACGAAACATCTAGCACCCCAAAAGTTATTTGGGTCGTCAATCCCTTCGATCAACTACCCAACGAAACAGATGTTCCGCTGCGCTACTGGACGCTCTGCCGTGTATTAGCGGATCAGGGCCATGAAGTCATCTGGTGGTCTTCTGACTTTTCCCACCTCACTAAAACAATACGTCAGCCATGCCCGTCAAAAAATACCCCGTGGCGTTCTGCTCTGGGTAATAGAGTTCAGAGATAATGATCCGCCTATCCATAGATCACACCGATCAACTTTTCTAAATGCACTTCACGCTTAAACTTCGCTTCGTAGTGCTCACGAGCAAATCGGCTCATCTGTTCATAAGAGCTCTCATTCGCAGTCATTTTCAAAACGGCTTCAGCGATTAAAGCAGGTGAGCCAGGCTCAACAAACAGCCCCGATTTCTCCGATTCGATCAATTCCGGTACTCCCTTGTGGTAGCAGCTAATTACTGGAGTCGAAAAAGCCAACGCTTCAATAATGCTCAACGGTTGCCCCTCCCAAAGATAGCTCGTCGGCAAAAGAAACACATGTGCCTGCTTTAACTGCTGACCTTTTGCTTCGTTACGAACCTGTCCATGATAGGTCACACAGCCCTCAAGTTCATGCTTTTGGATGTATTGAATCAAGCTCGCCTCATCGTGCACTTCAACAGCAGTTTCAGTCGTTGCATCCACAAAGGAGCCACAAAGATTCAAATGGTAGCGCCTAGGCATTTCAGCCTCCAAGACCTGCATCGCTTGAATCACATCAAAGAAGCCCTTAGACGGCATCAGGCTCGACAAATAAAGGAGCTCAATTCTAACGTCTTCAGTCAAGCTCTTCACTGATTTAACAGGCTCCTCCACTCCTAGCGTCAAGCCATTTGGCACGACTACGAGCTTTGGCTTCACAAACTCACCCACACAATAAAACTGCTCCTTGAGCAATTCACCGAGAACAACTACAGTATCGACCCTTCGAAGGTTCTCACGAATCAAACACTGCAACCATGGCTTTGAATTGGTATAAAAATCCTCAAATCCTCCCCCATGCAAATGAAAGACAGTGCGATGGCCGAGTAGAGTCGCGAAACCAGTAGTCAAGTAATCACGTATAAAACCGAAGGATGAGGTCGACATGGTCGCATAATACTTGTTACTAAATAATAGATGCCACCAAACTAAGCAAATGACACACACTGTTTCCCAGGCCCGACGAAGACTAAAAGCTCCGGACTTTGCAACCGATCCTCCACACGTTGCGTCTACGACTCGAATAGAATTATTCTTAGCTAGCAGCCCCTCAATCAATAGATCAACAGCAAGTGCCACCCCAGTCACTGTGCGCACTGAGCGTGGGCCACAAATAAGTAATCGCCTACTAGACATGGTTCAATCCGCTACGCAGTGCCTCCAAGAACTCATATTCAGGGCGCATAAGCTCTCGTAGACTCTCCTTTAGACTTGTACTAAACTCACGCCCTTTAGTCTTCCGTCGATGCTGATAGTGTAATTCCAAGCCTAAATCAGATGACATCTCGGACAAGTCTTCTTCTAATCGGTCAACGAAGAGCACTCGTTTCATACGGCTAACCCCGTCTAAAGCTTGATCTAAATTAAATGTGGGCGAGAACATGTATATTTGGTTCAAGAGCTGCTCTCTTGGCATATTTAGGAAAAAATCAATTTCAGACCGACCAAGCCATTTCCCCTCAACTTTCATACACGGATGGTCAACCCCATCCTCACTATAATCCTTAATCATTTTATAGTGAGAAAGCACACGGTCTACTGGATCACGGAAGCATGTATATGTATAAGTTGATGGAGGCAATTTCAGTTCCCAATGTGGCAAGTGAGAGTATGCATAAAAATAATTCCCTCGATTGATCGATCTACGGCAATAGCCAACATACTTGTAGCCATTGATGACATGGGCATGCTTCATCGA
>JAACDB010000063.1 GCA_009937095.1 Verrucomicrobiota bacterium
GCTCCATTGAGATACAATTCAAGGGCAGCATTCTCGACGCAGCAGCAGGACTCGACCTCCGCTATAGGGTACATCCCAGCGGCAGCCTCACCGTCGACTTACACTACCGCGCACGCAAAACCCTGCCCATGTTGATGCGCGTCGGCACCGCTTGGCAACTGCCGCTGGATTTTCAAAATGTCCGTTGGTACGGCCCCGGTCCCGACCCTAGCTATACTGACCGCAACTGGCAACCCGTTGGCATCTACCAAAAAACCATCCTGGAAAATTGGGTCGACTACTCCAAACCTCAGGAAAACGGCAACAAAGTAGAAGTGCGCTGGATTGAAATCACCGATGCCCAAGGAACCGGCCTGCGCTTCACCAGCAAGCAAGGTCTCAGCGCCAACGCCCTTCCATTCAGTGCCTGCGAAATGTCCGGACACGCCTACAGTTGGCAACTACCCGAACCCACTGCCGTCCATCTGAATATAGACCACGCTCAAATGGGCGTCGGCGGCGACAACAGCTGGGGTGATATCGCCCTACCCGAATACCAATTGCGCGAAAAAACCTACCGCTACCAGTATACCGTTACTCCGATCGAGTAGTTTTGAGAAAACTTTGGAGTTATTATCCGCATATTCTCTTAGATGCCTTGACACGAGTCGCATCTAGAAAAACCTTCTCCTACTACGCTACTTACTATGACCGAAAATACCAACGAACCCGCAGGGAAATGCCCTTTCCCACATGGAACCACTCCCAGCGAAGCACCCGCCGGAAAATGCCCGGTCATGCACGGTAGCAATACCTCGGATCAACAGGCACCGCAGGATTGGTGGCCCGCAAATCTCAATCTCGATATCCTCCATCAACACGACCACAAGACCGACCCCATGGACGCGGATTTCGACTACCGCGAAACCGTCCAAAGCCTCGACTTCGAAGCGGTCAAAAAAGACCTCTACGCGCTCCTTACGGACAGTCAGGACTGGTGGCCTGCCGACTGGGGTCACTATGGCGGCCTCATGATTCGCCTCGCCTGGCACGCCGCAGGAACCTACCGCGTGACCGATGGTCGCGGTGGCGCCGCCACAGGGAACCAACGCTTCGCCCCCCTCAATTCCTGGCCCGACAACACCAACCTCGACAAAGGCCGCCGCCTCCTCTGGCCCCTCAAGAAGAAATACGGCAACGCCCTCAGCTGGGCCGCCCTCTTTATTCTAGCCGGCAACGCCGCTTACGAATCCATGGGACTCGAAATGTTTGGTTTCAGTTACGGACGTGAAGACACCTGGCATCCTGAAAAAGACATCTATTGGGGCGCGGAGAAGGAATGGTTGGCACCCAGCGATGAACGTTACGTGGATGTCAACAAACCCGCCACCATGGAAAACCCACTCGCCGCGGTACAGATGGGATTGATTTACGTCAACCCCGAGGGTGTGAACGGTCAATCCGACCCCCTCAAGACCGCCGCCCATATACGCGAAACCTTTGCCCGCATGGCCATGAACGACGAGGAAACGGTCGCCCTGACTGCAGGCGGTCACACGGTTGGTAAATGTCATGGCAACGGCAACCCCGAGCACCTCGGCCCCGCACCCGAAGGTGCCGATCTCCACGAACAGGGCATGGGCTGGATGAACCACACCACCCGCGGCATCGGACGCGATACCGTCACCAGTGGAATCGAAGGCGCTTGGACCACCAACCCCACGCAATGGGACAACGGCTACTTCTACCTCCTCTTCAAATACGATTGGGAACTCAAGAAAAGCCCTGCCGGAGCCACCCAATGGGAACCCATTAACGTCGAGGAAGCCGACAAAACTCCCGATGTCGAAGATCCTTCCATCCGCTACAACCCCATCATGACCGATGCCGACATGGCCATGAAGATGGATCCCGCCTACCGCGTGATTTCCGAAAAATTCAGGGACGACCCGGACTATTTCTCCAAGACCTTTGCCCGCGCCTGGTTTAAACTCACCCACCGCGACATGGGCCCTAAGACCCGTTACATCGGCCCCGAGATCCCCGCCGAAGACCTCATCTGGCAGGATCCCATTCCCGTAGGTTCAAGCGATTACGACGTGGCGGCAGTGAAAGCCCGCATTGCGGCAAGCGATCTCTCCGTAGGCGACCTCGTCGCCACTGCCTGGGACAGCGCACGTACCTTCCGCGCCTCCGATCTACGCGGTGGCGCAAATGGCGCCCGCCTTCGCCTTGCCCCGCAAAACAGCTGGGCCGGCAACGAACCCAACCGCCTGCAAAAAGTACTCGCGGTGCTTGAACCCATTGCCGCAGAAAGCGGTGCCTCCATTGCGGATGTCCTCGTGCTCGCTGGCAACGTTGGACTCGAACAGGCCATTCAAGCTGCCGGTCACTCCGTGGAAGTGCCCTTCACTTCCGGACGCGGCGACGCCACCCAGGCGCAGACCGACATCGAATCCTTTGCCGTACTGGAACCCCTCGCCGACGGCTTCCGCAATTGGCAGAAGCAGAACTACATCGCCAAACCCGAGGAAATGCTCCTCGACCGCGCCCAATTGATGCACCTGACCGCTTGCGAAATGACCGTCCTCATTGGCGGCCTTCGCGTCCTCGGAACCAATCATGACGGTACACAGCATGGCGTCTTTACCGATCGCGTCGGTTCCCTGACCAATGATTTCTTCATCAACCTCACCGACATGGCCTACCTCTGGCACCCCGCCGGCGAAAACCTTTACGAAATCCGTAACCGCAAGAACGGTGACGTGCGTTGGACTGCCACCCGAGCGGACTTGGTCTTCGGATCCAATTCCGTGCTTCGTGCCTACGCTGAAGTCTATGCCCAGGACGACAATCAGGAGAAATTCATTCGCGACTTCGTAGCGGCCTGGACCAAGGTCATGGACGCCGATCGGTTCGATTTGAAAAAGTAAATTCAAGCGATGCGAAATATCGCTGAACCGCATAAGCAAAGAGAATATCTTTTCAATTTGTCGATGGGTTCAGAGTATTCAAAAATCGTGTATTTGTTTTTTGGGCAGTCTTAAATATGAAAGTCACACTCCCTAATTTAGCATTCTCTAAAATTTACTTTTGCATTTTTTTACTCATTTACAATAGTCTATGTCCGATGAATCGAATACTCATTGTTCTGGCTATTACCCTCTGGGCTCTCCATGCGCATGCGGAAGATTTTCGCACTTTTAAAGATAAGCAAGGTCGTGAAATGACCGCTAAACTAACGCTTGTTAGTGGAGATGACGTTTTTATTGAGCGCAGCGATCGTCTAAAAAAAAAGGTTTCGATTAATATTTTCTCTCAAGCAGATCAAAATTATATTCGCGACTGGGCTGCGGAAGAAGCACTAAAAAATGGAGCCCTTGAAATACGTTTCACCAAGGAAGAGTCGGATAAAAATAAATCTGCAAGCGGGGGCATTATTACTACCACGTATACTGCCAGTTATGGGATCGTTCTCAAAACACGACACAAGAAGTAATCAAGGATATAAGGACTGAATATATCTGTTTTAAATTTACCGATAAGGTAGCAGCCAAAAAGCGCAGCGCAGGTAAATTCGAGCGCATTAATGGTAAGGTTATTTTTGAGTCTTTACCTGCACGCGTAGAGGAGAAGCGCCCAACCAAGCATTTCAAAATGAAGGAAACTAAACTCATGGATGGCTGGACTTGGAAAGGGGATGCCGGAAAATCACGACAAAGCAAAGACAAATTAGAGGGAATTTGGGTCAAAGTTTATGCCGGAAATTCACTGGTTTTAGAGACTGCTCGCCCTGAAAGCCTAATGAGAACTGAAGATTGGTAGGCATCCAGCACTGAAAATATAGCTTAAGGAATCCGCGGTCTTTCGGGCAAAGTATCCGGAAAATTACAAATGATTCTCCTTTCATCCCTCTTAGCTAAAGGAATCAAATTAAGCTAAGAAAATGAATTGCAGGGCGGCGTGGAGGCAGTGAGGATGCACCACGATGTCGACGATCGATTACAACTTTACGAGCTGCCCGGATAGGCGGGGCTATGGATCCCTCAAGTGGGAGAAATACGCCGATCCGGAGGTTTTGCCGCTTTGGGTAGCGGATATGGATTTTGAAACGGCGCCAGAGATCGTGGCGGCCCTGCAGGCGCGACTGGATCACGGGGTCTTTGGTTACACCATCCCACACGCCGAACCAATTGAAGCGGTACTTCATTATCTCGAACGGGCGCATGGCTACCCTGCAAAAGCAGGTTGGCTCAATTTCCTGCCCGGGCTGGTTCCGGCCATCAACCTGTGTTGCCACGCTTTCACCAAGCCCAATGAGTCCGTAATGACCGCCACTCCGGTTTACCCGCCCTTTTTGACGGCGCCGGATTATGCCAAGCGCGAACTGATCCGCGTGCCGCTTTGCCTCGATGCGTCCGATCAATGGAACCTGGACTTTGAGGCAATGGAGGCGGCAGTACGCCCAGACACACGTCTCTTTATCCTCTGTAGCCCGCACAATCCCGTGGGTCGGGTTTTCAGGCGCGACGAACTCGAAGCCTTGGGGGAGTTTTGTGAACGACACGATTTGATCCTCATTTCTGATGAGATTCATTGTGATTTGATCTTTGATGCCGAGGCAGAGCACAGTGTCACCGCCAGCCTCAACGAAAGCATTGCGGCCCGCACGGTGACCCTTATGGCACCCAGCAAGACCTACAACCTCCCCGGTCTCGCCTGCGCTTTCTCAATTATTGAAAACCGCGAACTGCGCCAACAATTCCACCAAACCATTAGGGGGATCATCACCGAGGTGAATTGCTTCGGCTATGCCGGTTGCGCGGCGGCTTACAATCACGGGGAAGCCTGGCGCCTCGCCCTCTTGGAGACCCTGCGGGATAATTACAAGACCCTCCGCTCCTTCCTCGCCCGCGAACTACCGCAGATTGTCTTCCGCCCCATGCAGGCCACCTACCTCGCCTGGCTCGATGTACGCGGACTGAAACTCGATCAACCCGCGCGATTCTTTGAACAGCATGGAGTCGGCCTCTCCTGCGGTGAGCCTTTCGGAGAACCCGAGCACCTGCGCCTGAATTTTGGCTGCCCGAAAGCACGCCTGGAGGAAGGCTTGGAGCGCATGGCGCGCGCAATGCAAAACCGCTGACTTGCAATATGGAAAACGTACGGCTCGACAAATGGCTTTGGGCAATGCGGATTTACAAGACCCGCAGCTAAGCCCTGGAAGCCTGTCGCGGTTCAGCGGTGCGGCTCAACGGCAGCCCCGCCAAACCCGCCGCCAAAGTGCGGATTGGCGATAGCGTGACGGCTCGGACCAAAGACATGCGCCGCACCCTTAAGGTACTCGCTTTGTGCGAAAAACGACTGGGAGTAGCACGGGTACCGGAATTTATGGAAGATTGCACCCCGCCCGAGGATCTTGAGGCCGCCCGGGAAAAACGTGCCAACGCCCGACTGTTTAAACATGAAGGCGGTGGACGCCCCACCAAGAAGGATCGACGCACTATTGAGCGGCTGCTGGGATCTTAGCCTATCTAGCGATGTTTCCGCATGAAGGCCTTGATGGCTTCAGGAGTCGGATCCACGTAATGCTTGACGATCTCCCGTTCCTTGAGAACTTCGAGGCTGGGATGAGTGGGTTCCTCGCCAATGGCTTTGATTATAGTGTCCGGGAATTTTGCGGGATGGGCGGTGGCGAGAATGATTTCCGGGCCTTCCCCTGCCCCGTCCTCCTGAAAACCACAAGCGGTGTGGGGATCGACCACGTAGTTAAAGTCTGAATACACCGATTTTATGAGGTTTTCGATTTCGCTGTCGTCCGTACGGGAACTGCTGAAGCCCTGACGATTCAAGTTTTCGAATTGATACTGCCCGGTGGATTTGAAGGTATGCATGATTTCACGCACCTTGGCAGGATCGGAACCGACGGCGTAATATAGGAACCGCTCGAAGTTGGAAGCCACCTGAATATCCATAGAGGGCGCAAGACTAGGAGCCACAGATTCAAGGGAATAACGACCGCTTTCGAAAAGGCGGTGGAGGATATCGTTCTGATTAGTCGCTACCCGGAAGCCTTTGATAGGCGCACCCATTTGTTGCACCAGCCAGCCCGCCAGGACGTTACCGAAGTTACCCGTGGGCACGACAAAGGTGACCTGTTCGCGTTCATCCGCAGGTAGGCGGAAGAAGGCGTAGAGGTAGTAAACACATTGCGCGAGGATGCGGGCGAGGTTGATGGAATTGACCGCAGAGAGCCCGACTTCGGCAGCGAATGCGCGATCCTCAAAGACCGTTTTCATGGCGGTTTGGGCATCGTCAAAGCTACCTTTAATGGCGAGGGGAAAGACATTGTCCGCCCCGGTGCAGGTCATCTGACGTTCCTGTAGCGGCGCAATGCGTCCGTCGGGATAGAGGATGAAAGATTTGACCCCTTCCTTCCCGATAAGGCCATGAATAGCGGCGGCCCCGGTATCGCCGGAGGTTGCACCCAAGACGGAAATAGGACGTCCAGTGCGGGCAATTTGGGCTTCGTAGAAATACCCGAGGAGCTGGAGGGCGAAATCCTTAAATGCAAGGGTCGGACCGTGAAAGAGCTCGAGGACATATTGACCGGGCGCAAGGGTGCGAACGGGTGCGATGTCGGGATGGTCGAATTTATGGTAGGAGCGGGAAACAATGCGGTGCAACTCTGCCGCTTCCAAATCAGTAGCAAAGTGCGTGAAAAACGCTTCGCACAATTCGGGATAACTCAAAGATTCCCATTCACCCAGAAAGGAACTGAGGTCAGGGAGTTGCTCGGGCAAATAGAGTCCCCCGTCGGGGGCGAGTCCGTGCTCAACCGCCTTACTGAAGGAAACAGGAGGAACTTGTCCGCGGGTACTGAGGTAGTTCATGAATCGCTGGCGGCGTCGAGACCAAAGGCCCGGTGCACGACCTGTGCCGCTTTTTCAGCGTCCTGCGGGTCGATACCGACGGAGATCTTGATTTCGGAAGTGCTGATGAGTTGGATATTGATGGCTGCTTCGGCAAGGGCCTCAAAAAGTGTAGCGGCAACTCCGGAATGGGTACGCATACCTACGCCAACGACGGAAACCTTGGCAATTTCGCTCGCGGCAAATCCTTCCCCTGCCTCAAGCTGTGGGAAGGCTGCCTTGACGGCTGTTTCCGCACGTTTCACATCATCGCGCGTAACGGTAAAGGTCATGTTTGCCTTACCCTCGCGGCCGATATTCTGAACGATCATATCGACCGAGACCCCCGCGTCGGCGATTGTCTGGAAGAGTTGGGCGGCCGTTCCGGTACGATCCGGCAGGTCACTGATGACCAACTTGGCTTGATTCTTATCGAGCGCGACTCCGCTGACGACGACATCTTCCATTGAGGGGACTTCTTCTTTCACAATAGTTCCGGGGTTGTTGTTAAAACTGGAGCGGACTTCAAAAATGACTTTAAACTTCTGGGCAAATTCGACCGCCCGGTTCTGCATGACCTTAGAGCCGGCACTGGCCATTTCGAGCATTTCCTCGTATGAAATGGAATCAATTTTCTTAGCGAGCGGGACAACACGGGGATCGGAAGTATAGACGCCGTCCACATCGGTATAAATCTGGCACAGGTCGGCCTTTAGCGCCGCGGCAATAGCAATGGCGCTGAGGTCCGAGCCACCGCGACCGAGCGTGGTGATTTGACCTTCGGTGGAATGTCCCTGAAAACCTGCAAGTATGACGACTTTGCCCGCATCGAGTTGCTCGAGGATATCACCGCCGGTAATGCGCAGAATGCGTGCGCGGGTATGGGCGGGATCGGTTTCAATTCCGGCCTGCGGACCGGTGCGGGAAACTGCGGGAACATCGAGGGCATGTAAGGCCATCGCCGTGAGCGCAATCGTTTCCTGTTCGCCTACCGTGAGCAGTAAGTCCATCTCGCGCTCATCGGGATTTGGATTCAATTCATAGGCACGCTTGACGAGTTCATTGGTGACACCTGAGCGTGCGGAAACCACAACCACAACTTGGTTACCGGCGTCATAACTTTCTTTCACGCGACGCGCGACGTTTTGCATGCGTTCGACGTCCGCAACAGAGGTGCCGCCATATTTTTGTACGATGAGAGCCATTTAATAGAAAAGCGTGAGCGGGGGCGGAACTTCTAGCAAAGTTAAAAGCCTATGCCCCTGGTTCAAAAATGCGGAAACTGACCGGCAGGGAAAGCACAATATCAAGCGCGGCAAGCGCCTCTTGAGCCGCACGAATATTGGATTCACGACTTACATGCGTGGTGAGCATAATACGTGCGGTGCTGTCACTGAGTTCTTTTTGATTTACTGTGGCAAAGCTAATGTGGTGCGTGGTCAGCAGATCCGTAAGGGTAGCGAGCACGCCTTCCTGATCCTTTACGTGGATGCGCAGGTAATAACGTCCTTCAAGTTCTTCGGGCGTAGTCAGTTCCAAACCGTCCGCAAGTTGAGCATAAATGGCCTCGTCTTCTTCGGAAATCGCGTGCTTGGGCGCACCCTGCAACATGAAGACCGCATCGGCAATATCACTGATGACGGAACTGGAAGTGGCATCCTGCCCTGCCCCGCGTCCGATCAGCACCGTAGTGCCGACTACGTCACCGGTAACACTGACCCCGTTGTAAACTTCATCTACGCCCGCGATGACTTCGGACTTTGGTATGAGCGCGGGGTGCAGGCGTACCGATAATTGGTTCGCCTTGAAATCGCGTGCAATCACCGCGAGGAGTTTGATCTTAAAACCCAGTTCTCCGGCGATACGAATATCGTCGCCAGTAATGTCACGAATGCCTTCACAAATAATTTCGTTCAGTTTCACCCATTTTCCATGCGCGAGGTAAGCGAGGATGACTGCCTTGTGAGCGGCATCCACACCGTCCAAATCAAGGGATTCATCCGCTTCCACGTAACCAAGCGTACGGGCATCACCAAGGGTATCGTCAAAACTGAGACCCTCGCGCTCCATGCGGGTGAGGATATAATTTGAGGTCCCATTAAGGATGCCAAAAATCATACTGAAACGATTGGCAACAAGGGCCTCGCGAATCGTCTTAATGATAGGAATACCGCCCGCCACCGAGGCTTCATAAAAATAATGTCCGCCATTTTCCTGGGCGATTTTAAAGAGTTCCTCACCGTGTTCACAGATAAGCGCCTTGTTGGCAGTCACCACAATCTTTCCCTGAGCGAGGGCACGGCGGGTTAGTTCCAAAGCCGCACCGGTACCACCCATCAATTCACAAACGATATCGATATCGGGATTGTCGACTACCCGAGCGGGGTCATCGGAATAAATTGCTGCGGGGACGGTGACCTCGCGCTCGCGTTTCAAATTTTTAACAACGACCTGAGTGATATCGAGGCTAGCGTTCAATCGGTATTCGAGCGCCTGACGATTCTTTTCAATATTTTTCCAGACGCCCTGACCGACAACGCCGAAGCCGAGGAGTCCTATACGTACGGTATTTTTTTCAGCCATTGGATAAATAGGGTTGCGGATGAATGGTGGTTATTTTTTGAAACTGTTTTCTTCACCTCGAAGGAGGCGCTGGATATTGCTGCGGTGGCGTATAATAATGAGGAGCGCGAGCAGAAGACCAAGACCAAAGCGAAGATCAAGCGCCCCATGCATGAAGAGGGCTCCCAGCGGTAAACTCACCGCGAAAGCAATGGAGGCAATGGCCACGATGCGAGTGGCATAAAAAACAATCACCCAAGCGAGCAAGCCCACCAACAAAACAGCGGGCATGAGGGCAGCGAGTCCACCCATGGTGGTGGCTACGCCTTTGCCGCCTTTGAACTTAAGGAAACAGGAAAAACTATGACCGGCGATTCCGGCAACCAAGCCCAAGACTCCCAGCGCGAGACTGGATTCATCCGAAGCACCCCAGTAAAGCAAGGGCCAGCCAGCCGCGATGAAGCCTTTGAGGACATCCAGAAAAAAGACCGTATTTCCCAAACGTGAACCGAGGACCCGCTTGACGTTAGTCGCGCCGGGATTCCCGCTTCCTACTTTCAGAATATCAACCCCTTGCGTGCGCGCTATCAGGACGGCAAAACTGATCGATCCCAGTAAGTAACCGGCAATCAAGACGAGAAATATGGAAAGGATCAACATTGCCGTTAAGGCTGTACCGCGCGAAGGCGGTTATTGTTAGGGTTAAATCAGATTCGGATCCTAGAGTTTGATAATGCGGTATTTTTCGATGGCCTCGTGGTCCGTAATTTTCTTGGCGGCAGCATCCGAGGGGACGCTGTCCAACTCAAAGACACTCACCGCAAAGCCTTCGCCCTGATCGCGACTCAATGACATGTTGGCAATATTCACCTGGTCCTCGCCGAGGGTGACTCCGATGAAGCCCACGATACCGGGAACGTCTTTGTTTTTCAGCACAAGAAGGGTGGCGTCTGTATTGACCTCGACCCCGTGACCGTCGATGAGGACGATGCGCGGCAACTGATTTTTCCCGACCAGTGTTCCACCGATAGCGCGAGCCTTGCCGCCCTTACAAGTGACCACTACTTCGATCAATTCATTGAATTCGGCGTGGGCGCTGCTCTTGATCTGCTCACACTCTATACCAAGGCGCTCAATTTTCTTGGGAGCATTGACGTTGTTCACGTTATCCGAGATCTCGCGCAAGAATCCGCGTTGTATCGCGTTCGTGAGCGGCAGGGTATCCAACTCGATCATCTTTCCGTAATAACGGATAGAAATCTTTTCAACCCCATCGGGCGCGAGTTGCTGCGAGAACGTACCCACCTTTTCGCACACGGTGATATAAGGAGCGAGTTTCTCGAGTACCTGAGGATCGACCGAAGGCATATTCAAAGCATTGATGACACGTCCACCCTTCAAAGCTTCTATCATTTGCTTCGCCACGTCGATCCCAACATTTTCCTGAGCTTCCGCAGTGGAGGCTCCCAGGTGGGGCGTCAGCACGAGATTTTCAATACCGCGCATGGGGTGATCCTCAACCGGTGGTTCGTCTTCGTAGACATCCACACCTGCAGCCGCAACCTTGCCGGATTCCAAAGCAGCGACCAGAGCGGTCTCGTCAATGATACCACCGCGGGCACAATTAAAGATACGAACCCCATCTTTCATGCGGCCAAAGGCGTCGGCGTTGAGCATATGCTTGGTGTCCACGGTAAGGGGCATGTGCACCGTGATGTAATCGGCATTTTCAATGACCTCGTCCAGGCTCGCCTGTTGAATACCAAGACTCTTGGCACGGGACTCCGTCAAATAGGGGTCATATGCCAGCACCTTCATTTGAAAAGCCATCGCACGCTTGGAAACCTCCGCACCGATACGGCCCAAGCCCAGCACCCCGAGGGTTTTGCCGTTCAGTTCCGATCCCGAGAATTTTTTACGATCCCAACCGCCCTCACGCATGCGGGCGCAGGCCTGCACGATAGGACGCGTTCCCGCGAGCATGTGGGTGAAAGTCAATTCAGCGGTGGCAATGGTATTGCCCGTGGGGGTGTTCATGACAATGACACCGCGATCGGTAGCGGCCTCAATATCGATATTGTCGACCCCTACTCCCGCGCGTCCCACCACCTTGAGCTGGGGAGCCGCCGCAATGACCTCGGCATTTACCTTAGTGTCCGAACGAACCGCAATCGCATCAACATCGCTCACGATTTCGAGGATTTGTTCAGGACTGGAGCCATAGGCTTCAATGACCTCAAAACCGTCTTCGGCTTTAAAGAGATCCACACCAATGGGAGAGATTCGATCTGCAATTAGAATTTTCATGGAATTGTCCGAGTAAATTTGTGAGCGCCGATTTTGCAATGAAAACCCTTGTTTATCTTGAATTAAGCAAAGAACGCCCATTGTGCGACATACGTATTGCCCCTGACTCGATTTTACCTAGATTCAAATCTCGGAATTCTCAATAAATCCACTGCATGAACGACCACCCCAGCAAAGAAGCATCCCTTTCCCCGCTCGCTCGTCTGCGTGCCAAGCTGCGGGGGCTTTTTCGCGAGCTGTGGTTTGTTGAAAAGGAAAGCAGCAACCCCCTCCGCAAGCACGGTTTCCGTCTCCTGCGAATTCTCATCCTCGCCTGGCAGGGCCAGAAACGGAACCAGCTCCCCATCCAATCGGCCGCCCTCACCTTTTACAGTATGATCGGCATCGGTCCCTTGGTGGCATTCAGCATCATGATTTCCGGCTTTCTCCTCCAAAAGGACATTGGGGCCACGGGTGAACACACCGGAATGGACGACAGCGTGGTGGTGGAAACCATCACAAAAGCAATTACCTTTGCCGCGCCCCAAGTCGCGCTCGGCGGCGATGGAATTGAGAGCGAAACGAGTGAAGCTGAAATTGCACCTGAAGTATTGGAATTAATTAACAATTTCAGCCAACGCGCCAAATCCGGAACGGTGGGGGTTGTAGGATCGCTCCTGCTCCTTGTAATTGGCATTCAAGTGCTCACCTCCATCGAGAAATCCTTTAATACCGTCTGGGGCGTCGCCAAGGGTCGCAAACTCCCCGAACGCATCGTGACCTATTGGACCTTTATCAGCCTGGGGGCAGTCCTCGGCACTGCCGCCCTCTCCCTGCTCACTGCCAATGCCATCCTTCGCGCCATGGAGACCCTTCCCTTTGGCGATACCCTGGCCGCCCTCTTTCAATTCACCCTACCGCTGCTCGCCTTCCTTATCTTCACTCTGGCACTGGCTATTTTCTATCGCTTCATCCCCAACACCGAAGTGCGCTGGAAACCCGCCCTTATTGGAGCCGTACTCGTGACCGCTGGCTTGAACCTCTATCAGATGCTTTCCTTTCTCTACGTTCAACGCGTTGTTGATACCAAAAGCCTCTACGGATCAGTCGGCATCATCATTATCCTGATGCTCGGGCTCTATATTTTCTGGCTCCTGGTACTTTACGGCGGTCAAATCACCTACGCCATTCAAAACGCCGACCATCTAACCAATGAAAACGCCTGGCAATCGACTAGCCCTCGCGCCCGCGAGGCCATTTCCCTCGCCATCCTCATTCTGGTAGCACGCGAATTCCAAGCCGGAAAATCCCCACCCAGCAGCACCACCCTTCAGCGTCAACTCCGCGTCCCCTTCCATATCCTTAACTCCAGCATCAACCACCTCTGCGAACTCGGCTACCTGAACCCCATTCATCCAAGCAGCGGAACCCTACTCCACGAACGCGCCTACCAACCCGGAAAGCCGCTTGATGCCATTACTATGGGCGGCTTCAAGCAGGCCTGCGACCTCCTCGGAAACAATGAAGGCCTTGAATTAATCGGGCATGCCATACCGGCGATCAAGGACTACCTCTCCGAAGCCAACGACTGGAGCCATAGCCCCAAAGCCCAACAAAGCCTTCTTGATATAATCTAAGGGAAAGAGCCGCAAACGCCCCCTGCTGAAGAAAGCGAGGGATTGACAGCAAAAATCCCACTCCTAAGTTCGCAAGTTTCGCATAACAAACTCCTCATGATTTCCTGGATTCAACACCACCTAATCCGCCACGGTCGCTGGATATTTCTCACCCTCCTTGCCGTTGTCATTGTGGCCTTCGTCGGCACCATCGGCAACACCCCCGGCTGCACCACTAACCGCAGTAACTACCAGGCTCTGGATTTCTACGGCTATGACTTGAATTCCGAACGTGCTATGCGGCCCGTTGGCTTGCGCCTTTCCCTGAGCAACCAACTCAATCAGGTCAACAACACCGACCAACAGCAACTCAGCAACCAAATGCTCGCCCGCATCGCCATGCTGCACCTTGCCGACACCATTGGCATCCCCGCTCCGGATCCCCAAATAATCGGTACCTACCTTCAGGAAAAACCAATCTTCCTTGACCCCTCCGGTCAATTTGACCGCGACCGCCTCACCCGTTTCATTGATTCCGTTGAAACCAATCCTTCCCTTCCTGAGGGCATTCTGGTTCGCGTCCTCGAAGAGGACTACCGCATGCAGCAAATCGCAGAGGCACTTTCCGGTCCAGGCTATGCCATGAATGACGATGCCCGCCTACAGGCTCAACGTTACCAAACTAGCTACACCCTCGAAACCGCAAGCATCGATTACGCTACCTTCCAGCCGGAAACAAACCCCGAGGATTCTGAGCTTCAAGCGTATTACAACGAAAACGCCACCCGCTATCAAATCCCCGAGCGCATTCAAGCGAGCTATATCCATTTTAAAGCCGATACCTACCTCCCGCAAGTTGGCACACTCAAGGAGGATGCCCTGCGCGAACACTTCATCGCCAACCGCGCACGTTTCGTGGACGCCTACGAAACCGCCAATCCCCAAACCGATCCCGAAGCAGACAAACCCATTGTTAAATTCCAGGATGTCCGCGAGGCCGTCAGTGTTGACCTTCGCCAAGCGCAAGCCCTCCGACTCGCCAATCAGGTAGCCCAAAGTTTTGCCTACGACCAGTACAATAAATCCATTCCCCGCGAAAGCGCCGCCTTTAAAGATGCCCTCAGCTCAGAAGGAATCAGTCTCAATCCTATCGAGCCCTTCAGTACCCTTGATTCCAGCAACCGCGGTTTGCCAACCCCGATGCTTGATGCCGCCTTCGCCTTGAGTGAAGCCCGCTACTTCACCGACCCCTATCCCATGGATGACGGCTTCGCAGTCCTTATCTATCAAGCACGCTTGCCCATTGAATTACCCGCCTTTGAAGTAGTTACTCCGCAAGTAAAAGCTGACTACGCCGCCGAAGAAAAACGCCGTCTCTTTTATGAAAAAGGCGTCGCATTGAAAAAAGAACTCGAAGCGCAACTCGCTGCCGGAATTAGCTTTGCCGATGCCGCTACCCAACTGAACTTAGGCATTGAATCCTTTGAAGCCTTTAAGCTCAACGAGGCGCCACAAAACCTTAATCGTGCCGTCTTGCAGTCAGCCATCGACCTTGAGACCGGAGCTGTTTCGCCAATGCTACAGCTAGGTCCCTCCGGCCTATTTGTTTTTGTCGCCGATCGCGAAATCCCGGAATTGAGCGCTGACGATGCCACCCTTCAACAAGCCACCGGCTTTCTTGAATACAACAGCGCCATGATTCGCATGAATGCCCTCGCCAGTGAATTGGTAGAGCGCGGAATGCCCGTCCAACAAAACTAAACCCGGAATTAGCCTGCCAGCAATTCCTTCGCATGCGCCCGCGCCGAATCCGAACTGCGGTCGCCTAACATACGCGCCAACTCATCAATGCGCCCCGCTTCCGAATCGTGAATCGGCGCGATCTCAACCTCCGTTGAATCCGCATCCTGCGTCTTGGTAACCAGGAAATGTTGCTGCGCCAAGGCCGCCACCTGCGGCAAATGCGTCACGCAAAAGACTTGATGCTTTTTGCCTAATCGAGCCAGTTCCGCACCGACTGCCCGACCAACCTCGCCTCCTACGTTGGCATCCACTTCGTCAAACACCAGAAGCGGAGTCGCATCAGCCTCTGCCAAAACTGTTTTCAGCGCCAGCATGACCCGCGCGGTCTCGCCACTGGATGCAATCTTATTGAGCGGCATCAAGTCCTGACCCGCGTTTGCCGCAAATACAAAACGACATGCGCAATCACCACAGTCCGTAAGTGATTCCAAGGGGACCATTTCAATCGCCAACTGCGCCTTCTTGAAACCCAGCGCTTCCAGCAATCCCCCCGCTTTTTCGCCCAAAACCTTGGCAGAAGCAGTCCGTGCCTTGCGCAAGGCCTTGGCAGATTTGCGCAAATTCGCCTCCATTTTCTCTGCCGCTGCACGTCGTTCACTTAAACCTCCCTCCAAATCATCCTGTAAAGCCAACTTGCCCGCCAATTCCTCGCGCTTCGCCAAAACCAATTCAACCGTCCCCCCATGCTTACGCCGCAATTCCTGCCACAGTTGCATCCGTTCATTCACCACTTCAATCGCCTCCGCATCAAAATCAAAATCCCCCGCCATCCGTCCGATCTCCTCGCCCAGATCCTGCAGCTCCAGCAATAAACTATTCGCACGTTCCGACAAAGACTCCGAATCAGGATCCAGCTCTGCCAAGTGATGCGTTTGACCCACAAATGCGCTCACGCGTTCTGCTAAGGCGTCCTCACCGTTTACAGCCGCCTCGCATTGCTGTGCCAACTGAATCAATTCCTGCGCCTGCGACATCCGGTTAAAATCACGTTCTAGCGCCTCGATTGATTCTGTGCTTAAATCCACCGCATCCATTTGCGCAATTTGCTGGCGCACAAAGTCAACTGCCTCCGCATCCAAACGCTCGCTCGATTCAAACGTTTCGATTTCTTTCAAAGCCGCCCGCCAAATACGATAGCATTGCTCGTATTCTGCCACTGCGGCACCCTGCCCTGCATACGCATCCAACATCTGCAATTGATGTCGTTCCTTGAATAACTTCTGCGGCTCACCCGGCCCGTGAAAATCAATCCATGCTTCACCCAGTGACTGCAGTTGCGACAAAGTCGCCAGCGAACCATTGATGTGTACTTTCGGCATTTTGCTCCGGTGAATCGTGCGGCGAAGCACCAATACCCCATCCTCACAGGGCGGCAGTTCCAACGCTTCCAAACGCGCATCTATTGCTGTCGCATACTCAAAATATAAAGCGCCCTCAACCTCCAGCAAATCCGAACCCTGACGTATCTTGCCCTTATCCGTGCGCCCGCCTGAGAGCAGACCCAAAGCCCCGAGTAAAACGCTTTTGCCCGCACCGGTCTCCCCCGTCACCGCAGAAAAACCGGCATCGATTTCCAGAGTCACTGAGTTCAGTAAAGCCAGATTGGAGATTTTTAGATATTGTAACATCGCGAAACAAAAGCACTCAGACTTTAATAAAAAAGCTCAGCACAAAAGTAATTGAGAAAAAAGCCACCAGTCCCGCAAGCATAAGCGAGGCAAACGTCCGTAAGGGTGATACCCCTAAGGCCGTTCGCATCGCGAGTAAAAGAATGGCAAACCCATACAAAAAACCCGCCATCATGACCGATCCGAACGACTGTAAACGCTCAGCATCTAACCCACTCGCCAGCAGGTAGAGCAACAAGCCCGAAAGCACCGTCCAGGGAAGGACCGCCAAGCCCAGTCCCACGCGAACGATCCGGCACTCGGCCTGCCCACCAAACCAACGTGAAAAATTCCGCGCCAGTTGCGCCATAAGGAACAACATTCCAATTCCAAAGAAAACCCCTGCCAATAACCACAAGGCAGATTTTCCCTCTGAACCAAAATAAAAACGCGCGCCATTCAATAAGCCAAAAGTCCCCGCCACCAGTAATGCCGTCCCATGACCCGCACCACTGGCATGCAGTTCCTTAATCGTACGGCCCGGTTGATACCAAATGCCCATCAGATAAGATTGCGTCCTGCCTTCACTACTCATGTAAGAGTAAGGAATACGTCGCTTGCCCGTCTAGCAAGTCTCCGTATGCATCTTTAATCATATGCTCACCGTAAACAAAGTCAGCAAAGGCTACGGCCCCAAACTCCTCTTTAAGGACCTCTCCCTCCGCATGAACGCCGGTGAGCGCCTCGGGCTTGTCGGCCCCAACGGCGCGGGAAAAACCACCCTCTTTTCCATTATCCTTCAGCAGATTGAGTCCGACAGCGGCACCGTTGAATTCGAACGCGGCACCCGCATCGGCTACCTGCCCCAGGAAAGCGCCCCCGCAGGGGAGGAAACCGTCCTTGAACTCGCCGCCGCCATTACCCCGGAACTCGCCGCCCTGTACACCACCTTTCGCAAGCACCCCGACCCCGACTCCCCGGAACGACTCCAAGCCACCGAACAATTTGTCGAACTGGAAGGACATACCCACGAAGCCCGCGCCAAAAGCATCCTTGCCGGGCTCGCTTTCCGCGAGAGCGACTTTAAAAAACCAGCCCGCACCCTCAGCGGCGGCTGGATTATGCGGGCGCACCTTGCCCGACTCCTCGTCATGCAACCCGACCTCCTCATGCTCGACGAGCCCACCAACCACCTCGACCTTGAGACCCTCGGTTGGTTTCAGGAGCAACTAAAAAGCTATCGTGGGGCCATTCTTACTATCTCTCACGACCGCGCCTTTCTAAACAACATTTGCAACGGTATCATCGAAATTCGCCACAAAAACCTGCACCGTTACCGTGGTAACTTCGACGACTACCTTCGTGAAAAATCCGATCGCGAAGCACAATACGCCGCCGCCTACGCCAACCAACAACGCGAGATCGCCCACCTCGAAGCCTTCGTCGCCCGCTTCCGTGCCAAAGCAACCAAAGCGTCACAAGCCCAATCCCGCTTGAAAC
>JAACDB010000008.1 GCA_009937095.1 Verrucomicrobiota bacterium
AGGCCATGATCCCCCCCGCCATCCGTCGCGGTATGCGCCCCAAGACCCGCCGCTACCTTGCCATGGGAACCCCGCCCGATGCCGATGCCCTCGCCGCCCTTGAGAAACGCGCTCCCAAACAAGCCGCCCTCCTCAATTTCATTTCCCAGCAACTCAAAGTCCAACCCCGCGCCGACATTCTCAAACGCCTCAAGATCAGCGCTTCTGCCTGCGAGGCCCTCGTTAAAAAAGGCCACCTTCTGGAGACCGATACCGAAGAAGCCCGCGAAGCCTACTCCGACGAGCTCGGTGAGGCCGAAACCGTTGAAGCCGCCGAAGTCCGTCCTACTTTGACCGCCGAACAAGCAGTTGCGGTAAAAGCCATTTCAGGCGCTATCGAAGCGGATCGCTTCAGCGTGCGCCTGTTGCACGGCGTCACTGGATCTGGTAAGACGGAGGTCTACCTTAACGCCGTCGAGCAGGTCGTCGCCGAAGGGGGTGGGGTGGTCTTCCTCGTTCCCGAGGTCGCCCTTGCGCCGCAGACCGTTGGTCGCGTTCGCGCGCGCCTTGAAGCCCGTGGCGTGCGCACCGTGGTTTGGCACAGTCACCTCTCCGATGGCGAACGCTACGATTCCTGGAAGGCCCTGGTGAGCGGTGAGGCCCATGTCGTGGTCGGAGCCCGTTCCGCAGTTTTTGCCCCCGTGCAAAATCTCAAACTCATGATCGTGGATGAGGAACACGAACCGTCCTACAAACAGGAGGACAACCCCCGTTACCACGGGCGCGACGTTGCGGTATACCGTGCCCACCTCGCCGGAGCGGTCTGCCTTGTTGGGTCTGCCACCCCCTCGCTCGAAACCCTCTACAATGTCGAGCGCGGCAAATACGCCGTCGACCGCCTCCTTAAACGCGTCGACCACTGCGAGTTGCCCCGCATTCACCTCGTCGATATGCGCCGCGAAGGTCAAAGCGGGCGCGCCAAGGGTTCGCCCATTTCCTCCATGCTCGCCGATAAACTCATCGATCGTTTTGAGAAGCGCGAGCAGAGCATCCTCTTTCTCAACCGCCGTGGCTTTTCCACCAGCCTCCTGTGTCCCGACTGCGGCTACGTGGCCGCCTGTAAACATTGCAGCATCCCCAAGACCTACCACCGCACGGACCATTCCCTCCGTTGCCACCTCTGCGGCGACGAGGAAAAATCACCCCCGCGCTGCCCCGAGTGCCGCTCTGAGGCCATCCGCTACCGGGGGCAGGGTACCCAACAAATTGAATCCATCGTTCAAAAAATTCTCCCCGGCGCGAAAATCGTGCGCATGGACGCCGACTCCATGTCGAAAAAAAATCTCTATCGCAAAATCCTCAACGACTTCCGCGCGGGAAAAATTGATATCCTCGTCGGCACCCAAATGATTGCCAAGGGACTCGACTTCCCCAACGTCACCCTCGTCGGTCTCATTAATGCGGACATGTCCCTCCATGTGGAGGACTTCCGCGCCGCCGAGCGCACCTTTCAGCTCATTGTGCAGGTCTCCGGACGCGCCGGACGCGGTGACCGCGCGGGCGAGGTCATCATCCAGACCAGCACGCCCCACGCTCCGCCCGTGCAGTTTGCCCGCAAATCAGACTTCGACGGTTTCCAGATCGAGGAACTCGAACAGCGTCGCGAATTCAACTACCCCCCGTTTCAACACCTCATTCGCCACCTCTTTCGCGGGCGTAACCCCGAAAAGGTCAACTTCTACATCGAGCAATGGGCGCGACGGGTAGAGGAACATTTTGGCGACCGCCTTACTCTTCGCGGCCCCGCACCCGCCCCCATTGAAAAAATCCGCGACGAATACCGCTTCCAACTCTGGTATTTTGCCCCCAGCGCCCAGGCCATCATCGATGAACTCACCGCCCTACGCCGCGACTTTAAAATGGATAAAACCGTGATCGACCAACTCGACGTCGATCCCATGCAGATGAGCTAGGAGAGGCTGGAATCGTTGACGGATTCCGGTTCGAGGCCGGGGATGCTTTGGGCGTACTCGAGCACTTGTTGAAAGAGTTGTTCGGGGTTAAGGCCGTGTTGCTCGCGGAGTGACTGTACGCTACTGCCGTGCTCGATGAATTGGTCAGGCCAGCCGAGGCGAAGGAGGGGGCATGGGGACTTGGCTTCGTCGAGGGCTTCCAGGACGGCGCTGCCGAAGCCGCCTTGGATGACGTGATCCTCAAGGGTCACGATGAGCTTGGAGGTTTGAGCGGTTTCGAGGAGGGCGTCGGTATCAAGGGGTTTGGCGAAGCGGGCGTTGACGACTCCCGCAGTGATGCCGTGTTCGCTGAGTTTGGCAGCGATTTGCTGCGCTTCCTCGAGCATGATGCCATAGGCCCAAAGGTCGATTTGTCCGGGGGCTTGAAGGCGTTTTGCTTTGCCGAGGGGAAGGGCTTCGGGGATGGCTTTGACGCTTGCTCCGGGGGCGTTGCCACGGGGGTAGCGGATAAAGGCGGGGCCTTGGTAGGCGAGTCCGGTTGCCATCATATCGGCGAGTTCGGCTTCGTTGGTCGGCGCCATGAGGACGCAATTAGGGACGGAGCGCAGGTAGGCGATATCGAAGAGGCCGTGGTGGGTGGCGCCGTCGTTGGGCGAGAGTCCCGCGCGGTCCATACAGAAGAGGACGGGGAGTTTTTGGAGGGCGACGTCGTGAATGATGGGGTCGATGGCGCGCTGGAGGAAGGTGGAGTAGATGGCGCAGACGGGGTGGAAGCCGGAGGTGGCCATTCCAGCGGCGAAAAGTACGGCGTGTTCCTCGGCGATGCCGACGTCGTAGCATTGGTCGGGCAGTTCTTTTTCGAGGATGTTGAGGCCGGTGCCGGAGGGCATGGCAGCGGTGATGCCGATGATGTTTTTATCGCGGCGGGCAAAATGGGTGAGGGTTTTGCCCATGACGTCCTGATATTTGGGCGGGGTTCCGGGGGCTTCGGGTTTGCCTTTTCCGGTCTCAATGTCGAAGGGGCTGGCACCGTGGAAGCGTTCAGGGTTTTCGAGAGCGACGTCGTAGCCTTTTCCCTTGGTCGTATGCATGTGGAGCAGGATCGGCTGCTCGGCGTTTTTAGCAAAATTCAGGTAGTGCTCGACTTGCTCGAAGTCGTGACCGTCGATGGGCCCGATATAACGGACGCCGTACTTTTCAAAAAGGGAGGAGGAGACGAAGAAGTCCTTGGTTTCCTGTTTCCATTTGATTCCGAAGTTAATAAGGGCCTGCCCGCCGGGGATCTTTTTAAGGAAGGCCTCGATGTCGTCGTTGAGGCGGTTGTAGATGGGGTTGGTGATGAGATCGTTGAAATAGCGGGCAAGGGCGCCGACGTTTTTGGCGATGGAATATTCGTTGTCGTTCAGTATGATGACGAGGCGCTTGGTACTGGAAGCGACGTTGTTGAGGGCTTCCATGGTGATGCCACAGGTGAAGGCGGCATCGCCGCAGACGGCAACCACGTGTTCATCCGAGCCGCGTTGGTCGCGGGCAGTAGCCATACCGAGGGCGGCAGAGAGAGCAGTGCCGGCATGACCAGCGCCAAAGGCATCGTGCGGGCTTTCGGCACGGTTCATGAATCCGCTGAGGCCATTGTCACTGCGGATTTTGTCGAAGGCCGCTCCGTTGCGGCCGGTGAGGAGTTTATGGACGTAGGCTTGGTGAGAGACGTCAAAGACAAAGCGGTCTTCGGGGGTATTAAAGACGCAGTGGAGGGCGATGGTGAGCTCGACCATGCCTAGGTTAGGTCCAACGTGGCCGCCGTTGCGGGCGGTGGTGCGAATAATACGTTCGCGAATTTCGCGGGCGAGTTCCTCGCGATCCTGAAGGCTGAAGTTTTTAAGGTCAGCGGGGGAATGAATTTGTTCGAGCAAGGACATGCGACTATTCGTTTTCCGCTTCAGGATCAAGTGCCTCAAGGGTATTGGTATCGAAGTTGAGTTTTTCGATAATGAGTTCTGCCTGTTTGAGATTGGCTTGGCAGGATTTCAATAAGTTCGCGCCTTCTTCAAATTTTTCGACCAGTTCAGCGAGGGGTGTTTCCCCGTCTTCCATTGATTCAATAAGGGATTCGAGGCGTTCCAAGGCCGCTTCAAAGGATAGTTCCGGTGTTTTGCGTTTAGGCATAGTGCTAATAATTAGAATTAGGTTGGATTATTTGCGGGCAGGGGTCGAGGCTGGATATTATTTTTGAAAGCAGGTTTGCAAGAATGGATCGTAGTTGGATTGTATAGCTTTCAACGATATGAGCGAAATTTGGAAAATAGCAGCCTTTTACCAATTTACAGAATTGGAGGATTTTGCCGAATGGGCCGCACGTCTGGAGGCGTCGGGCGAGGCCTTGGGCTTGCGGGGCACCATCATTGTGGCACCGGAGGGTATCAATTCGACCTGCGCGGGGTCACCGAAGGCGATGGATGCCTTGATCGACTTGTTGCGATCCGATGCACGCTTCGCGGATTTGGAGGTGAAATATTCGGAGGCGGATTTTTGCCCCTTTCCGAAATTCAAGGTGAAGCAAAAGCCCGAGATCGTGACCTTTCGTCAGGCGGGGGCGGATCCACAGGAGGCGGTGGGTACCTATCTGGATCCGGAGGAATGGAACGAGTTGATCCGTGATCCGGAAGTTTTAACGATTGATACTCGGAATGATTACGAAGTGAAGGTGGGGCAATTCAAGGGTGCCTTAAATCCGAAGACCGATGATTTTGCCTCATTTGCAGCGTTTGTAGAAGAGGAGTTGAAAGGTCGGGAGGATGAAAAGATTGCCATGTATTGCACTGGAGGGATTCGTTGTGAGCGCTCGACGGCTTATTTAAAAGGGAAAGGCTTTAAAAATGTATATCACCTGAAGGGTGGGATATTACGGTATTTAGAGGAGATGCCCAAGGCGCAGAGCCTTTGGGAGGGGGATTGTTTTGTTTTTGATTACCGGGTGGCAGTGGACCATGACCTTCAGCCCGGGATGTGGAAGATCGACCCCGAAACGAGCGATCCGGTGCCCATGATACCCGAGGAGCAGAAAAAAATCGCGGAGCGCCGTCGGAGTGGGGCGATCTTTAAAAAGCCTTACACGGTTTAGTGTCGGTAACTCGCCTCTTTCATTGACAGTGAGGGTCTAGGTTTGGTTGAATACAGAGCAGTCAGAGCTTTTCTTATTTCAGTATGAAAACTCCGGCTTTCAATTTCCTCAAAGGTACAGAACCGTTGTCCATCTTTTGATTACGAATGAAAAATAAAACCCCATCCCGTCAGGGCTTCACGCTCATTGAACTGCTCACCGTCATCGCGATTATTGGCATCTTGGCTTCAATCTTGATACCCTCGGTTAATACGGTTCGGAAAAATGTTAATATCGCCGCTTCCAAGGCAGTGCTTTCGCAATACGTGAATGCGATTCAGGCCTTTCGCAGTGAGTATAAATTTTATCCCTTCAGCGATCGGCTGGATTCGAATGAATTGCTGGATCTCAGCAGTGCCGCCAACAGTGAGCTTTTCATAAAAACGCTCAGCGCACGCAATCCTTCCGACAATGCCTCGGTCAGCGAGGGCGGTAACCGCCGCCGCATTCGCTTCTACGAATTCTCCGAGGCAGAGTTTCTAACGGATGCAGATGGAGAAACGCGAAACACCCAACTTTCCGATCGCTTCAATAACAACAAAATCTTTATCGCAATTGACGAGGACGGCGACGGCGAAATTGAAGTGCCCGATCCCGAAGATCCTCAAACAACCATTAAGTTCCGTGGCAGTGTCACTGCTTATGTCGAGGCCGATCAGGCAATCAATGCGCCCGATTATTACCTCTACGAGTAAGACCGCTTTGAAGCTCCAGATCTAAAACCATGTCCCCAATTTCCAAGCCCATCCTTAAACGTGCTGGTTTCACCCTCGTGGAGTTACTCGTGGTGATTTCAATCATCCTGATCGCTTCTTCCATACTCTTCACTGCAGGTTCCGGCGGAAAAGGGGTCTCGTTGAGTTCTTCCCAGCGCATCGTGGCCGGCATCGTGAAGGGCGCCCGCGCGCAGGCGGTGCTCAAGAATGCGGAAGCCCGCATCATCATTCACAACGACCTCGAGGCCGATCCCGATAAATACCGCCGCTATTTCGGTATCGTTTATTGGGTCGAGGAAACCGACTCCGACGGCAATGAGATAAAAGGCTGGCTCGCTGCCAACAGAGGTACTCTCCTTCCCGAGGGCATTTACTTTGATCCGGAATACAGCAAAAATTACAAAGCATCCTTCACCATGCGGCTCGACTATCCGCGCGTGGTTATCGGAAGCAATACCGATAGGGAAAACGGCGGCGGAAGTGACGAATATTTTTATTATAAATTCGAAGACAACGGTGTGCTGGGAACCGACTTCAGCAACAACTGGCTCGCGCTCCGAGCCGGGGCGCTGAAACCGGACGGGGAGTCTTTCCAGTTGGACTTCTCTGATCCCGAGGACGAATATATTCGCGCCGCCCTCATCCTGCGTCGCGGCGGGAGCACCACCGCGGTCAATGATCCCGAAGAGGTGAAGAAAAACTAAGTGACGCCATGATTTATTTAAAACAAAATTTCTCCCGCCGTTGTGGCTTTAGCCTCATCGAGGTCGTCCTCGCCATTGGTATTTTTATGGTGACCGTCCTCGCGCTGGTCGGGCTCCTCGGGCCCACCTTGAAATCGGTGGATGAGGTGGAGCAAACCGACGCCATCACCTCGGTGGTCAATAGCCTTAACGCTTTCCTGCAACAGTCGCCTGAGATTGCACCCAATGCTTCCAAATTTGACGCCATCTTTAATGCGGTCGCCAACAACGGCCACGCCACCATTTTTGTTTTTCAAACTTATCTGAGTGCGAACTCCACCGATACCGAACTAAAGATCGGTTTTTATGGGGAGGACGTGGGAGATGGGGCTGAAATATCGGGGAGCGATTTTCAGGACGGCAGTACGCCACAAGTCGCGGGATCGATATACCGGGTAGTCCTCACGCCCTCATCTGTTTTGCCGGCGCAATACCGTTCTGCCGAACGCAATTCCACAACGAAGGTTTACAGCCTTACCGTCGGTTCGCCCGAACCTTCTATTTACCCCGAAGGCTACTTCGCGATGGAAGTCCGCATCTTCGCGGAGGAATACAGTGAGAGCTTTACCAATAATCTGTATTCCAACCTCACCGCACTCGCCGACGTTGAACCCCTCTTCACCTACAACGCCGCCGTGGTGCGCTAGACTGTTATGAAGCTCAACCGATCCCGCCCGAAACAACGCCGCTCCGCTTTTACTTTGATCGAGATCATGGTGGCGACTGCTGTCATGATCATCCTCGTGGGTCTCGTTATTCAGATCACCAACGAAGTCCTCAAGGTCTGGAACCGTTCCTCCGGTAAACTCTCTGCCAATTCCGAGGCCCGCCTGGCAATGGAATTTTTGACGCAAGATCTCGAGACCGCCGTCTTCCGCGACAACGGTATGCAATGGTTGCGGGTGGAGGGACCCATCGATGCCGGTGACGATTACGCCGACAAGACCGTCGCCCTCAATCTTTTCGCGCCTGCCCTCGACCGACCCAAGACCGATGCCGCTGGTGGCCCTATCCCCGGCGACATCTGCGGTATCGCCTACCGTCTCGCCTTTAAGGAGGCCTACGGAGGAAGTGACACCAAGGTCTACGCCCTCTATCGGAATATTGTAGATTCAAAGACAACTTTTAATCAATTGATGGGGAGCGGTAATCAAGAGACTCTAACGGGTGGCGAATGGTCTGAGGGAACAGTCACCGACGAATCGAACTACCTCGTCACCAACATCGTCGATTTTAAGGTTATTGTATATTATCAAAGCACACCCTCGGATTCCTCCATTGTGGCAGAATACAACGGAGCAAAAAGCGGCAATGCCTGGGAGATAACCGGAAATTACATTTACGGCGGCAATCAATTTTCTGGCTACGATGAAGAAATACCCGCTCAGGTGAAACCGCTCTACGCTGACATCATGCTAACGATGATCACCGACGAGGGGCTTGAGATTTTGCAAAACATGGCAGCGGGTCGTTCGGGTACGGGTTATGACGACGCCAAGGACGTGGTGCGGGAACGCGGGCAGAAATTCATCCGGCGGGTGCAATTCGCCGGTCAGGGCTTCTAGTGATCGTGTCCATCCCCCCGGGCTTTTTGCATGGCGCGGGCGGCATCCTCGGGACGGTTTGATTGTCCGTAGGCGAGGGAAAGGTTGTACCAGGCGCGGTAGAAATCGGGGGCGTTGGCCACCGTTTCTTCAAGGTAACCCACCGCGAGATCGAGCTTGCCGGCTTCGGCAGCGAGGAGACCCAGGGAGTAGGGAAACTGTGGATTATCGGGATCTTTTTTCCAGCCGCTCTTGAGGAATTGTTCGGCACTGAGGGGATCGCCGGCGGTGCTGAGGATGATAGCGGCTTGATGGTAAACGGTACCGTTGGCTTGATCCATATTAACCGCGCGGGCGAGGTATTTTTTGGTGGCGGCTTTGTCTTGTTTACGGGCGGCTTCGTAGGCCTGAATCATGAGGCTTTGCGGACGGTCGGCATTAAATTCGAGGTAGGCTTGCCATTGGGCCTTGGCATCGCCCTCGGGGATTGAGTTATTGTTGGTTTGGAGGGTGCGGGCCGCGCTGATGCGGACGTTGAGCAGGGGATCACCGAGGCCTTCGAGGAGCCGGATTTGCTCGTTAGGCAGACTGCCGAGGGCGCTGACGGCGCGTTCGCGGACGAGGGGGCTTTCGTGTTTAAGGAGTTGGCGGAGGCGGGCGGCGACGCGTTGCTCGGGCAGGTAGTTGGCGAGGAGTCCGGTGTAGGTGGCGGTCCATGCGGGGACGTCTTCGCTGTCCAATAATTGAAAGAGGGATTCGAGTGCTTCGGGTTGATAGGCATGCGCCCCGTGAATCGCGCGGGCCCGCGCGCGCTGGCGGTGGTCGGTGAGTTTTTCGCCATACCATTGTTCCGACCATTCGATGGCCCAGTCTACACTTTCTTCCTCGTGACAACGGTTGCAGGTGTTGGGGATTCCCAACTCTTGAGTGAGGCGGGGGTCAGGGTGGAGAAAGCCATGATCGGCTCGCGGATCAACCTGCATGTAGGTACGCTTGGGCATGTGGCATTCCACGCAACGATTACCGGTGCTGTCGGCGGCGTGGAAGCTGTGCTCAGTGGGCACAACAATGGGGGCGTCATCAAGACCGGTCTCGTGGCAACGCATACAGAGGAGGGTGTTCTCGGCGGGGAGAATGAGGGCGTTGCTGTGGGGGTTGTGGCAATCAAGACAGGTGACGCCGGCGTGACCCATGCGGCTCATGCTGAAGGAGCCGTGGACAAAGACTTCGTCGCGAATCTGCCCATCGGCAAAATAAAGACCGGGTTGGTCGGGCAGGGATAGCCCGAAGTGATCTTCGTAGCGGTCGCCCACTTCAAAGGCATCGGTGGTCAACTGGTCGCGGCGGGAGTGGCAGGTCGCGCAGTTGTCCATGATCTGTTGGTCGTCGAGTGCCTTTGGCTTATGAATGGTTTCGGCTCCACTGCGTGCGCTCTGCAGATGAGCCTCCAGTCCATCGTGGCACTCTGCACAGGCGATGCCCTGTTGGGTCCAGGTGCTCGCATAGGCGTTCGCCTCGAAGTTGAAATTTTTGTCGTACTCGGTGGTGTGGCAATACGCGCAGTTGGCATTCCAGTTCATACCCTGTCCGGTCCAGTGCCCCCACTCACCCGGGAGACGGTCTTCACCTTCGAAAACATCAACCCAGCGATCTTTCAAGACATCGTAAGTCGCGCTGATGGTTTGCAGGCGTCCACCGGGCAATGGTGCGAGGTATTGCCGCAGGGGAGTGTAGCCAATCACCCCGGTCAATTCATAAACGCGCTCGAGATCGTGCGCGGCATCGAGGACGCGGAGTTCAAAACGCTCGTTCTCGTAAGCAAGTTCGTAGGTCACTCCGGATTCCACCACGCGGCGGGCGGGAGTGAAGGCGGTTTTGTCCAAGGCTTCCGAGACGGGGCGGTTGGCCTTGGCGTGGTGACTCGTTTGCCAGTCGTCGAAAATTTCAGCATGGCACTCGGCGCAGGTTTGCGGGCCTTGGGCGAGGACTCGCGCGGGGTCGTGAGAAAAGGGAAAGCCTTCGATCTCAACAGGGGTGTCATTCGTTTCGGTATGCGGGTTCGCATTCCCGGCATCTCCGCATCCCGCGAGTAACGCTGCCATGGCAAGGACAGTCAGCCAGATCGCTGGTGGTTTTATGGCATGGCGGGCGCACATACTGAAAAAGGAGTCTTTTTTGCCCCTTGCGTCAACCTTCTTGCATCATCCCGTTCTTGCCCAAACAGCATAAAATGTTCAAACTCAGGGTATGAATGTCGTTCGAGGTATTGTCTTTGGTCTAGTGTTGGCGTTGGCGGTGCTTCCTTACCTGCTGATGAAGCGAAATGCCATGCCCCGTGGTGGAAACCTAGCCAGTCCTTTCTGTCATTACCAGGAGGCCCGGCTCTTGATCGATCAAACGTATGCGAAGTCTGCGGATGGTGGAGCGACAGCTTCCCAGGAAATTTTTGATACCATTCTTGCGGAAATTGAAGCGGCGGAGACCTACCTCATTCTTGATTTTTTTCTTTGGAATAATTGGCGAGGTAAGCTCGGGTCGGATCAAGCACTGCGTCCGCTGGCACGGGAACTCTTTGAGGCCCTGAAGAACAAACGCCGCAAAAATCCGAATCTCCCGATCTTAGTAATAACCGACCCCATTAATCGTTTTTACGCGAGCGGTGATACGGAACTCGAAGCGCGATGGAAGCAAGCAGGGCTTTCGGTTGTCTTTACCGATCTTTCCCAGTTACCGGATTCCAATCGTGTGTATGCCCCGCTCGCGCAATTCTGGGGTCGCTTGCTCGCGCCGCTCAAAATTGGCGGATGGGTCCTGCCGCTCAAAAATCCCCTTGAGGCGAGTGCCCCGCGTTTCTCCCTTTCGCAATGGAACCGCCTCTTTCATTTTAAGGCCAATCACCGCAAAGTCCTCATCAGTGGACGCAGTGATGGCGAGGCGCGACTGATCGTGACGAGCTTTAATCCTGCCGATGGTAGCGCACGGCATTCGAATGCGGGCTTGTTGGTTACCGGACCGATCGCGCGTTATGCCGCTCGTTCTGAGATTGCCATTGCGCGTTCGTCGGGTCGCAATCCGGACAATGTCTTGGGGGCGAGTCCTGAGGAATGGGATCGGCTGCTTCTGGCCCTTGAGTCACGGCTACCGGAATTGGCGTTTCACGAACTTGCAGAAGCGGGTGAAACCGGGGTTGCTTGGCGGAGTGAGGGCGCGATTGGCGAATCTTTGCTGGGGGCGCTTGATTCGGCTGGTGTCGGTGACCGAATCGACATCGCGCTCTTTTACCTTTCCGACCGGAATATCCTTGCCGGGCTGCGCGAAGCGGCGGAACGGGGTGCGCTCATACGTTGCCTTTTGGATGCGAACAAGGACGCCTTCGGTCGCAAAAAGAATGGCATTCCCAATCGTGTTGTAGCGGCAGAACTTTTGAGTGATTCCGAAGCGGGTCGTATTTCGATTCGTTGGGCCGATACCCGCAACGAGCAATTTCATTCGAAGGTATTGCGTGTGCGCGGTCTGCAGACCGACCTGCTTTGTCTTGGTTCGGCAAATTGGACCCGCCGGAATCTCGGCAACTTGAATCTTGAGGCAAATCTTTTGATGCGGGAATGCGGTGCTCTGGGGCAGGAATGGGACGCTTATTATGAGGCTCTGTGGACTAATGCCCACAGCGCTGAAGCGAGTTTACCCTATTCGGCGCAAGCGCTCTCCGGATGGAGCTTGCGTTGGAAAACTGTGTTGTATCGTTTTCAGGAATGGAGCGGTCTTTCAACTTTTTAAGGGTAGTATCGTTACTTCTTAACAAAAGCAGAATGGCTTATAATAGCTGCAGCAGGGGCCTTTGGGTTCGTTAAAATCCCATTAGGTTTTTTGATACTGGTATGGAAAAAAAGTTATACAAAGATGGAAGCCATTCCCTGCCTGCTATCATTCAGGGTGGGATGGGGGTAGCGGTTTCCAATTGGCAACTTGCACGGGCAGTTTCACGGAAGGGGCAAATGGGCGTGGTTTCAGGAACGGCGCTCGATACGGTTTTGATACGACGTTTACAGGATGGGGATGCCGATGGTGCAATGCGCCGTGCGATTGCGGCATTTCCCTGCCAGAAAATAGGGCAGGCGGTTTTGGATAAATGGTATTCCTCGGAAACACGCCCGGTCGATAAGCCTTATGGCCTCAAGCCCTTGCCGGATATCGCAATGGCGCGGCGGGAAGTGGAATTAACTATTCTGGCGGGTTTTGTTGAGATTTACTTGGCGAAGGAAGGGCATGAAGGTTGGGTTGGAATTAACCTTCTGGAAAAGATCCAAATGTCAATTTTGCCAACCTTGTTGGGTACCATGCTTGCAGGCGTGGACGCCGTTTTTGTCGGCGGCGGCATTCCGGTTTCTATTCCGCCAATCCTCAGCGCCTTCAGTCGTTTTGAACCGGCGGAACTCAAAATCCATGTGCAGGGCGCCAGTCCGGAGAAGGATACACGCATGCATTTGAATCCCGCTGAATATTTGCCCGTTTATCGCGCCCGCTTGAGTCGCCCCCGTTTTTTCCCGATTGTATCATCGGAAGTGCTCGCAAAAAGTTTAGTGCGAAAGTTGGGTGATGCGGTGGATGGTTTGGTAGTGGAGCACCATCGCGCCGGCGGTCACAATGCCCCGCCCCGGCGGGATCAAAGCTATGGCCCCAAGGATGAATATGAACCTTCGAGGATTGCAGCGCTTGGCAAACCCTTTTGGTTGGACGGAGGGAAGGCTTCACCGGAAGCCTTGCAGGCTGCAATTGCCACAGGCGCACAGGGCGTTCAAATCGGTTCGGCATTTGCTTGCTCGGAAGAATCCGGAATTCTGAAAAATATTAAAAATGCAACCATTCAGGCATACTTGGATGGTGCTTTGAAATGGGTCACCGATTTTAAAGCCTCGCCGACCGGTTACCCTTTTAAGCGCGTTCAATTCAAGGGGTATGCCGATGCCGATGATGAGCGGCCTGTTTGTAACTTGGGTTATCTTCGACATGCCTTCGAAGATGCCAAGGGGCAGATCGCCTATCGCTGTCCGGCCGCCGTTAAAAAATTATTTTATGCGAAGGGGGGAGATTCGAAAGAGGCCGAGGGTAAAATCTGTCTCTGCAACAGTCTTTTGGCGACTGTGGGACTAGGGCAGGTCAATCCCGACGGCAGCAAGCGACGCCCGCTTTTAACCTTGGGGGAGGATTTATCTTTTCTGGATCACCTTTTGAGTCCGCCCAAATTGACTTATACCGTCGATGATCTCATCGCCTACCTTACGGGTGGCGTGCCGGACGCAACTGGAATTTAGGTCTATTTCTCGCCTGCAACCATTTTGCTGAGCTTGCCATCTACGAAATAGTACAAGTCCTCGTTGGCTTTGTAGCTTACTCGATTGCCTTCCATTTCGAGCAGAATCGCACTATGGGTCGAGTTTAACCAAGCCTCTTCAGTCATCCCGATGGTAGGCCGGGTGATTTGCTTGCCGCTTTGGGTGGTTGTTTGGCAGGCGGTGAGCGCAAAACAGGCGAGAAGGGGGAGGAAGATATTTTTCATAAATAGGATAAAGGGAGAGTTAAGAAAGAAAAACCTTTGAATTAAAAGTTCCCTTATAAGTATTAAAGACCCAAAACAGGACCGGGTTGAGGGCTCTTCTTTCCGACCACGGTGGGTCTTTCATGGAGCGACCCTTAACTTTTTTACGGTTCCACAAAACACTGATCCTGAATCGTATCCGGTAGTTTTTCGCAGCTTATTCACAGTTAATTGTAACAAAATACGCTTGACTGGTGGGTTAAAATGGGTCGAAGTAGCGCAAAATGGTAATAATGGGATAATATGGGAGTAACAAAAGCAGGTATGTTTGTGGGTGAATATCGCCACAATCTGGATGAAAAGGGGCGTCTGACCATCCCTGCTTCCTGGCGCCCGGATCACAAGGATCCTGCGGCAAATCTATTTTTAGCACTCCCCAGTCCCGAGGGTTACATCACGGTTTATCCACCCAAGAAGATTGCCCAACTCGAGGAATCTATCGCGCAAATCAGTCTCGGAGACCGTGAGGGGCAGCAGGCTGTGGAAGAATTAATGGCGCGCGCCCACAGCTTCAGTTGCGACAAACAGGGCCGCATCAATCTGAACCAAAAGCTCGTTGATTTCGGCGGAATCAAGAAAGGAGCCGTGCTCCTGGGGAAGCTTTCGACTTTCAGCATTTATAGCGAGACCGGTTACGCCGGACTTCAAGACCGCGCGCCCAGTAATCCCGAGGCGCAAGCGGATATCTTTAAACGATTCAACCTGTAGCTCCCCCAAATACCCCATGGACAACAGCCTCGAACACATCGCCCGCGAAAATTTCCGAAGTTCCGGATTCATCACGCGCCCCGGAAGTGAACGACGGGTGCCATGGTCTTTTACCGAGGTGCCCCGCACACCCTTTACCCAAACCGATGCGGTTCGCGCCATTGAGGCGCGTCGCGCCCATGCCCACGAACGCCAAAATTTACCACCCAATAAAATACTGACCTTCCTAAATGCTTTGTTCCCTCGATGAAACCCAGCCAGCCGCGGCTCCGGGGCATTGCTCGGTCCTTTTGGACGCGAGTGTGGCATTACTTGCGCCGGTGGAGGGCTCGCGGTTTCTGGATGGTACTTTCGGTGGGGGTGGTCATACCGAAGCATTACTGAAGTCAGCGAATGACGTCACCGTGGTGGCGCTTGACCGTGACCCCGCAGCAGTCCAGCGCGCGGAGTCCCTCAAGGCTCAGTATGGGGAGCACTTTATTTTTCATGCCATGAATTTTGGAGCCCTCGCTGAATTGGAAGCGGGCGCATTTGACGGTATTTTATTTGATTTCGGTTTATCCTCCTTTCAGTTGGATGATGCCGAGCGTGGTTTTTCTTTCCGGCACGATGCGCCTGCGGATATGCGGATGGATCCTCATTCCGGTCAAAGCGCCGCCGCATTCCTTGAATCTGCCAGCGAGGAAAAATTGGTGGAGGCGATTCGCAATTTTGGTGAGGAGAAACGCTGGCGTCGTGTTGTAGCAGCTATCATGGAGGCACGCGGAAGCGGAAGTCTGGAGCGCACGCAATCTTTGGCAGCATTGATTGGCGAAGCAGTGGGTCCCGGTCCACGTGGTCGCAGTAAAGTACATCCCGCTACTCGAAGCTTTCAGGGTATTCGCATCGCGGTAAACGATGAGTTGGGCGCAATCGAACGCGCTTTGCCTGCCGCCTTTGAGCGTCTGCGTGCCGGTGGGGTTCTTGTCGCGATCAGTTTTCATTCGCTTGAAGATCGTATCGTGAAACGCTTTTGCCGTCGTATGGCGGGACGTCCGGAGCATGCCAACGACAGCCGCACGCTCGACGAACGCGCCGAACGCGCCCGCATGCTTTCCACCCGCGCCATCGCGCCCAGCGAGGTCGAAATTAAAAACAACCCCCGCAGTCGCAGTGCCCGCATGCGCGCCCTCCGTAAACTTTAGATTCAAAGATGCCCCCCTTGACTTCCATAGATCCAAAATTGCGCCGCATCTGCCTCGCCATTCTTTTGAGCGTTGGCCTGCTGACGGTGGCTTGTGCTTTTGGAATCGTTTGGATGCAGCAGGAAATCTCTCGCACCGCCGCAAATGCTGCCCGCCTTGAGTCACAACTTGCTCAGAAGGTAGATAAGCTGCGTTACCTCGATGGAAAGATATCAAGAATTCACCAGCCGGTAGTCTTGCAGGGTAAAGTTTCCGGAAGGCTGCGCCCCGCTGAGGATTTGCAAGTTGTCTGGGTTGCGGAGCGCAACGGCATCGAAGGTCGGGTTTATGCCGATGCTATCAGTACCACCCCTTCCGGCCTCGCCTTCATTTTTGAACCCAATACCTCCCCCTAAACCCCTCAAGCTATGACTACCCTCTACGTCACCAGTGCCCATTATCGAACCCCAACCGGTTGCCCGGGTATCGAACCTGATTCAGCCGCTCTCCAGAGTGCCCGTCGTTTGCGAGAACATGCCCCCGCCCCAAATCTCAAAGTGCCGCCCCTCCAACCTTCCGATTCAACCCTTCAAAAAATGATCCGGCGATTCAAGCCGCGTGGTTAAGCGATAATGAGCCAGGCTTTCGTATGCAACAAACGGGCAGGATTAATCCAATCTTTGATTGCGCTGGCATTTTGCGTCTTACTCGGGCGCCTTTTTTATCTCCATATTTGGAATCATCAGGATCTGGCCAGCCAGGCTGAAAGCAGCCGTAAAATGGTGAAGGTCGTAGAGGCCCGCCGGGGTAATATTGTCGACCAACGTGGTAACCTCCTCGCTTCGACCCAAATGACTATAGACCTCGGTTTGGATCCGCAGTCCGTCCGGCCTACCGATCGCCCGAAGCTGCCGGAACTCGCGCGTTTGCTGAACAAACCGCTTGCAGAAATCGAGACCGCTTTTGATACCACCACTCGTCTTCGCAAGGATGGCACGCCTTATCTCGTTCGTTGGGTTTCCCTTTTCAAGGGACTCGATCAAGAACGCGCTGCGGAGGTCAAAGCACTAGGCATCAAGGGGGTTTATGGAAATCCGCGTTATGCCCGCACCTATCTCGGTGGAAAACTTGCTGCCCATGTTCTGGGGTATGTTAACAAAGCCGACCTTGCTGCTAACGGGGTAGAACAAACCTTCGACTATTATTTGCGCGGTCAGGATGGATGGGTGGAATCCGAGCGCGATGGTCGCCGTCGAGAATTGGCGCAATACCGTGACCGTGAAGTGCTGCCGCATGATGGTCTCAATCTGCAACTTTGCCTCGACCAGATGATACAGCATATTGTCGAGCGCGAAGTCGATCGCCTCGCTGGGGAATATGACCCGGAAAGCGTCAGTATCATTGTCAGCGAGCCGACTACCGGAGCCCTCCTCGCGCTGGCCAACTATCCGAGCTACGACCTCAACGAATATTTCAACACTTCGAAATATCCGGTCGGCAATCAACGCAACCGTGCCTTGACCGATTCGTTTGAACCGGGCTCGACCTTTAAAGTGGTGCCCATTGCCGCTGCCTTAAATGAGGGACTTGTGCGTCGCGGGCAGAACTTTGCGACCAATTTGACGCACATGACCTACCGTGGACGCAAGGTGGGCTTGCCGCGCGATGATCATATTAAGACCGACAGTCTGCCGCTGGGCGAAGTGCTGGTTAAATCCAGCAACCGCGCCTCAGCGCAAGTGGGTATGCTGCTCGGTGAGCAACGTTTATATGATTATGCCGCTGCTTTTGGTTATGGCGAACGTACCGGTTGTGACCTCGTGGGAGAGGGGAGCGGAGTTTTGCATCCCGTTCGCAACTGGGATGGTCTCACTATTACACGCATGCCGATGGGGCACGCAGTGAGCGCGACTCCCATGCAGGTACATTCCGCGATGTCGGTTATGGCAAACCGTGGGATCTTAATGGAACCAATGGTTGCCCGACAAATTTATGACGCTGCCGGTGCGACGGTGGTGCAATTCCGCCCTAAGGCGAAGCGACGGGTTGTTTCCACCGAGACAGCCGAACTGGTAGCGGAAATGCTGGCGGATGTGGTCGAGGTTGGTACCGCCCGCCGCACCGCGCGACTCGACGCCCATACCGCTGCGGGTAAAACGGGAACCACTCAAAAGATTGAAAATGGCACTTACTCACGGACTAAGCAGGTGACTTCCTTCAGCGGTTTCCTTCCTGCCAAGAATCCCCAACTCGTCATTACCGTGGTGGTCGATCATCCCAAGGTTTACAAGGCTTCAGGTGGAAAGATTTGCGGCCCCGCTTTCAAAAATATCGCTCAGGCTTGTATTGCCTATTTGGGAATCCGTCCCGATCGCCAAGCCTCTGCCCCCCTCGCACTCAAGCCTTTTACATTGGATGGACCTCGCCGAATCTCAAATTAGTCTTTTATTGAGCAAGCCTTTTGCCAGGGCGCACTTGCTGCGGCAAGCGTGCTCGCTTAGCAAAGCGCAACATACTTCAATTACGGGTAGCCGTCTAAAAGAACTCGCGGAAGCGATGGAGGCCAAGCGTCCATCTGGCAAAGATAACCCCGCAGTTACCTGTTTGATCACCGACAGCCGGCGGGTGGTTCCCGGAGCGCTCTTTTTCGCGATAGGCGGCTTGCGAACCGATGGCAATTTCTACATCGAAGAGGCCGTTGATCGTGGCGCGGTTGCAATTGTTTCGGAACAAGACCTCGGCGGGCATCTTCCGATTCCCTGTATCCGGGTTGCTGATACACGCAAGGCGCTTGCATTGACGGCGCGTCATTTTTACGACGTACCGGATGACGACCTCAAGATTGCGGGGATCACCGGGACGAATGGCAAGACTACCGTTGCGATGCTGGCACAGCATTTGATGGGTGGCAGCAAGCAGGTCGGTATGCTGGGTACGGTACGTTACGACCTTGGGGGTCGTACCTTGCCTTCTTTTAAGACAACGCCTGAATCGGTCGATACCTTTGCACTTTTGGATCAGATTCGCAGTGCCGGATGTTCGGAAGTAGCAATGGAAATAAGTTCGCACGGACTCGAACAGAAACGGGTTTATGGCATGTCGGTTGAAGTGGCGGTTTTCCTCAATCTAACACGTGACCATATTGACTACCATCAAAGTATGGAAGCTTACTTTGCCTCAAAGGAGGGGCTTTTTAATGGACGCAATGGGGGACTGCCAAAAGCGGCAGTCATCAACATTGATTGTCCCTATGGCGGGCGTTTATTGAAATCGTTGGACTCCGGTATTCGTGTGACAACCTTCGCTCTCAACACGGAGGCAGATATCAGCGCACGGAAATTACACTTTTATCCAGACCGTACTGAATTTGAACTGCTTTGGTCTGAGGGGCAGGCGAAAGTAATATCTCCGCTCATGGGTCGCTACAATGTGAGCAACCTGCTTGCCGCTTTGGCAATTGGTCATGCGCGCGGTTTTTCGATGGAGGCGATGCTGGCGCGGGTTGCTGCTTTTCCGGTCGTGCCGGGCAGAATGGAACGAGTGGACCTCCAGCAGGATTTCAACGTTTTAGTGGACTACGCTCACACCGATGATGCCCTTAATCATGCCTGCGAAATGTTGCGCGAATTGACCCCCGGTCGTTGTATTTTGGTCTTTGGATGTGGCGGCGACCGCGACCGCACCAAGCGTGCGCCCATGTTGGAGGCTGCCCTTAAGGGTGCCGACATGATTTTCGTGACTTCGGACAATCCCCGCTCGGAATCTCAGGATCAAATCTTTGATGACATGCAGGTGGCTTTAGCCGGATCCGAAGGCGAAAAAGTAAAATTTATTTCCGACCGAAAACGCGCCATTTCAACGGCACTCGATTTTGCCGAGTCAGGTGATTGTGTTTTAGTGGCGGGTAAAGGCCATGAAACCTATCAGGAGTTTAATGGCTCTGTTATTCCCTTTGATGACCGTCAGGTAATACGTGAACTATGGGCCCTCAAAGAAAAGGGTACCTCCAGCGAGTGATGCATTTTGACCCCGCAGAATTAGCCTGCTGGACGGGTGGGCAATGGAGCGCGTCGCCGCCCGCGTCAATCGATGGCTTACATTTTGATACCCGGCATTTGCAGCCGGGTGCTGGATTCATCGCGCTCAGTCACGGCATGCGTGATGGACATGACTTTCTTGAAGCGGCATTGGAATCCGGTGCCTCCTGCGCAATTGTGGAGAAAAAATGCGGGGGATCTTTGCCGCAACTGGTGGTTACGAATGCCATGAAAGCCCTTGCCGATATCGGGCAGGCGCAACGTGAACGCTACCGCAAACCTGTCATTGGAATCACTGGAAGTTGTGGCAAAACTTCAACCAAAGCGATGCTCCAGGCCTGCCTTGGAGCGTCCCGATGTCACGCCACCCCTGGGAATTGGAATAATACTATCGGGGTTCCTTTGACGCTCTTTGGTTTGGATTCTGAAAATCAGGACTACGGCGTGATTGAAGCGGGAATCAGCGAACCGGGTGAGATGCGGGCCCTTTCAGCGATGATCCAGCCCGACCTCGTTATAGTAACCCAAATAGGGTCAGCGCATTTGGAGGGCTTGGGCAGTATCGAGGGTGTCGCCTGTGAAAAGTCTCAGCTTTTGGCCCACGCGCGAAGTGATGCGCGTTTGCTCGTGCCGGAATCGGTCTATGCTTTTCCTGAATTCAAGGCTCATGCCGATCGTACTTGTCTCGTGCTCGAAGGGGAGGTTCCCATTCCTGAACCCGTGCCGGCTCAGGTGGTGCGTTATGAACGGACGGAAACAGGAATCAAACTACTGGAAGTGGAGTATCCCTTTGCCTCTGCCAGTCCCGGTATGTGTTCCAATGCGGCGCTTGCAATAGTGGCGACCCAACTCCTAGGGGCAGATCTCGCGCTGGGTAAATCCGCGCTTGCAGCTTGGGAACCGGATGAACAACGCGGCCAATGCCTCGAGCATGGAAACCAGATTTTCTACGTGGATTGCTACAATGCCAACCCTGACTCCATGCGCGATGCCATGACCGCTTTTGAGGCAACGGTGCCCACTGAGGCTGGACGTGCCTATGTACTCGGAGCCATGAATGAACTTGGACAGGCGTCGGTAGCATTGCACGAGGCATTGGGACGCTCGCTGCGTTTGCGTCCCAAAGATCGGCTTTGGTTGGTGGGTCCCGACGAATTGACTGCCGCTTACGTGGTGGGTGCAGAAGCTGCCGGAGTCCTTCCCGAACAGATGGTGACCGCTCGTTCAGCCGATGAAATAAAATCCGGGATTGCCGCTTTCGAGGGAGCAGTCTTTTTAAAAGGGAGTCGTTGCTTTACCTTGGAAGCATTATTGCCTGAAACCCTAAAATTGAAACTCACACGCACGTAATATGCTAAGTTATCTCGCCGATCTTGAAGGATTTTTCGGGCCTTTGCGCCTTTTCCGTTACCTTACCCTTCGTTCTGCGATGGCGGGGATGACCGCTATGGGGATCGGGTTTATTTTAGGGCCTTGGCTGATCGCACATTTACGCCTCCTGCGGGCGCGACAATCCTTGCGCACCGAGAGTGAAGTGGGGAATCTTGCGGAGTTGCACGCTGAAAAAGCGGAAACCCCTACCATGGGCGGCCTCATGATTGCGGCTTCTATTATTGTGAGCACCTTGCTTTGGGCGCGTCCCAATGTGTACGTTTTAACGGCGCTCCTCGATTATGGCGGCCTCACGGTTTTGGGCTTTGTGGATGATTACCTAAAGGTTTCGAAACGTAACAGCCGAGGTTTGCCCGGGCGATGGAAACTTGCTGGACAAGCGCTCCTTACGGGCCTGGCGTTGTTGATTTTGTTGAGCGTTCCCGAGTCAGCCGGCAAAATGCGCGAGCTTTGGATGCCTTTTCACAAAGAGGTTGTCATGGAACAGATGCCGCTCCTTTTGCTCCTGCCCTTCCTCTTTCTTGTTTTGGCGGGTTCCAGTAATGCCATCAATCTTACCGATGGAGTGGACGGCCTTGCGATCGGTTGTACTGTTACTGCTGCCTTGGCCTACGCCATCATGGCCTACGTTGCAGGTAATGCCATTATGGCAGATTATCTCTTTATTAGTTTTGTGCCGGGAGTAGGGGAACTCACCGTGCTCTGTGCCGCACTACTGGGGGCGAGTCTTACCTTCCTTTGGTACAATGCCCATCCTGCGGAAGTATTCATGGGCGATACCGGTTCACTGGCGCTGGGGGGTCTCATCGGAATGGTTGCCTTTATGGTGCACCAACCCTTCGCTCTGGTCATCGTAGGCGGAATCTTCGTCTGCGAAGCCTTGTCGGTTATCCTTCAGGTTGGCTCCTTTAAATTGCGCGGGAAACGTATCTTTAAAATGTCCCCGATCCATCATCATTTTGAACTCTCGGGCTTGCACGAGAACAAGATCGTCATTCGATTTTGGATCATTTCATTGATTTTTGCGATGGTCGGTTTGGCGACTTTAAAATTGCGCTAGCATGGGCGAGCGGGTTGCAATCCTCGGAATGGGCGTCAGCGGGCAAGCCGCCGCTGCTTTAGCGCATGCCAAGGGTGACACGCCAGTGATTTTTGATGAAAACGCGGAGACGGGCGGGACGGTTTTGAGGGCAGAAGCTCTTGCGGAAGTGGATCGAATCGTGATCAGCCCCGGATTTGCAAGGGAGCACCCCTGGCGCCAGTTGGCGAACTTCAGTGCCAAGCCCTGCCTGGGAGAAACGGCGTATGCAGCTGAATCCTGGCGCGGGAGAATCTATGGCGTGACCGGAACCAATGGCAAAACTTCGCTCACGCAATTACTGACAGCAGCTTTGAACGCCGCAGGCGTGGATGCGGTGGCATGTGGAAATATTGGAGTGCCGCTTTCCGCGGCGGTCGCCTCCGCATCCAATCAATCCGAAGCCGTAGCGGTTTGCGAACTGAGTTCCTTTCAAGCGGAATTAACAGAAGGCCTATATTTGGACGCGCTTATCTGGACAAATTTTGCGCCGGATCATTTGGATCGTTATGAGGATGCGGCAGAATACTTTTCTGCCAAATGGGGCTTGGTAAAATGCCTCAAGCCTGAATCGCCGTATATATACGGGCGGGAAGTCGCGCTTGCGATGCAAGCACATCAAACTCAGGCAGAGGGCACTCCGGTGACATCTAGCGACGTGGATTGTGCCGGACTCGCTCTGGATTCGCCATTTCAAAGTCCGCCGCAAAATGAAAATCTTGCGCTGGTTCAAGCCTTGTGGGGATCATTGGGTCTGAACCCACAGGCCTTACTTCATGCGGCGCAAAAATTTGCTTTGCCCGAATTCCGTTTGCAGGTGGTTGCCGAAATTGACGGGGTTAGGTATTGGAATGATTCAAAAGCGACTAACTTTCACGCGGTACGTGCTGCGCTTTCGGCAATGCCCCGAGAGCCTGTCTTTTGGATCGGGGGCGGGCGCAGCAAGGGGGAGGATCCTGCAAAACTCGCGGCGTCTTTAAAGGGGCGTATCTCCCGGGCCTGTGTCTATGGCGAAAACGCCCTGGAATTAGTGACGGCGCTCACTGCGGTAGGCGTCCCCGTTGAACACGCGGCTGATTGTGGTGCGGCTATTGAAGCGGCTTCACGCCGTGCGCGAAAGGAGGCACCCGCTCAAGTTCTCTTTAGCCCCGGCTTTGCCAGCTTCGACTTTTTTGAATCTTACAAAACACGCGGAAAATACTTCAATTCGGTTGTTTTAAGTTTGTAGGCACGCAAGCCTGTGGAATAATCGAATTATTAACGCATTTGTTACTCTAATAATTATGAAACTAACTAAACTATTCGGAGTCGTTCTCGGTCTTCACGTCAGCCTCATTGCCATCCTCATTGTACAGCCGGGCTGTAGTTCAACCCAGCCACCAACGCGCTATGATCAAGCGGGGGTAACTGGATGGAATAAGGCTAACAGCCTGGATGAGGTCATTCCTGAAAACGGCGAAAATCGCGGCCTGGATCCCGCTTTTAATGACTTTGCTCCAGAGGGCGCCTCGCTGCGTTCCGAACCGCAGCGTCCAGTGGATTCCGCTATCGCTGAACCGCTACCCTCAATCGAGATCACCGGCGACGCCTTTGATAATTATACCGTACAACCCGGTTACAGTATGTGGGCCATTTCCAAAAAGTTCAGCTTGAGTTTGAATGATCTGCTCTCTGCTAACGGTATGGGTGAAAATGACCTCCTTCCGGTGGGTCGGGTACTTCGCATTCCGGTGCAAAGCACGGTTGCGGAAGTCAAAACCGTGACTGCCGACGTTTACCAACCGACTGGATTCAACGCCGACACCACGAGCTACGAGGTTGTGGCGGGGGATAACCTAGGCCGAATCGCGCAGCGTTTCGACACCAGCGTGAAGGCCATTAAAGCCGCCAACAATAAAACTTCCGACATGATTCGGGTGGGCGAAAAACTGCTCATCCCGGTAAATGAGGGTGCCGCGCCGCAAATTTCTGCGCCAGCAGTCAAGCCCATGGTGATCGCGCCAGCGGAACCGATTGTGCAAATGAAGGAAATCCCAAGCCAGCCGGTTGTTGAGCCTGCACCCGCAGTCGTGAACGATCCGAATGCCTTGTTTGAGGAATCGCCCGAGGTGCCGGTTGTGCGTACACCTAAACCTTAAGGCATTTATTCTATCACCCAGACGATCCAGTAGGGTATGGCACAGCACACCGCCGGACGCAGCGCTTCCCTACGTTTACCGCCTGCAGGGGTGTTTATTTGCCTTGTTGTTATTGCACTGACCTTCCTGGGCTTGGTTGCGCTCTTCAGTGCTTCTCAAGCCATGCATGACGATCCCTCGGTTCTCCTGCGTAAACAAGTAACCTGGCTGGTGATCGCTATTGCCGCAGGTGCTTTCACGATGCAAATCAATCTGGAAGCCCTGCGCCCGCTTTCCTATGTCTTAGGCGGTGGTGCTTTACTGGCTCTGGTTGCGGTGCTTATTCCCGGAATCGGGGTCACGGTGAACGGTGCGCAACGCTGGATCGATTTCGGACCTATGCGTTTGCAGGTTTCCGAAATCGGTAAACTCGGCCTGCTCTTTGCCTTGGCGCATTACCTTTCCAACAACAAGCGTTACCTCGATCAATTTTTGCGTGGCTTTGCCATTCCATGTGGCATCCTCGGGCTTTTTTGCGGATTGATACTACTAGAGCCGGATTTTGGAACCACTTTTCTCTGCGGAGCGGTGGGCGGAGTCCTGCTTTTTTTGGCGGGTATGCGTTTGAAGTTTTTGATTCCCGCGGCAGTAGTCGCGCTGACAAGTTTTGCCATTTTAGTTTATAACGACCCGGTACGCCTTGTGCGCATCACCTCCTTCCTCGATGTCGAGGGCAACCGCAGTGACAGCGCCTATCAGTTATGGCAGGGCATCCTCGCTTTTGGGGCAGGTGGATTGCAGGGGTCAGGACTGGGAGCGGGGCGCCAACAAATGTCTTTCCTGCCGGAAGCCCATACCGATTTTATTCTTTCAATCATCGGTGTAGAACTGGGTTTCTTTTTTACCGTTGGGGTAGTGGTGCTCTTTATGACGCTCTTTTTTGTTGGAGTGATGCAACTCAAGCGTGCCCCGGGCCTTTATCAATACCTGCTCATGATGGGCGCTTTACTCTTCATCACCTTTCAAGCCCTTATTAATATCGGTGTGGTGACCGGTTGCTTGCCGACTAAAGGCATTTCCCTTCCCTTTATCTCGTACGGCGGCTCCAATCTGGTCTTCATGTTCGCCCTTACGGGAATCATTTTAAATGGTTTCCGGAATTGGGAATTCTCAACCCTGCAACCTAAACGCGATTTATGAGCACCATTCTGATTGCTTGCGGGGGTACTGGTGGGCATCTCGCCCCGGGGATTGCAATTGCCGAGGTTTTGATGGATCAGGGCCATCGTTGTTTATTACTCGTAAGCCGCAAAACGGTCGATGCCGCTCTGACAAAAAAATACGAGCATATAGAATTTATACCGATTACAGGGCAGGGGATTTCGGGTGGTGTGGTCGCACGTTTGAAAGCCTTGGGTTCTCTGGTTTTTGGTTTTTTTGCATGTTGGAAAACGATCCGTCGTGAAGCACCTGAGTCGGTCTTGCTTTTTGGCGGCTTTCTTTCGGCAGCAGCGGGTATGGCAGCGCGGGTGTGTGGTGTTCCGGTGGCCCTGCACGAGGCGAATGGCGTACCGGGAAAAGCGACACGCTATCTGGCGCCCAATGCCGACCGTATTTATCTGCCCGAGGGTTTGAGCCTAAAAGGAATCGACCCTTCCAAGGTTTGCTACCCGGGCTATCCCGTGCGGCGGGAAATTGTGCCCCGCTCAAAACCTGAAGCCCGACGTTCGCTCGATTTGGTAGTCGATGGGAAACTGCTCGTTGTCATTGGGGGGAGCCAGGGTGCACGGGCTTTGAATGATTGGGCGGAGGAAAATTTTGAAAGTCTGGCAGAATCCGGCATCTCGATCTATTGTGTGAGCGGATTAAAACAGGCGAAGACCGTAAAGCGTTTTCATAAAAATCGTGCGGGTGAAATGTATCAGTTTACCCGGGTGCCATTTTCTGAGCGGATGGCAGAAGTACTCTCAGCAGCAGACTTGGTGCTTTCGCGGGCAGGAGCGGGCAGTATTGCGGAACTAACGGTTTGCCGCCGACCGGCGATCCTTATTCCCTATCCCCATGCTTCGGACGACCATCAAGCCGCGAACGCGTTATCGCATGCCCGCGCAGGGGTCGCGCGGGTGTTGCCGCAGGATCAACTGGCAGAGCTGGATGCCCTGGTGCGTGCTTTGCTCGATAATGAAGCAGAGCTGGCAGCGATGTACGCTGCCCTTGATACCCTTAACCCGATGAATGCAGCAGAGGAAATTGCAGCGGATTTACTTTTACTGACTGAGCGTCTTGCGGTCTTAAAAAACGGAGGTATAGATGGTGCTTGAGGGTAAAAGCTTTTGTTTCGCAGGAGTGGGCGGCATGGGCATGGCGCCACTGGCAGCTTACCTCGCTGCAGCGGGTCACACGGTCGCGGGCCAGGATGATTATTTGCAGACTGAAGTGCGCGATACACTCGAGTCAGCCGGTGTGGACGTTCGGGATTTTCTTTTTAGCGAAGAACTGAACGCTTTTGATGTGCTGGTATATTCCAGTGCCTTGCGTCCGGATCATCCGCTTTTGCAAGGGGCACGCGCAGTGGGACTGAAGGTCATGCGCCGTGGGGAACTATTGGCAGAAGTGGCAGCAGGGCGGCGTTTGCTTGCGGTAGTAGGCAGTCATGGAAAGACCACTACTGCAGGTTTGATTGCCCATGGACTTGTGAAAAACGGTCTCAATGCCGATTTTATATTGGGTGGCTTTTTTGCGCATCAAGCGCACGCACCATATCGTTTCAGCGGAAGTGACTGGTTGGTGGCAGAGGTCGATGAGAGCGATGGCACCATTGGTGCATTCAATCCAGAAGCCACCTTGGTCTTGAATTTGGATTGGGATCATGCCGACCATTACCCCGATGCCGCTGCTCTAAAGTCTGCTTTTAAAGATTTGTTGGAGCGAACAACGGCTACTGTGCTGGCACCAGAGGATTTGCGGGAACATTTAACCGTGCCCGAAGCATTGAGTTTTAAAAGCTGGCCGCCGGCAGGTAAGGGCATGAACGCCGCTAATGCCATTGCTGCCAGAACAGCACTCGAGTTAATCGGCGGGCAGGAGCTGGAGCAGTCGTGTTTGGATGATTTTCCCGGGATGGCGCGTCGGCAGACCTGTCTGCATCGGGATGTGCTACTGGCGGTATATGAAGATTACGCCCACCACCCAACGGAGATTGAAGCCCTGATCGAACATCTGCGAACGACGGAACCGGAACGTCGTCTGGCGGTGGTGTTTCAGGCGCACCGTTATTCGCGTACGCGGCAGTTCAAGGATGAGTTGGCGCGAGCCCTCGGTGGGGCAGATCAAGTTTTTCTATTACCCATTTATGGGGCGCACGAGGCTGAGCGGGCAGGCGGTGAAATGATCAATTTCACCATGGCATTTGGCGCTTCGCCCCCAACCGTCTTGCCGATGACGGGTCTCGGGATGGAGAAATTAGCAATGGGTCTGGGCGATGAACCGCTGACTTTGGCTTTTGTGGGTGCGGGAGACATTCATCACTTCGCGGCGGCTTTTGTATCGCAGGTGCGTTCGGGCTTTGAGCGAGCAAACGCCTGGCTCGATTACATGACGCCCCGCGTTTCGAAAACATGTACCATGAAGACGGATGAGCCGCTTGCAAATAAGACCACCATGCGGGTGGGGGGCGCGGCTACTTTTTATGCCGAGCCGGAAAATATGAGCGATTTGCTCACATTATTGCGTGGGGCTGCATTGTTTCAGTTGCCGGTTTTTTCCTTGGGTCGTGGTTCTAATATCGTAGTGCCGGACGAAGGCTTTGCGGGTTTGGTCTTGCGTTTCAACAGCGGGCTGTGGCGGGAAAGTCGACGACTTGCAGATGGGCGTCTCTGGGTAGGCGCGGGAGTACGCTTGAAGGAGGTTTGCGGGCAGGCGGCAAAGGCAGGCTTGGCGGGCTTCGAATTCCTGGAGGGTATCCCGGGCTCGGTTGGGGGTTCCTTGCGGATGAATGCCGGTGCGATGGGGAGTTGGATTTTTGATGTGGTAGAACGGGTGCAGTTGTTGGAAAGCGGTGGAGCAGTGCAGGATCTACCAAAAGCGGCCTTTCATTTTGGTTACCGAAAAGTGGAGGAAATCAGTCAAGGTATTGCGCTGGGCGCGATACTTCGCAGTCCGGAAGCAGAAACCGGGGCGGCGATTCGCGAGCGAATGGACAGCTACGCTTCCGTGCGTAAAGCGAGTCAACCGCGCGAACCAAGTGCGGGCTGTATTTGCAAGAACCCCGAGGGAGATTTTGCCGGGAAGTTGATCGATACCCATGGACTGAAAGGCCTGCGGGTTGGGGACGCGGAAGTCTCTGACGTGCATGGTAATTTCATCATAAACAAGGGGGCAGCAACCGCTGCAGATATTATCGAATTGGTCCGTCAAGTGCGGGCAAAGGTTTATCATGCCTCGGGTCAGGTTTTAGAACCGGAGGTCTTGTTGTTGGGGCAGGATTGGGACGTAGTACTTGGTGATCTAAAAGAAGTGGGGGAAGGCGATAATGGATAAGATCGAACCACGGCGTATTATTCTACTGTATGGCGGGATCGGTGAGGAACGTGAGGTTTCTTTGCAAAGTGGTCCGGCGCTGGCGAACGCTTTGTCGGGTCAGTATGCCGTTGAAGCTGTACGGTTGGATGCTGCGAAGTTACCGGAAGATTTGGATTGGAAGGATGCGGTGGTTTTTCCGGCCTTGCACGGTAGCTTTGGAGAAGACGGAACTCTGCAGGCTGAATTGGAAGCGATGGAAGTAGTCTATTGCGGAAGCGATGCTGCGGCGAGTCGGCTTTGCATGGCAAAGGATCGTACTAAGGTGATCGCTCGGGATTTAGAAATCGCCGTGCCGGAGGCGATACATTTTGTGGCAGGTGAAAACCCGCTGGCGGATGCGGTGATCGAAACATTGGGCAGCTCGCTGGTGGTAAAGCCCGCCAATATGGGGAGTAGTGTAGGGTTGCATTTTGCGGAAAACCGTTCCGCTTTAGGTGTGGCGCTCTCGCAAGTACACCGTGGTGATTGGTTGATCGAACGCCGGATTCGGGGTCGTGAATTGACGGTTGGTCTTTTGGATGGCAAGGCCATGGGTATCGTTGAGGTGGTGAGTAAGAGCGGGGTCTATGACTACGCGGCAAAGTATGCTTCGCAGGAGACCGAATACCGCTTTCCTGCTGCTTTGGATGCCGGACTTGAATCTGAAATCAAAGTTGCGGCAGAGCATTTATTCAGCGCCTGTAGCTGTCGCGATTTTGCCCGAATTGATTTCCTTTTAGAGGATTCAACACCTTATTTTTTAGAGGTGAATACTTTGCCCGGCCTGACTGTTACCAGTCTCTTGCCGAAGAGCGCTTCCTGTGAGGGGCTTGATTTTGAATCATTGGCTGCGGCTTTGGTTCGTGGCGGGTGTGAACGCTATGCCGCCAAGTCAAGGGAAGGGGTAAGGCGATGAAAGGTCGTGGTAGGAAATGGGGCGTCAGTAGCGCACGGGGTCAACAGAGGTGGCATGCTTTAAGGGAGGAGACCGGTAAACCGAGCGGCGTAAAAAGCCGTACCGTCAAGCGACGGCAGGTGCTTCTCTATTTGAAGCGGGCGTTCTTTGGGATTACTTCAGTGGTCGTCGTTGGTGCGATGGCGCTTTGGATAGGTTCGCAATTGCAGCAGGACGGTAAAGCTGGAGGGATTGTGGATTCCAAGCCGCTCGCGATGATTCATTTTGATAGTAATGGGGTACTGAGCGAAGCTTGGCTTGGTCGTTTGATCCGCATACCGCAAGGGACCCGCTTGATGGATGTCGATATTCATGGAATTAAGGCAAAACTTGAAGCGGTGGATCAAGTAGCGTCGGCTTCCGTTGAACGGGAATTGCCGGATAGCTTGCGAATTGATCTGGTAGAGTATGAACCGATTTTGCGTTTGGTAACGGAAGCGGAGACCGGAGAAAAACAACTCCGCCTGGTTTCGCGCTCGGGTGTGATATTTGAGGGGATCGATCAGGATGCGGCGGTTGTGCGGGCACTGCCTTATCTCGGGCCGTATCTGCATCCTGACGGAGGTTATCAACCGTTGCGGGGCATTGAAGCCGTTGCACAGTTACTTGAAACCTGTGAAGCGCATTATCCTGAGGAGCACAAATCCTGGAAGGTGGTGCTGCTAACGAATTATAGCGGGGAAGCAGAATTACCCGGTGAAGTGATTGAATTGGTGAGCAAGACGGGTAAGAACACGGTGCGGTTGATTTTTAGCGCGTCGCTTGATTATAAGCTCCAGTTGGATCGGCTTCAGCACATTCGTGCGGTAGCGCTCGGCTTGCGGGATCCTCTGGAACGGGTGGATCTTTCCCTGCTTGATGCCGCGGCGGTACAATTTAGAAGTGGGCGTAATAAATTATTATGAGAAATTTGATGGATTCATGCATTTTAACTCGCCCTGTTGCGTCTCTTTTTACCTAGTTTTCTTGTCGATGTTAACGAAACACTCCCTTAGTCATTAGAGCCATGAGCCAACCCAGAATTGTTGCAGCCGTGGAAATCGGCACCAGTAAGATTGCGGTGTTGTTGGGCAAGCTGGAAGGGAACACCAATTTGGAAATCGTGGGGCATAGCCTTTCAACTTCAAAAGGGGTAAAAAAAGGCGAGATCCGTGATTTGCGGGCGGTGAGCGATTGTGTGCATTCAGCCCTCGGTTCGGCAGAAGGAAAGTCTCCGCAACGAATCGATGAGGTCTATCTCGCCTTGAGCGGGCGTCATTTAGAGGGGAATTTTAATACCGGAACGGCAACGGTCAGCGATGCCGCGGGTCGAGTGCGTCAAATCGACATCGACCAAGCACGGGCAGATGCCAAACGACGCGAGTTGGCGGAAGGCCGTAGCTATATTCACCACATCCAGAATCCTTTTCTGCTTGATGGGAGACCACTGAGAAATCCAATTGAACAAGAGGGGCGCCGTTTAGAAGTGGGGTATTGGTCGGTTCATGCAGACACTGCGCAAGTCCGTAATTGCTTACGCATCATTAAGGGCTACGGAATGGATGTAAGCGATATGGTTATATCAAGTGTCGCTTCGGGTTCTGTGCTGGTTGAAGCAGCGGAAAAGGATGTAGGGGCATTGGTGATTGATATTGGTGGGGGCACGACGGATTGGGTCTTGTATCGCGGTGGTTTTATTGTGCGCACCGGCGTCATTGCCGTCGGCGGTGATCACATCAATAATGATTTAAGTGCCGGACTGCGCACCGGTCCTAAAAGCGCGGAGCAAATAAAAGTCGAGTATGGTCGTGCTTACTATGAAAGCAGTGACCGCAATGAAAAGGTTTGGCTCTTTGGCGATTATACCATCGGGGATAGGGAATTCCCCAAGGCCGCGGTGACCCGTATTATTGAGGCACGCGTGACGGAGATATTTGAAATTATTAAAGCCGAAATAAAAAAAGCGGATTTCTTTAATCCCTCGGAAATTGCCAGCGGGGTGGTTTTGACGGGTGGTACGGCTCGACTGGAAGGTCTGGATCAAGTGGCTGAAAAGGTGCTGGGGGTGCCGGTGCGCTTTGCGGATTTCCAACCGGGCCTTAATCCGGAACTACGCAAACCGGAATATACACCGGTGATTGGCTTGCTGGACTATGCGCTGCAAGGTCAGGAACATGCTGGCAACAAACGCGGGGGCGGTCTCTTGGGTGGGCTCTTTGATATTCTTGGAATCAACCGGCGGGAGGACGAATTTTAATGGACGAAGTACCGCAGGAGGACTTGGCGCTGGAATCGCAACTACGGATTAAGGTCATTGGCCTTGGTGGAGGCGGCTCGAATGTTTTGGCGGGTATCGACCGGACACGCTATCCGCAGGTGGAATATTCCATCGTGAACACTGATTCGCAAGCCTTGGTGCAGTCGCCCGTTGATTCAAAAGTATTAGTAGGTCGCAGCGTGACACGCGGTCTCGGCGCGGGGGGTGACCCTGAAATAGGCAGCCAGGCCATCGCCACGGATCGTGCCGCGCTGGAGGGACTTGTCGCCGGCGCAGATCTTTTGATTTTGGTGGTTGGATTGGGGGGCGGTACCGGAACGGTCGCGGCCGCCTTACTGGCTGAATTGGGTACTGCTGCTGGGGCGATTGTGCTGACCTTTGCAACCCAGCCCTTCACCTTTGAGGGTTCACGACGGCGGGAAGTCGCGAATGCCGGCCTGTCGGAATTGCGAGGTAAAGTGCACGGTCTGGTTCCGGTTCCCAATGATCTTTTATTACAGGAAACCGATGAGAGCGAAACCGCGCTTTCTGCTTTTGCAGTTGCGGATCAATGGATCGGGCGGGGTATTCATTCCATTTGCGCGATGCTTTTTGAAACGGGGGTCATTAATCAGGACTTTGGAGCTTTGCGCGGTCTTTTGCAGGGGCTTGGCGGGAAAACCATTTTTGCTACCGGTGCCGCTACTGGCGGGGATTATATTACCAATGCCCTAAGAGATCTTTTGGACTGTCCTTTATTGCACACCACCGAACGCCCGAAGCAACTCGACCGGATTTTAGTACATCTGGTTGCCGGGCCGGAAATGGGGCTTTCCAAGATGCAACAGTTGATGACTCAGATCGGTTCGCATTTTGAATCCAATGAGGAGATACTCTTCGGGGCGGTCATTGACCCCGAGCGCACGGAATCGCTGGAGGTCTGCCTGCTTGCCAAGGTAGAGCTTGAATCCGCTGCCCGCAAAGCATCCGGCGGCGATACCGATCGGGCACGTGAGCCGATGGAAACAGAGCAAGGTCTTGGCTTGGAAGGCTTCATAAGCACCCAAAAGGAAAAGCCTCCCGTGCATGAGTCGAAACTTTCCAAAAAGAGAAAGAAAGCCGCGACCGACCAGGATGAATTTCTCTTTGTCGATCTTGAAGCGCAGCGCGGGTATTTTGACCAAACTGATCAAAACCTCTACAATAATGAGGATTTAGATGTGCCGACTTATTTGCGAAAGGGCATAAAAATTAAGCTCAAATAAATAGTAACGGTACTAATACTTACGCCAGCAGTTAGGGAAATCCTTGTTTCGGCTTTTAAACTACGAATAATCAATTTCATGCGACACAGCACTTTATTTTTATTACTTTTCGCATGGATTGGGCTTGGAAGTCTAGGTGGTCAGGACTGGCAGGAATTTGCGTTCCCGACCGAATTGGAGGCAATTAATACCGCGCTTGAAAGTCGTATTGTGGAAAGCGGGCGCGGAGTGGCTTTAAAAGTGGGTGAAGCCTTGCCTGAATTTGGACTCATCAATCAAGGCGGTGCAGTGGTGCGCATGAGTGATTTGCGAGGCGAACCCTTTATCCTGAATTTTATCTTCACCCGTTGCCAAGCGGCGCAGATGTGTCCTGCATCCACCAGTCGGATGGCGAAGCTTCAGCGCGAGGCGCCCGCCCTTGGTTTACCAAAACTCCGCTTTGTTACCATAACCTTTGATCCGGTTTATGATACCCCTTTGGTGCTACATACCTATGCGAGGAATTTCGGCATCGCAGATCATAACTTTCATTTCTTAACGCATCCGAGTCAGAGTCTTATCGATAGCCTCCTTTTCTTATTTGGGATTCTCGCCTGTGCAGAGAATGGGACCATTGAGCACACCACTACGACCTATTTAATTGATGCTGAAGGCCGGGTTGTCTTGAAGCAAAATGGCCTCAACTGGAGCGCTGAAAAAATGATTGAGGCCGCCCTCCGTAAATAAAAAGCGCCATTTCCGGTAAAGGAAACGACGCTCAGAATAAAATAGGTGTTGCTCGTTAATCTCTTAAGCAGAGCGTTAAACCGTGCCGTGAATGGTCTTGCCGGTAGAGCAAAGATCATCGCAGGCCTGTACGAGACGGGCTGCCATGTTGGCTTCGGCTTTCTTTAGATAGCTTCGGGGATCGTAAGTGTTCTTATTACCCACTTCGCCGTCAATTTTAAGTACCCCTTCAATGTTTTCACAGATGTGGGTGACCACCGGGCGGGTGAAAGCGTATTGCGTGTCGGTATCGATGTTCATCTTAATGACACCGTAATTCAAGGTCTCGCGGATATCGCTGAGCTCCGAACCGGAACCGCCGTGGAAAACGAGATCCATGAAGGCGCCCTCGCCGTGTTTATCGGTTACCGCTTTTTGTCCATCGCGGAGGATGGTGGGCTTGAGCTGAACTGCTCCCGGCTTGTAGGCACCGTGGACATTGCCGAAGGTTGCGGCAAAGATGAAGCGACCCAGAGGTTGGAGGGCTTCGTAGACCTCGAGCATATCCTCAGGGGTGGTGTAGAGTTTTTCAGCGGGCAGTCCGGAAGTATCATGTCCGTCTTCCTCGCCGCCAACGCAACCGGCTTCAACCTCAAGGATGATGTTGAGCTCGGCACATTCCTTGATGAGGGTCTTGGAAAGCTCGAGATTTTCGTCAAGTGCGACTACGGAACCGTCAAACATGTGTGACTGGAAGAGGGGGCCTTTGCCGTCCGCAATGCGCTTGCGGGAGGCTTCGAGAAGCGGCTTTAGGAAACTATCGACTTTCTCGGGGTGACAGTGGTCGGTATGTAGCGCGACCAGAATGTCGTACTTTTCAGCAAGGATGTGGGTTGCTTCCGCGAGTACGATGGCACCAAAGGCAGCGTCGTTAACATTGAGACCTGAGGCAAATTGCCCACCCCCAGTGGAGACTTGAATGATGCCGTCTGATTTGGCGTCGGCAAAGGCCTTGAGTGCGGCGTTAATGGTGGTGATCGAAGTGATGTTGACGGCCGGGTAGGCGTAGTTGCCCTTTTGGGCGGCGTCGATCATGGCTTCGTATTGTTGCGGCGTTGCTACTGGCATGTGCGGAGTCTCTTGTTTAGAGGTGGTTAGAATTGAGAATAATTGAAAAATAAGATTACAGGAAGCGAGGTAAGGCTGACAAACTTTTTTGAAAGAATGGGATCGTTTTTATTGCACCGCCTCTGATTTGGGCGGGTTTTCTTCGCGGCTCCAAAGCCAGAGCAGGTCGCTCAGGCGGTTGAGGTATTGGATGAGGACATCGCGTACGGTGGCTCCGGATTCACGGAGGGCGATGAGGGCGCGTTCTGCGCGGCGGCATAGGGTGCGAGCGGAATCAAAGCAAGCTTCTGCAGGTGATTCTCCCGGATGTCGCCAACCGGTAAAGCTGCCGCCCTGGCCTTCGATGGTTTGGATGGCATTGGTCAATCGTTCCACTAGCACTGGTTGAATTGCCTGATCGGCATATTTTTTAAGGTAACGCTCCTGATGGCTGTTTTCACAGGCGAGTTCGCCCATGAAATGAATCAGTTCCTTTTGGATTTGGAGCAGGCTTGGGCGCACGTTTTCCTGATGGGTGAAAGCACGGCAAAGACCCAGTGCGGCGCCGAGTTCATCAATCGCACCGTTGGTCACGATGCGGGGGTGCGTTTTGGGGACGCGCTTGCCAAAGAGGAGGGCGGTTGTGCCGTCGTCGCCGGTTTTGGTTGCAATAGACATGCATTCAACAAAGCAGGTTTACCTACTTTTTAAAGTAAAAGCGCAGTTTTCTTTCAATCAGCCGACTTTTACCAAGCTTTCATCGGAGAGCAGGAGATCCAGAATTTGGATCGCGGAATCCGGAATGACTGTGCCCGGGCTGAATACGAACGCTTCCTGCAAATCCTGCAACCCTTCACCCCCGGCTGGACGCCTCGCGCTGCCACCTGTTCTGCCCTTCAAAAAAAAGGGATCGTGGAAATCTGGGAGCTCGTACAGCGCTTCCGCGACACGACCCAAAAAAGCGGCGTCTTTGAGGAACGCCGCGCCGCCCAGAACGTCGACTGGTTCAACACCCGCCTCGAACAAAGCGTCATGGAC
>JAACDB010000002.1 GCA_009937095.1 Verrucomicrobiota bacterium
TGATCCGCAGGAAATGACGAAAACTTCGTTGCACGTCCTCCAAGTCCCGAAAGATATCAGCGTGGTCAAACTCGAGATTATTTAAAACTGCAATTTGTGGACGATAATGAATAAATTTACTGCGCTTGTCGAAGAAGGCACTGTCGTATTCATCGCCCTCAATCACAAAGGGTGCTGCCCCACCCAAAGACGCACCACCCGCTAAATCACGCGGCACCCCGCCAATGAGCCAACCGGGATCTGCTCCCGCCTGATCAAGAAGATAGGCTGTTAAGGTCGCAGTGGTGGTCTTGCCATGTGTCCCCGTAATGACAATCGGCAAGCGCCCCGGTAAAACCACCTCCTTCAATAATTGCGGCAGGGAAACGTAAGCCTGTTCGCCACTTTCCAAAAGCCACTCCACTTCCTCATTCCCGCGACTCACGGCATTACCCACCACTACCGTGTCGGGCTTCATACTTGCCAAACGTTCCGCTGAGAATCCTTCAAAAATCTCGATCCCCGCATCCGACAAAATCGTCGACATAGGCGGGTAGACCCCCGCATCGGATCCGCTCACCTGATGACCCTGCGCCTTCAGCAGCAAGGCAGTGTTGCCCATCGCCGTTCCGCAGATTCCCATGAAATAAACATGCATCCCCACTAGTCCGTCCCCTAGCCCTTCGAAGCGCAAGCGGGAATTACACCGATTCCACATAAAAAGATACTTTACCCACGATCCATATTCACAAAAAGTAAGGACTTCATGGATGCTTCCCCGAAACTTAAAATCCTGATCGTTGGTTCCGGCGGTCGCGAACACGCGCTCCTCCAGAAATGTCGCCAGAGCCCGCTCGTCGATTCTGTCGTCGCAGCGCCGGGTAATGGCGGGATCGCCGCCGAGGCAATCTGCCACCCCGTCCCAGCCGATGATGTCCCTGCCCTCGTCGGCCTCGCGCAATCCGAAGGCATCGACCTTGTGGTGGTCGGCCCGGAGGTTCCGCTGAGCCTCGGTCTTGTCGATGCCCTTGAAGCGGTCGGTATCCTCGCATACGGCCCCCGCCGCGACGGCGCCCAACTCGAAGCCAGTAAGGTCTTCTGTAAAGACTTCTTTGCCCGCCACCAAATCCCCACCGCGGAATACGCCAGCTTTACCGAGGTCCCTCCAGCCCTTGCCTACCTTAAGGACCACCCCGCCCCCATCGTGGTAAAGGCCAGTGGCCTCGCCGCGGGCAAAGGCGTCATCATGGCTGAAACCCAAGCGGAAGCCGAGGCTGCCGTACGAGATATGCTCGAAGGCGGTGCCTTTGGAAGCAGCGGTGCGGAGATCGTCATCGAAGAAACCCTTTATGGCGAAGAAGCCTCCATCCACGCCATTGTTTCTGGCGAGGATTTTGTGTGCCTCCCCCCGAGCCAGGATCACAAACGCGCCGGTGAAGGCGATACCGGACGCAACACCGGCGGCATGGGCGCTTACACTCCTACCAGTAAAATTGATGCCAGCCTTCAGGCGCGTATTGAAAACGACGTCATCCAACCGACTCTGGCGGGTCTCAAGTCGGATGGCATCGACTTTCGCGGAACCCTTTACGCCGGAATCATGCTAACCGAAAAAGGTCCCAAGGTGCTCGAGTACAATGTGCGTTTTGGCGACCCCGAAACGCAGGTGCTGCTTCCTATGCTCGCTGACGATTTAGTCCCGCTCCTACTCGCCTCCGCAAAAGGTGATGCCCTCCCCTCAAGCGTGCGTTTCCACGAGGGCGCAGCCATGGTAGTGGTACTCGCCGCCGGCGGTTATCCCGGCTCCTACCCCAAAGGCGACCCCATTGAATTTCCTGCCCACTTAGCCGCAGGAACCGCCATTGTTCATGCCGGTACTGAGCGCGACAATGACGGCACCATCACCACCAATGGCGGACGCGTCCTGGGCATCAGCGCACAAGCCCCCAGTCTCCGCGAGGCCGCACAAAACGCCTACGCCCTCTGCGACCAAGTCAACTTTAAGGGCAAATATCTCCGTCGCGATATCGGACACCGCGAGCTCAATCGTTAAATTTCCCGGCATGACAACTCCCCGCGACACCATCATCGTCCTTTGCACTGGCAACATCTGTCGGAGCCCGATGGGAGAACGCCTTTTACAAAAAGCACTCGCTGCCGAAGCCACACCCCTAAACAAAATCAAGGTCATCTCTGCGGGAGTAGCCGCTTGGCACGGTGACCCCGCTTCCCCCAACGCCGTTAAAGCCCTCGCCAAAACCGGCATCGAAATGGAACAGCACATCAGCCAGCCCCTCAGTGATTCCCTTCTCGATAAAGCCTTCCTCGTCCTGGGTATGACCCCATCCCATTTGCTCGCCCTCGAATCCTTTCCCGAGACTCAACCGAGCCATGTCCACCTTTTCCGTGAATTCCTAGGAGCGGATTTTGAAAGCGAAATCCCTGACCCCTACGGTCAAAACCTCGAAGCGTATCGCGCGTGCCTCGATTCCATGGCAGAAGCCGTTCCCTCGATTCTGGAATTCCTGAAAAAGGAATACCCGGCTTACATCAGGTAGCGCAAGGCGAGGTGTAGACAGACGCAACTTGCCGCACCCGCCGCGAGGTCATCCGCGACACAGCCGATTCCGCCCGGAAGATTTTGTAGGCGAGCAATTCCGAAAGGCTTGAGCACATCAAAAAAACGAAAGAGCGCGAAGCCCGCTAAAATCAAAGGCCAACCATGATACTGCTCGATTGCGCCACCCATACCGCCCAGTCCAAAAAACACCAAGGGAACCGCCACAAATTCATCGAGCACAATCATACCCGGATCCCGCATTTGCAAACGCCGTTCCGCAGCATCACAGATACCCATCGCGCCATAGCTCAGGAGTCCTGCCAGCAGAATGAATCCTAAAAAACTGACGTGATAAAAAAGAACCGCGTAGAGCACTAGACCGGCAACACTACCCCAGGTTCCCGGGGCACGACGCGCCCGACCGATCGGCCCGAGCGTGGCTAGGGTAATCACCCATTCGCCCGGAATGACATTCGTCCAAAAAAAACTCTGCCGCAACCCGCCGCTCATGATTGCTGCCCCGTGAAAAGCCCCCAATATTTACGCAGGTAGGTAGCGCCGGAGGATGCCGTCAAAACAGTTGCCAAAACAAAACAAGCCAGACCAAATTTTGCGGCGGCACAACCGAGCCAAATGTAACCGAAATCGGCTTCCAGGGCATTGCCGAACAACAGAAGCCCCACCGCCAAAATCTGCGCAACGGTCTTTAGTTTTCCGGATTGTTCTGCCGCTAAGACGACGCCTGAGTTAGCCGCCACAAGGCGTAAGCCCGTTATTAAAAATTCGCGACTCAAGATCAATAAGAGGCAGGGCAAACCCCATGAGGCCGGAATCAAACCCATCACCAATAAGGTAATCATAAGACCCAAGATGAAAATCTTGTCCGTCAAGGCATCCATTAGCTTTCCAAAATCGGATACGATGCCCTGCTTGCGTGCCATGTAGCCATCCAGCCAATCCGTCAAACCACCCAGAACAAAACAAACCCATGCCAAGGTGGCCGCGCCGTTGATGGGTAGATGCAGCAGACCCACGACAACAAATACGAGAGGGACCCGAGAAAAGGTCAGCATGTTAGGAAGATTCACAGCCCTAAGTTGTCTCGCCTCTTCCTTCAGGGCTAGCACAAAATCCACCCCGTTCCCAGGTGGACTATTCATTCGACAAAAGCCGCTCTTTGCGCTCAATCTCATATTTCACATGAGAACCGCTATTTACCCAGGCACTTTCGACCCCGTCACCAACGGGCATCTCGATGTTATTCGCCGCGCTGGACGCATCTTTGACAAGGTCATTGTAGCGATTGCCCGCAATGCCAGCAAAGAACCTACCTTTACCGAAGCAGAGCGCATGGAGCTCATTCGCGGAAACCTCAATAAAAATGAAGCGGTCGAAGTCCTCGCCTTTGATGGTTTAATTGTCGACCTTGCCGAAAAACTGGATGCCGTCGCCCTCATTCGTGGCCTGCGGGCAATTTCCGACTTTGAATACGAATTTCAGATGGCCCAAATGAACCGCCACCTTGACGAAAAGATAGAGACCATTTTCCTCATGCCTAACGAGGAATACTTCTTTACCAGTTCTCATCTTATTAAAAACGTTTTTCAGTTTACTGACCGTGAACGGCACCTCATTCCCGCGAATGTTCACGCTGCCCTCAGTCGCAAATACGGGCATTCCAAATAATGGATTCTGAAAACTCTAATCCGACCGCGCTCACTGGTGCGCGGACCCTTCAGCTTGTCTTCTTGACCCTCTTTTTGGATCTGGTCGGGTTTTCCATTATCTTCTCGCTTTTCCCTGCAATGCTGGACTACTACCTCCCACAGGGTGGCGGTGCCGATAGCCTTTTAGGAGCCTGTATCGCACCGCTTGCATCTTGGGCAGAAGCCAGCGGAGCCGCTAACCCCCGTTTTCTGACAGCAGTTCTCTTTGGCGGTGCGCTCGGTTCGCTCTATTCCATCCTGCAATTCATCTTTGCTCCGATTTGGGGCGCTTACTCCGATCGCGTCGGTCGTCGTCGCATTCTCCTGATAACCATCGCAGGCCTCGCTTTAAGCTATGGCGCATGGGCGCTTGCGGCAAACTTCTGGCTCCTCGTCCTCGCCCGCATGCTGGGTGGTATAATGGGTGGCAACCTTTCCGTTGCGACTGCTGCGGTCGCAGACATCACCACCAAGGAAAAACGTGCCGCCGGAATGGCAGTGGTCGGAGTCGCCTTTGGGCTCGGCTTCATCGTAGGGCCCGCCATCGGTGGTTTCTGCGTGGCTATCGACCTCACGGAACTATTCCCCTCTCTGGCGGCATTTGGTTTCAACCCCTTCTCAACACCCGCGCTGGTTGCCTGTGCCCTTTCCCTCCTTAACCTTTTTTGGGTCGCCCGCTCTTTTCCCGAGACCCTTCCCCCGGAAAAACGACACGCCCACTCGCCGAGCTTCATTCACTTAGCCACACCCGGAAGCGGTGCCCGTACCACTAGCATGGTCTATTTCCTCTTTATGCTCTCCTTCAGTGGGATGGAATTTACCCTCACTTTCCTCGCGGTTGAACGCTTTGCCTTCACCCCGCTCCAAAACGGAGGCCTCTTTGTTTTTGTTGGCTTCATTATGATCCTGGTACAAGGGGGACTCGTGCGACGCCTCTCCGGTACAATACGCGAAAAATCCCTCGCTCTAACGGGACTTGCCAGCGGGGTGCTCGCTTTTGCATCTCTTGCCTACGCCCCGGGACTCGCCCTTTTCTTTGCGGCACTGGCAGTGATGGCCTTTTCCATCGGATTGGTCTCTCCCAGTCTCAGCGCCCTCATTTCCCTTTACGCCGCGGAAAGCGATCAAGGCCGTGCGATCGGCGCATTTCGTTCTGCCGGTTCCCTTGCCCGCGCCATTGGTCCCCTTCTTGCAGCGGCACTTTATTTTAAATACGGAGCGCAAAGTGCTTACCTGCTCGGCGGCTTACTTATTATGCTTCCATTGGCCCTCGCCCTGCGACTCCCCCCGCCCGCTTCAGACGAAGCCTGATTTGACCCGCACCCGCGAATCCTTTTAATTTAAACCATGGATTCAACCCGAGCCCGCAAAAGCCTTTCGGATCTGGTCGCCCTCAAAGTAGTCGGCACCCCCATTTCCGCGCTGACTTGTTACGACTATCCCAGTGCCTGCCTTCAAGATGAAGCGGGTCTTGATATAATCTTTGTTGGAGACTCCGCCGCAACCAACGTCTTGGGTCACGCGCACCAAAACGACCTCACCGTGGAGGAACTGCGTGTCCTTGTGCAGGCGGTTAATCGAGGGATTGAGCAAGCTTACCTCCTCGTTGACCTGCCCTACTGTGCCTGCCAAGCAACCGCGGTGATGCGTTCGGCGGCCAGTCAGTTCACTGCTGACGGAGCCAATGGCTTGAAATTTGAAGGCTTCCAGCCCGATGCGGTTCACGCCTTGAGTAGCGACGGGCTCGAAGTTTGGACTCACCTCGGCTACCTTCCACAATACCATGCCCAACCCGGTCGCGTTGCCAACGACCCCGAGTCTGCCGAAACTCTATTTAAGCAGGCTCTCGAACTTGAAGCCGCCGGGGCAGCGGGACTTATTCTGGAACTGGTTCCGAGTGAGCTGGCCCGGAAAGTCGCCGAAGCCACTCGCTTTCCGGTCATCGGTATCGGCGCCGGTACGGGTACCGACGGACAGGTGCAAGTGTGGCACGATCTCGTGGGACTTAGCGAAAAAGAATTCCGCCATGCGGCGCGTCTTGCAGAAACCCGCACGGTTCAAGCAAGGGCGGTTCATGTCTACCTCAAAAAAGTCGCCCATCGTGAAATTCCAGGCAGTTGATTGAGGCCTCTACTCATCAAGCCGGAAAAGCGGTGAGGTTTACCCCCCCCCCCGTCGTTGTTGGGGGGCACGGCGTTTCTCGCGGCTGCGTCGCCGATCATGTTTCTGCTCGCGCCGCGATTCCCAGTCAAAACGCATTTCGTCCATAAAAGCATTGGAGCAAATTAAAAATATGACCATTAATAGTCCGAAGACCAAAAGGATGCCAAGAGCGACGTAGATGATTAACGAGTTCATAAGTATGCTAAATAGTTTACATAAAATTTAATTTGTCCATTTATTAACAATAAATTTTATTAATTAACTTTTTAATCTATTTTTCAATAAAGGACATTAAGGGAAATTTCGGGTAGCTAAGCATACAGCTAGTTTAGAAAAACCAAAAAGGACGGTTATATGAATAATAATTTTATATGTTAATTGACACATAATTAAATTTTAACAATAAATAATAAAATGAGGTTTATTTTATTATTAATTAGTACTTTTGTATTAATTATTAATGTTTACGGTCACTCTGGAGGAACAGATTCAAACGGGGGCCATTTCAATAGAAGCACTGGAAGCTACCATTACCATAATTCAGGATATCGACCCTCTCCCCCTGACCTCAGCAATCCAAGCAAAGCGAAAATTCCACAAGGCAAATATTGGATTAACTCTTCGTCGGGAACACGGCACAAGAAAGGTTGCCGCTGGTATGGAACAACAAAGTCCGGCTTCTATTCAAGTGAAGTAGTAGGTAAGGCTTGCGGAAACTGCGGAGGTTAAAATCCAACTTGCCTGTGAATCTTATATCCTCATACAATTGGATGCAAGATGTACACCCTCGTAGTATTAGCGGCCGGCATGGGGAGGCGCTACGGTGGCTTGAAGCAGTTGGATCCGATGGGGCCCGGTGGCGCAACGGTCTTGGACTATTCCGTTTATGACGCCTTGCGCGGCGGTTTTAGCAAAGTAGTCTTTGTCATTCGGAAAGATTTTGCGGAAGCGTTTAAAGCGGCAGTGGGGTCAAAATTCGAGGATCGCATGGAGGTCGCCTATGCCTATCAGAATTTAGCGGATTTGCCGGAAGCTTACCCTGTTCCACCTGGAAGGGAGAAGCCTTGGGGCACAGCGCACGCAGTACGGGCAGCACGCGCAGAGGTGAGTGGACCCTTTGCGGTAATCAATGCGGATGATTTTTATGGAGCGGAGGCCTACGAACGGATGGTTGCGTACTTTGACTCCAGCGCAGGAGAACCGGAATTGCGCAGCGCACTGGTGGCATATCCGCTCGAGCGCACTCTCTCAAAAAACGGCACAGTCAACCGGGGCTTATGCTCGGCAAAAGGGGGTTGCCTGAAAACCGTGGAGGAACACGAATTGATTGCGCGTCGAGCCGATGGGGTAATTGAGGGGCGTAATCTTTCCGGCGCGGCGGTTACTCTCGCGGCTGAGGCACCAGTCTCGATGAATTTCTGGGGTTTCACGCCGGCCTTTTTTGGGAGTTTGGAAGCGGTCTTTGAAGCCTTCCTCGCAGAGCACGGGAGGGAGTTGAAATCGGAATGTTATCTTCCAAGCGTGGTGGATCAATTAATCTGCGAGGAACAAACGGAATGCGCGGTTCTGGAATCGCAAGGGGAATGGTTCGGTGTGACCTATCCCGAGGACAAGCCGCGGGTACAGGCGCGCATTGCCGAACTGGTCGCAGAGGGGGTATACCCCGAGGTGATTTAGGCCGCGGCTTTTTTACGCTTAAGCCACGGGTTCCATATCTCCAACGGCTTCAACAATTTTGTTGTAAATTACGTCGACGGGCATGGTGGCGAGTTCGCGGGCGGGGATGCGAGCAGTATTGAGCTCGGGCAAGGTTTCGATTGCTTCGGAAAGGCAAACCGCACGGTTGGCTTCCGCTTCTTCAACGCGGTCAATGGGAGTGAAATGAGGGGCACTCAGGAGGGCACGGGGATGCTCGGTAAGGATGCGGTGAATCGCTTTAACCGCCTCCGCAAAACGGTCGAGTTCGGCACGGGTATAGCTCTCCGTGGGTTCAATCATTAGGCCGAGCGGCTCGGGCCAGGCGACGGTTGGGGCATGGAAACCAAAATCAAGAAAGAGCTTGCCGATACGGGGGGCGCTTTCGGCGCGGCGTAGGCCAACGGATTCGATATGCGCGTAGTCCGCTTCCTTAAGAGTTACAATAAATTCGTGCATGCGGGGCTCGGCATCTGCACCCTCCGGCAAGAGGGCGAAATCGGTGGCGAGTTTGTGCTGGAGGTAGCGAGCCGCAAGAACTGAGACGGCCGACATGCGGCGAACTCCTTCGCGTCCAAGGCGGAGCAGGTAGGTGTAGCAGCGGACCTTGTGGGCAAAGTTGCCCCAGTGGCGATGAAAGGAACCGATGGATTTGGGTGCTTTAACGGGACGGTATTGGTCGCCGTCTTTTTCGATTTGATAGCCGGGAAGGTACGGAAGGAGGCGTTCGCTTACGGCGACAATGGCGTCGCCGGGGCCACCGCCGCCGTGGGGAATGGTCCAGGTTTTGTGCAGGTTGTTATGGACCGCATCCACGCCGAGGGCGCCGAGATCGACCCAGCCCGCAATGGCGTTCATATTGGCACCGTCCATATAAACCAAGCCGCCGACGGCATGGATTTTCTGGGCGATTTCGTGAAAGGAGGTTTCAAAGATGCCGGAAGTATTGGGATTGGTAATCATGACACCGGCGACACGGGGACCGTATTCTTTAAGTTGGCGATCCAGATCCTCGTTGAGGACACGGCCTTCGCGGTCGGCTTCAAGGTAGACGATTTTGCCAAGTTTACCGGCAAACCCTGCCATAGTCGCAGTTGCAAAGTTAGTGCCGTGGGCTGAGTGTGGGATAAGGATGACGTCGCGTTCCTCACCACGGTCGCGGTGATAGGCTTGAAAGAGTTTAATACCGACGAGCTCGCCCTGCGCTCCGGCGAGGGGTTGGGTGGTGACGCCGGCGAGACCCGTGATTCTTTTGAACCATTCCTGAATCTCGTGGAGCAAATAGAGAGAACCTTGTGCGTCGGAAATAGGGGCTTGGGGGTGCAGATCGGTAAAGCCCGGAAGTCCGGCAGCCCAATCGTTGACGCGGGGATTGTATTTCATGGTGCAGGATCCCAGGGGGTAGCAACCATCATCTGGGCTTACGTTGAGCTCGCCCAATTCATTGTAATAGCGAATGACTTCTTCTGCGGAAAAGGCGGGCAGTCCGGGTGCTTCAATGCGGAGCTGATTATCGTGCACCGGAGCGGAGGCGGTGGCCTGCGCGGGATCGGGAGCTCCAAAGATTGACTCGAAAACTTTTGCGAGGGCAGCGAGGTTTTGTTCGCGGTTGGAGAAGGAAAGTTTGAGGAGTTGTCGCTCTTGAGGATCGCGCTCGCTGGCATCCGCTCCGGCAAGGATTCCGGCAGCGTGGGCGGCAGCGATGACATCTGCAACCGGGCGGTCGAGTTGTAGGGTGAGGTCGTGGAAGGCGGGAGTATCGGGGAAGGCAAGTGTTACCCCGGGAAAGGCGGTGAGGCTTGCGGCGGCGTCTTGGCAGCGTTGTCGAATTTCACCAAGGAGGGCCCCGAGACCATCATCCCCGCGCTCGAGCAAAGACGCGCCGACGAGAGTGGCGATAAAAGCTTGGTTGGAGCAAATATTTGAGGTGGCTTTGTCTTTGCGGATGTGCTGCTCGCGGGTGGAAAGCACCCCGACGCGGCATTCACGACCGGCGCAGTCGCGGGCTTTGCCAATGAAACGACTGGGGGCCGCGCGGACTCCAGAGCGATCTTTCTCGGAAAAGCGCACTCCAAAAAGACCCCAACCAGGGCCTCCGTAGTTAGGGGCAAGGGCAAGGTGGTGGGCTTCACCCACGATGATATCAACGCCACTGGCATCGGCTCCGAAATGAGCAGGGGCTTTGAGTCCACCGGCGGTGAGGTGGAGCGGGTCAATGACCGCGACACTTTTGACTCCGAGTTCGGCAGCGAGATCGGTCAGGGTATCGACGTCTTCAAGGAGACCGAAGGTATTAACTTGAGGAAAGACGATAGCGGCTAAATCGGTGGCGCAATCCTCGGCAGCTGCCCGAAGGGCGGCGATATCGAGCGTTCCCGTTTTGGGATCGAGGGGTACGGTGCGAAGCTCGGGCTCGGTTTCTTGCGCGAGGGTAAAGAGAACCTCAAGGTCTCCTGGGTAGAGGGATTCCGGAATGAGGGCAGTGGTTTTTCCGCGGGACATGCGGATGGACGCAGCGATACCTTCAAAAATAGCGGTGGAGCGGTCGTAAAGGGAAGCGTTGACAGCCTCAAATCCGGTAAGGCGTGCCATAGAGCATTGATAAATCCAATGCGCTAGGAGGGTTCCTTGACTGAGTTCGGGTTGATAGGGCGTGTAAGCGGTTGTGAGGTTCCGAATGTCACATACCGGGCCGACGACGGGCGAAGGCTCGAGATCCTGCAAGCCATCACCGAGAAAGCTATTACCAATGCGATTGCGCTCCGCAATGGCCGCAAGTTCGGCTTTGAGGGATTCGTATTCTAGCTCCTCGGGTAATTCGGGCGCCCCAGGGAAGCGGACTTCTGCGGGAATGTGCTCAAATAGGGCTTCGAGGGAGGGTTGCTCGATAGCCGCGAGCATTTCCTTGAGGTCTTCTTCGCCGGCAGCGATGTAATGACGGGCAGATTCGCGATGATTTGAAGAAGAATTTTGCATTTTGTGAAGAAAGGAACTCTTGTATGTGGTTAAAGAAAAGCAGATTAGTAGAACCGCAAGCATCAACACTAGAAAACCGACATGTCCGACCTAAAAACTCTCCCCTTACACGCCTTTCACGAAGCCAAAGGTGCCCGCTTCGTAGATTTTGGCGGTTGGAATATGCCAGTCCAGTACAGCGGGATTCTTGAGGAACATCGGTCTGTACGTGAAGCTGCAGGTCTCTTTGACGTAAGCCATATGGGCGAATTTCAGGTGCAAGGCGCACAAGCCGCCGACTTTCTCGACCACCTGCTGGTCAACCGCATCGCAACGGCCCCAAACGGCAAGGCCATTTACTCGCCGATGTGCCAACCGGATGGCGGCGTAGTGGATGACCTCATCGTGTATCGTTGCAGTGAAAATGACTTCCTTTTATGCGTGAACGCCTCCAATCGCGCCAAGGATCTAAAATGGATTCAGGCACAAGCCGCCGCCAGTGGCATGGCGGTTACAGTGGAGGATCAATCCTCGCATTTTGCTCTCTTGGCAGTGCAAGGACCGAAGGCAGGCGAAATCATGAGCGGGACAGGGATAAGCAGCGCGGCCACCTTGGGGCGTTTTCGTCATGCGACGAAAAATTTTGCGGGCCATGAGATCCGCATTGCCCGCACAGGCTATACCGGAGAAGACGGATTTGAAATTTATATTCCGGTGGCAGGAGCAGAAACGGTAGCGGAGGCACTCTACGTAGCGGGGCAAGCCCACGGCCTACAACTTTGCGGACTCGGTTCGCGGGACAGTCTGCGCCTAGAGGCGGGGCTTCCACTTTATGGGCATGAATTAAGCGATTGCATCAGTCCCTTAGAAGCGGGATTGGATTGGACCGTTAAATTGGAAAAGGAGGATTTTATTGGAAAAGCGGCACTGGCTGCACAGACTGAGGCAGGCATACCGCGCCGAATGGTTTATTTCAAACTGGAAGGGCGCCGCATTGCGCGGGCGGAAACAGAGGTCCTTAATTCCGAGGGTGAATCGGTTGGCATAGTGTGTTCCGGCACGCTTTCTCCCATCTTGAATGCCCCGATCGGAAGTGCTCTTGTGCGAGGTGACAGCGCCGAAGCAGAGCTACACATTGATTTACGGGGTCACAAGGTAGCGCTGGAAGTGGCGCAACCTCCCCTACACAAGGCGGCGATCTAAGTAGCAACTTCACGTTACTGGATTGACAGAATCGCTCCTACAATTGCTATAACCTTTCCTTTAAAGATGGAACTCGACCGCATTGTAATTACAGGCCTTGGCCTCACCGCCCCCAATGGCAACAACCTGGAGGAATTTCGGGCGAACCTGCTTGCGGGGATTGGGCACGTGCAATCCATTGAGATGCGCTATATGGGGCAGGTGCCTGCGGGGGTCTGTAATTTTGACCCCAAGCAATACCAATCGCGCAAGGAATTACGTGTGGGCACGCGCGCAGGCAGCATCGCAATCTACTGTGCACACGAAGCCATCAAGCATAGCGGACTGGATTTTGAGGGGTTTGATAAATCACGCATTGGGGTCTACGTTGGCACGACCGAGCACGGAAATGTTGAGACCGAGAATGAAGTTTATAATATTTCCCAGTTTAACTATGATGTGCGCTACTGGACGCATCACCACAATCCACGCACCGTGGCGAACAATCCTGCCGGTGAGATAACTATCAACACCGGCATCACGGGTCCCCATTACACCATCGGGGCGGCCTGCGCTGCAGGTAACGCCGGACTGATCCAAGCGGTGCAAATGTTGCGTTTGGGAGAAGTGGACTTTGCCCTCGCGGGGGGCGTCAGCGAAAGTATTCAGACCTTTGGCATTTTTGCGGGCTTTAAAAGCCAAGGTGCCCTTGCAGAGCATGCCGATCCCAACAAAGCGAGCCGTCCTTTCGACAAAAGCCGCAATGGCATTGTGGTCTCAGAGGGTGGCGCGATTTATTGCCTCGAGCGTTTGAGCGATGCGCAGGCGCGCGGTGCCACCATCCTGGGCGAGATTGCAGGTTACCGGATCAATTCCGACGCCAGCGATTACGTACTGCCCAATCCAGAGCGGCAGGCCGAATGTATGCGCCAGGCCCTGACCTCAGCGGGCATGGAACCGTCCGATATTGATATTGTGAATACCCATGCCACTTCAACGCCACAGGGTGACATTCAGGAAATCAAGGCAGTTGCAGAGGTCTTTGGGGAATGCCCCAACACCTACGTGAATAACACCAAGAGCTACATCGGACATGCCATGGGGGCCGCCGGAGCCCTGGAACTCGCCGGAAACCTACCCTCTTTCCAGGACAATTTCATTCACCCCACCATCAACATCGACGAACTGGATCCGGAATGCGCCCTCCCCAATCTTGTGGTAAATAAACCCCTCAAGGTTGACGCAGTTAAAGTAATCTTTAACAATTCTTTTGGGATGCTTGGGATCAATTCAGCGCTAATCGTGAAAAAATTTGAATCCTGAGTCTTGCACCCGCCGCCCTTAACCCTCATTCCAAGAGCATGACCGAAGATCAGGTAAAACAAATAGTTATTGATATCATCAACGAAATCGCCCCCGACGAAGACACCGGCGATATAAAACACGAGGTCGCCCTTCGGGAACAGATGGATCTCGATTCCATGGATTTCCTCGATATCGTTATGGAATTGCGCAAGCAACACGGTATCGAAGTCCCGGAAGCAGACTACCCCGAATTGGCTTCCCTCCAGAGCTGCGCGGATTACCTGACCCCGAAATTCAACGCCAAGTAGGCGTAACTGCCAAGCTCAGGCGTTTTAGGTATGGCTGCCCCCTCCCTTCCGCAAACGCATTACGAGACCATTATCATTGGTGCGGGGATGGCTGGACTGGCGGCTGGTATTCGCCTTGCCTTAGCTGGGCGCGAAGTACTCATCTTAGAACGCCACAATGCCTCGGGCGGGCTCAATTCCTTTTATAGTATTGAGGGTCGTAAATATGACGTTGGGCTTCACGCCATGACCAATTACGTGCCCAAAGGCACCAAAGGCACTCCCCTCATCAAACTTTTACGGCAACTGCGGATTCCCTACGATGCCCTTGACCTGTGCCCGCAATACGGGTCGCGCATCGCCTTCCCCAGCTGCGGGCTGCGTTTTTCAAATGACTTCGCCTTATTGGAGTCCGAGGTCGCGGCAAATTTCCCGGATCAGATCGATGGATTCCGGACGCTCGCATCCGAGATCCGCGAAATGAACCCTTTTCAATTGGAGGGAGGCCGTGCGTCTGCCCGCGAGGCCGTCCAAAGGCATATTAACGATCCCCTACTGGAGGATATGATTTTTTGCCCGGTGATGTATTACGGGAGCGCCGAGGAACACGATATGGATTACGGGCAGTTTGCCATCATGTTCCGTTCCTTGTTTTTTGAAGGCTTTGCCCGTCCTTTTGAAGGAGTGCGGGTGGTTATCCGTTTACTCCAGGATCAATTCCGCAGCCTTGGAGGGCTTCGAAAAATGAAGTGCGGGGTGCGCAGCATTCACGCCGAAAAAGGCCGGGCGACCGCCCTAACACTCGATGACGTAACCCGCCTCAGCGCCAACCGCGTGCTCTCAACCGCAGGCTCGGTCGAGACAACACGCCTTTGCGACGATCAAAACGAGGATGCCCAAGCGGGTAATATGGGCCAACTTTCCTTCAGTGAGACTATTACCGCCTTTGAGGGACAACCGAAGGAACTTGGCTGGGAGGACACCATTATCTTTTTCAATACCCGCGAGCGCTTTCATTACGCCCGCGTGCCTTCCAGCGAAGAAGTGGATCCCACCAGCGGGGTGATTTGTTTACCAAACAATTACGACTACGGGGACGACCGACAACTCGAGGAAGGCTTCCTGCGCGTGACTGCAATGGCGAATCACGACGACTGGTGTGCGCTCAATGAGCAGGACTATACCGCACGGAAGGAGTATTGGTATGCGCAACTCATGCAGGTCGCGCTGGCGCAATTACCCGCCCTGCCCGATGGGAAAAATTTTGGCGAGCGCATCCTGGCAAAGGATATGTTCACTCCTCGCACGGTTCGAAAATTCACAGGGCATCTCAATGGCGCAATCTATGGCGCCACCGACAAACAAAAAGACGGCACTACCCATTTAGAGAATCTCTACCTTGCGGGAACCGATCAGGGCTTCCTCGGAATCACCGGTGCCATGCTCAGTGGCATCTCGATCGCCATCCGCTACCTTCTTTAGTAGGCGCGTGCTCAACCCGGAGGCCACTCCAGCGAGCGTCCACCGAGAAGGTGGACGTGTAGATGGGGCACGGTTTCGCCTCCATCAGAACCGTTATTGATCACGATCCGGAAACCCTCCGCAAGATGCAGCTTTTTGGCGATGGCAGCAGCGGTTAAAAGGAGATGTCCCAAAGTGGATTGATCACCGCTCTCCGCCTCAGCGATACGCGGGATCGGCTTTTTGGGAATGATCAGACAATGTACGGGCGCCTGCGGATCGATATCGTGAATGACAATGCAGTGCTCGTCTTCATACTCAATCGATGCCGGGATTTCACGGGCAAGGATCTTCTCAAAAAGGGTGCTTTCGCTCATCGCTTTACTGCAGCCTAAATCACCACGACCTGCAAGTTAGAACCCCGGGAAGCCCAAGCACAGGCGAGCCCGTCAATCGAATCGCAAACACGCTGATACTCTAACTGGCGGGAACGGGTCCAGTAAGTGCCGGCAGGGCTGAGTGCTTCGCGCAATCCGGTCACCAGCAGGAGCGCGGCACGGCGTCCGGCAAGTTCACGCATGCGGAAAACGATTTCCGAGCGCAGCCAAAGCGGGTCACAGGCTTGTCCCTCGGGGATATGCCAATGGCGTGAGGCCATACGGGCCTCCGGTTGGTCACCCAAATGCAAACGCGCCAACTCGCGCGCACAATGCCCAACGCTTGGAGCGGTCTTTTTTTCCGAACTGCGGGCCTGTTCGTCACTGAAGAAATCAAGCGCGCGGCGGGCATGCGCGGCGCGTTCGGGATCGGAAGCCGCAGCACGGGCGAGCACTTCGTTTAGGGTGCGGAGTTGCTCAACTGGATCGCGGGAAGGCATCGGGTGTATGCAATTAAGAAAGCAGGATGGTGGGAAGCTTAAATAACTTTTATACCTTGCACACCAAGGCTACCCTTCTTCCAGAGCATTGATTTCACGGGCAAGTTCTGCGAGGTCGCGAAAATCTTTATATACGGAAGCGTAACGAACATAAGCAATTTTATCGAGGCGCTTGAGGCGTTCCATGATTTGCTCACCGACGGCACGGGCGGGGATTTCATGATCGTGCTCACGTTCCAGCGCGGCGAGAACATCGGCAACGAGCATCTCAATCTGCATCGCATCAATGGGGCGTTTTTCAACCGCCTTCTTGAGCCCATTAAGCATTTTACTGCGGTCAAAATCCTCGCGGCGTCCATCTCGTTTGACGATTTGAAGATCTGCGCGAAGGACTTCCTCAATAGTAGAAAAGCGGGCTCCACAGTCCAGGCATTCGCGACGGCGACGGATGGAGGTCTCGTTTTTACCGGTGCGGGTATCGAGAACCTTGGTTTCGAGGGAGGTGCATTTTGGACAGCGCATAATTTGAATGGTCTATCTTAGACCGCAGCTGGGGACACTAGATGTAGTGCGAGCAAGGGGGCAAGCCCTATATTTAGTTGCTGCGTGAGCAACGGTAGCCCCTTAAAGCTTCAGGAAATTTTCCAAAAGTTGCATTCCGGAGTCGGTTGCAATGGATTCCGGATGAAACTGGACGCCCCAAACGGGGAGCTCGCGATGCGCAAGACCCATGATTTCACCGGCCTCGGTCTCTGCGGTAACCTTAAGGCAATCAGGCAAAGAGGCGCGCTCGACGATGAGCGAATGGTAACGGGTGGCTTCCATGGGATGGGGAAGACCTTTGAAGAGGTCGCTGTCCTGATGTTTAACACGGCTGGTTTTACCATGCATGAGACGATCGGCGCGAACGACCTTTCCTCCAAAATGTTGACCGACGCTTTGATGCCCAAGGCAGACTCCCAGCAAAGGAATTTCTCCGGCAAAGGCGCCAATCATTTCAAGACTGATGCCTGCTTCATTGGGAGAACAAGGCCCGGGCGAGATCATGATACGGTCGGGCTTGAGGGCGCGGGCCTCCTCAACCGAAATGGCATCATTGCGGAAAACTTGTTGCTCCACGCCAAGCTGACCAAAGTATTGCACCAGATCATAAGTGAAGGAGTCGTAATTATCGATAACAAGTAGCATGGCTAAGAAATATTAAAGATCACCCAGTACGCGAGCGGCTTCCTGCACATCCTTATCACCGCGACCACTGAGGTTGCCGATAATGATTTGATCCGGACCGAGCTCACGGGCGCGTTGCATGGTGTAAGCGATCCCGTGTGCCGTCTCAAGCGCGGGCACAATTCCTTCCACTGAGCACAGATCGCGAAACGCCTCAAGGGCTTCAGCATCGGTAGCATAACCAAAGTGGATACGGCCTTTTTCTTTATAGTAGGCATGCTCAGGGCCGACGGCTGCATAATCCAAACCGGCAGATACAGAATGAGTGAGATCAATTTGACCGTCTTCATTTTGGAGAATCCAGGTTTTAGCACCTTGCAGGACACCCAGACGACCCCCAGCGAAACGGGCGGCGTGATGCCCGCTCTTGATTTCGCGCCCGCCTGCCTCGACACCGGTCAGGCGCACTTGGGCATCCTTAAGGAAAGCGAAGAAAATACCAATGGCGTTCGAACCACCTCCCACACAAGCGGCAACTTCATCCGGCAAGCGCCCCGCTTTTTCAAGGATCTGGCGACGGGTTTCCTCGCCAATAACGCGGTGGAAATCGCGCACCATCATGGGAAAGGGATGCGCCCCAAGCGCGGAGCCGATGATGTAGTGCGTATGGCGGACGTTGGTGACCCAATCACGCATCGCTTCGTTCACTGCTTCCTTCAGGGTCTTTTGTCCGGCAGAAACACCGCGCACCTCCGCACCACAAAGACGCATGCGGTATACGTTGAGTTCCTGACGGCGCATATCTTCCTCGCCCATGTAGATGACGCAGTCGAACCCCATCTTAGCACACATGGCGGCAGTGGCGATACCGTGCTGCCCCGCACCGGTTTCGGCAATGATACGGGTCTTCCCCATCCGTTTGGCAAGGAGCGCCTGTCCCAAAGCATTGTTGATCTTATGCGCTCCAGTGTGAAGCAGGTCTTCGCGCTTGAGGTAGATTTGCGCTCCGCCGCAATGTTCGGTTAGTCGCTCGGCAAGGTAAAGATTGGTGGGGCGCCCGGCAAATTCGCGGAGGTGATGCTGAAGCTCCACCTCGAACTCAGGATCGCGGCGGGCCTCATGGTATGCCTCCGTCAGTTCAAAGAGCGGGGTCATGAGTGTCTCGGGGACGTACATCCCGCCATAGCTCCCAAAATGACCGCGCTCATCGGGCAGGGCCTCAGGGTCTATTTCCAATTCGCAGTTCTGTTCGGAGGATTCCATTATTAACAATTGGGCTTGGAGGAGCGTACTTTGTCAAGCGGGCAGCGCAGCTTCGAAACGGGCGATATCCTCCGGGGTGTCGATTCCGACACTGGGCTCATCGGTGAGGGCAACGTGGATGCGGTAGCCATTTTCAAGGGCGCGAAGTTGCTCTAATTTTTCGCTTTGCTCATGCAGACCGGGTTCGAGTGTAGTGAATTCGCGAAGGAAATCCGCGCGGTAAGCATACAGCCCCAGATGGCGTAAGCATGCATGCGCTTTAAAAGCCGCAGCGTCGGGGCATGCTCCGCCTGAACGGTCGTAGGGTATGGGACTGCGGGAGAAATAGAGGGCAAACCCCGCATGGTCGCGCACGACTTTAACCTGATTGGGGTCGGCAAAATCGGCGGGATCAGTAAAAGGGGTCGCAAGAGTAGACATGGCAGCTTCGGTATTTTCAAGGCTGGTAGCGAGTGCCCGAATTTGGTCACCGGTCACCAAAGGTTCGTCTCCCTGAACATTGATGACCGCGTCCGCCCCAACCGTTTGGTTTGCCTCAGCCAGACGATCTGTTCCTGAAGGGTGATCGGGGCTGGTAAGAATCGCTTCGAATCCTGCACTTTTTAAGCACTCAGCAAGTTCGGGGACGTCTACGGCAAAATAAAGCGGGAATTCGGGTGCCTCGGAACGAATGCGCTCGGCAGTCCAGAGGATGATGGGCTTGCCACGCACCTCGTAAAAGACCTTGCGCGGAAAACGCTGCGAGCTCACGCGGGCAGGACAAATAATAGAGGGTAATTTTGACATTTCCATATAATGTTCACAAAAACAGGACCATGGACAAGGAAATCAGTGCGGCCGAGGCATCAAAATTATTCCGTAAGGGAGATAGTCTGCTACTGGATGTCCGTGAAGCCGATGAACTGGCGATTTGCTCGATTGCGGGCGCTAGGCATATTCCCATGATGGAAATACCCGAGCGTTTAGCTGAAATACCCAAGGAAGCCAAAGTGATCGTCTTTTGTCATCATGGAATGCGCAGCATGAAAGTGGTGCAATTTTTGAGCGCGCGGGGCTACGAGAGGGTCATTAATCTAAGCGGAGGCATTGACGCCTGGGCCATTACGGTGGATCCGGAAATACCCCGCTACTGATTCAAAATAGCTTGGAAACGTAGGCCCCCTTCCAACCCGGGGGAGTTCCATCTTTCAAATACTTTCGCGAACGAGCCAGAAGAATTGAACTGGGAGTATGAGCGGTACTCAAACGCAAGGGCTCATGGGATTCCGCGACCATAAAACCATCGATCGCAGTAGCGAAGTCCCGGTTCTGATAAGCCTCCAGGGCTGGTTCGTAGGCTTCCTTACAAGCGCACGCTTTGGTGGCGTCAATACTGCCATCCCACAATTCGTACAGGGCAAGCAGCTCATAGCGGCCCTTAAAAATAACATCGTCAATCTTGCGGTACATAAGGTCAGTAAAATCCGTCTGGGCCACCTTAAAGGTTTCCCCGCTAACGAGCGTGTAAACACCGTATTCCTTGGCAATGGCTTCACATCGGGAAGCGAGATTAACGGAATCCCCGATCATGGTATAATTGAAACGCTTTTCACTTCCTAAATTCCCAACCACTGCAAGTCCAGTATGCACTCCGATGCGGTTGTGGAGGCAGGAAACAGAGGCAGGCCATTCTCCAGAGGCCATCCATTCTTTACGAAGGGCCGCACAACGTTCCTGCATGCGAAGTGCTGCCCTACAGGCCATAGCTGCCTGATTCGGCAGGGTCACCGGCATACCAAACATCGCCATGATTCCGTCGCCAACAAATTTATCAAGGGTGGCTTTATTGTTATGCAAAACCTCCGTCATAGCGTTGAGGTAAATGCCCATAAAGGCAACGAGTCGGTCTGGCGACAATTCCTGAGCAATACCGGCAAAATTTTCGATATCCGAAAAGAGAATAGAAATACAAACTTCAGATCCTCCACTCTGCGGGTCGTGATCGCTCTCCAGTAATTCATTCACCAGATCCGGGGAAAGATATGCACCAAAAATGCTTTGTAGGCGGCGACGTTTTTTCTCCTCTTGATTGAGCCGGAAGAGAAAAATGAGGGCGGTGGCGCTCAGAGCCGAACCGATTGGAATGAAAAGCGGAAGCGACAAGCCCATCTGTGCTTCTATTTGTGAAACCAGCAAAGCGTACAAAAATAACACGGTCCCGGTGGCTAAACCGAGCATCATACGACCGCGACGCTTCAAAATGGAAAGTCCGTAGATAGGGAGGGTAAAGAGACAGGTTAGTCCCGCAGTTCCCCAAATGCCTAATGACATTACCCGATTGGGTTCTTGGGCTAGCCGAGCGATTTCTTCATCCACAAAAGACCATGTAGCCACAACTTCATTTTTTCCTACAGCGAGGGCATTTTGCTCCAGAATTCCCAAGACTCCACTCTTGGCTAAAAAAGCCAAGTAGCAGCGCAGGCAAAAAGCAAAGCCCATAGGTAAATACTGCGCCTCATTGTTTTCAATAATTCCTAACTCACTGTCATCATGGTGACTTTTTAGCTAAGGGGCTACTTTTTAATGGCACGAATGGGCAAAGTCGGTTTGGCTCGCGGAGCAAGCCTGATGATGATGGGGCGGCGTAATTCCAGACTGCTTGGCTCTATATTTCCAGCTCCGTCTGAAACTCCCTCAATACTACCAAGCAATGGCATGAAGGGCTTAAAACGCTCAAGGTCATAGTCTGCTAGCGGCAAGGACTCTAGCTTTTCATCATGTAGTCTGAAGCTAGCTTGCCCGCCGTAAGAGAGCTGCGAGAAGCTTAGCGAGAGCGAGTCGATCTTGCTGTATCCGCTCAAACGCTGCTCAGTAAAGAGTTCATACATGGAGCCACCCCGATCCATAAAACGGGCGTTGCCCTGACTGCACTCGATTTCCAAATTGTAACGCTTTCTTTTCTTGTTTTCAGTAATCACGATCAGCATTTTACTGTTCTCATCCATCATCATTCGACCAAAAGCAGTCTCTACAACGACTTTTGCCTTTGATCCGAACCGGGTAGAATCAATGAGTAGTTTGCCATTTTTCATCTCGAGAATTACCCGACTTTCCCCTCCGGATAAATCACCCTCAATGGCTTCCTTTAGAGTCTGCTCAAAACGCTCGATACTAAAGCTACCCGGGCCCTTAAAGGCTAGAATCATTCCGTTGGAAGCCAGAAAATAACCGGAGGATCCCTCAGTTGCGGTAACCTCTGCCATTCCACTCTTGATCTCGCCTGGCATGATGACGGCTTCATTCGCTTCTTCGAGATAATCGTAAACATGAAAGTCTCCGACCCGCTCCAAAACGACAAACGCTCCTTGCTGCAGCGATTCTGCGGGGAGGGTTGCCAGCAACATACAGTTAAAAGCCAGCAAAATAGGTTGAATTGAAAAACGCATTATTTAATTAACAGTTTCTGTTTCAAACGATAGGCGGCCTTATTGGCAGGATTGATATCGAGCGCCAAATTAACCGCATCAATAGCAGCATCATATCGGTTCGGCATCTGCGCAAGGAAGGCGGCATAGTAATAATTAACATTACTATTATAGGGAGCCCGCACTAGCGCTTCTCGAAAGGCCGCTTCCGCCTTTACGCTATTACCCCGCATAGACTCTGCCAGAGCAAGATACGCCCATCCGCGCCAATTGCTCACATTCAAATCAATCACATTTTGGGCATAGCCTGCTACTGCCTCACCAATTTCAAGATACTCAGACGGCTTTAGATCATATTTTTGTAATTGCGTGAGACATGACCCCAGCAAGGCATCGTCATTTAAGGGATAAAGTGCCAAAGCCTTGTTAAAATCCTCAGCTAGCGAATCATATAATTCCATTTTTAACGCGCTCTTTCTATCCAAGCGTAGATTTTGGTCGAGCACCTGCCAAGCATCCAGCGTCATTCCGGCTGATTTCATTTTGGGACTAAAAAAGAAAACCATAAATAAGGAACCCATACATGCGGTGACTAAACAAACCGCTTTTGTGAAGGTATTGTTATTGATCTCAATGAATGATCCCCGGGTGGACTTTACCATTATCGCAAAAAAGATAGCATTGTAGAGCAGTAATAGCGGGGTTGCCCAAACCCTTCCCAGAATAAAACATTCAAAGCAGGCAAAGATTGCGCCGAGTGCGATTGAGAGGTAGAAGCGTTGCATCGGCATCACTTTCTTTTTCACAAATTGTAGTCGTACGCGACTGGGTTCATTAGTCCAGCGCTCAAAAGCCCGACTCACGTATATGAAAGCGGGTACCATCAATAAAATAAGCCCGACCAAACCGTACTCCGTTATGAGCAAAAGGAGGTCGCTGGATGGTGATAGAGGAGCGCTGTATAAACCATAAGCACTGGCCTGTTCGTAGGCCTGAGTGAAACTGCCCGCTCCGGAACCGAAGATGGGATGGTTCAAAATAATCCCAATAGTCTGTTCCCAAATAGCCAAACGTGCACCCTCGCCGGTAACCGAAGCAGCCCTGCTCAGAGTTTCCCCAATATTATTATAGCTAATTATCAGGAAAGCCATTATCAGAATGGCGCCAGTAATCACTAGCAGAGAAACAATCCAGCGGCTTTTTCTCGTTTCATAGCAAAAGATTACTGCGGTCGCGCATCCCACCAGAGCCACCAACAAAGTCCACAAGGTCTGACTCAAGACCAGACCGATAAACAAAGCTACCAGGACGTAGAAACCAAGAATACGAAGAATAACAGGTAATCGCGGAACTGCGGTCACAACAAAAGCCCAAGGCAGAACCATCAAAATCAACATTCCAAAACTTTCAGGATCCGCAAAAATACCCGTGGCGCGACCGACGACATCAGGGTGTAAGGCCATCTGCGCATCCTGCAAAAAAGACAGCGCAAAAAACGGTTTCTGAAAGAATTGATAATAGGAAATAATCAAAGCGGCAATCACCGGAAATGTACCGCAAACCAGAAGTGACGAAAACTGCACCCGTTTTTTTAGATTATTTGTGGCGACCCAAAAAAAGATGAAGGCCTCCAGCGCAAAAATGAACTCCTGCCAACCATTCAATGGCTTGGGTGTAATAAAAACGACGCTAACAAGTGCCCACACAAAAAATGGCACTAACAGGAAAGGCGCTGCACTGAGCCGAATCATCGATTTATCAGCGTACACCAAGTAGAGACCATGAAAGATCAATAAGAGTGCAAACAAAGGGAGATAATAGACCTGCGCTTCCACATGGCAACCTCCCAGACTGAGCCCCATTACAAGGAGAATGACGCACAAGAGCCCCGTTACCATCCAATCGAAAAGGTTACCGAGGGTTAATTCCCCAAAAAAGGTCAGCTCCAGGGGTTTGTTTTGGTCAGGCGAAGTTTTACTGAAACTCATGTCGAGTGTTAAATTCGAAATGCAAAACTGCTAAAATGACAACCTAAATAAAAAAACCTACACTTTAAATACCGCGACGGATTTCGTCCTAACTTGCATTTGACTCGGAGACATAAAATCACAACTATCATCATCGTCTATGAAGCAAATTATCTTAATTGCTGTAGCGGTGTGCTTACTGGTCGTGCTGAGCTTGCGCTTATATTTCACTTTTGTTCCACCGCCTGAACCAAGCCTCACCGAACCACTGGCAGAAATATTACCTGAGGCACTTTCTGGCTGGCAGATCGAAGAGCATGATATGGCTGATTCCCCGGAAGCCAGTGCCCGCATCAGCGATTTTCTAAACTTTGACGATGCTATTTTTCGCAGTTACCGCCGCGGCGATACCACCGTTGGCGTTTATGTCGCTTACTGGAAGCCCGGCAAAGCCTCGTACCGCTGGGCGGGAGCACACACTCCCGACACCTGTTGGGTTGTCAACGGCTGGAAACGACTGGATCGAAAATACAGTATCCCCTTCAAGCACCAGGATCAGGAATTCGAGCCTGCAGAGTTTGGAATCTACGAAAAAAATGGCAATGCGCAACAAGTGCACTTCTGGCATCTGGTCGGCGGCCAGGCCCATGCTTACAAACAGACAAAAGTTCCCAATATCTTCGGAGCCTTACTCGATATAAAAAAATATGGATTGAATCTTCGTCAGGAACAAATTTTTGTCCGACTTTCCACCAATGAAAATATAAATACCCTAAGGCAAAAGGCTGGATTTGATGACATCCTGAATGCCCTTTTAAGCATTGGGATGGAAAAAAAAGAGTTTGCAAGGTAGCCGCTTCAGGCAAAAACCCGGGCAGGATTCCCGAATACTTTTTGCCCGTCACCGACACTGCGAATAACAACTGCACCTGCGCCCACCGTTGCTTCGCAACCCACCGTTTTACCCGGTATGATTCGCGCACCGGATCCCAGAAAAGAAGCGTCGCCTACCTCGGTGAATCCCGTTAGATCGCAATTCGCACTCACCGTCACCCAAGCCCCAATGCAAGCATCATGACCAACAGTCGTATGACAATTAATCAGGGTCATTGCTCCAACTTTGATATCGCAAGTAAGGGTAACACGCGGACACAACACGACCCCCTGCCCTAGCTGTACATTCGGCCCCACAATCACCGAGGGATGTATCAATGAAATGAAATCGGCACCTCGTCCCAAAAGTGGTGCACAAGCACGGCGTTTTTCCGCGACGGAACCAATCCCACATACATACAAATCGTTGGCTTCAGGCTGGCACTTACTTACCGAACCCACCAGCCCCACTGGGTAATTCATTCCGGACAAAGCGTCCGGGTTGTCATCTAAAAAACCACGGACCGTCCAATCCCTGCCGCATTCCGGCAAATCCTGCAACCAGCCATAAACCTCACGGCCAAAACCACCTGCACCTACAATATAAAGATTTTTCATAGTCAATTGCCTCGTGCCCGTCGGATTGCCTGCACCCGTTCATATAGCGCTGCAAGCGTTACACACTCAAGGAAATCATCTTTTTTCAACAAGACCCCAAACTCCATATCGACCGCATCCACAAGCGTCAAAACCGCCAGTGAGTCCCAAGCTTTGAGGTCTTTAAAAACCGTACCTCCACTCAGCGACTCCTCCGGCAAGGTTTCCAAAGATTCGCTAACAATAGTAATCAGTTTCTCAAGGCTCATGGATTAATTGCATCATTGTAAGAATTAGCTGCGGGACAAGTATCTATTGTTCCGATTTCAATTTGATCAAATCACAGACCTTCAAATCCGTGAATTCCAGAACCGCGCTCCCCCATGAGAGCCCGACTCCAAAACCGGAAAGCAGGAGCCGTTTCGTCTCGTTTGCACCGAGCGCATCTGCCAATTCACCACACATTGCACAGGGAATGGACGCACTGCTTTGGTTGCCGTATTGCTCAACCGTTTGCATGGGCACTTTTTCCGGATCGAGTTTCAGCCGTTTCGTTATATTGCCCAAAATATAGCGGTTGGCTTGGTGGAAAACAAAGAAATCAATGTCCTTTTTCTCCACATCCACGTACGCAAGTAATTCCTCTACGCTCTGAGGCTCAACCGAAATGGAAAAGTTAAAAATCTCGGCTCCATCCATATACAGATTATCCAAACTCCTTACATTTCCATCTGCATCAACAGATTCAACTGCCGTTGCCTCACTGCTCGGTTGCCGCATACCGCCCGCCGGCACCATTAATTTCTCATATCCCGTCCCATCGGTCTCCAGGCTGAACCAAGCCGGGCTCTTGCTTTCAGTACTTTCAATCAAGGTGGCACTGCCCCCGTCGCCAAACAAAGGGGCAACCGAGCGGTCTTTTGGGTGCACCAGGCGGCTAAGGGTATCGCCCGCCAAAAGCAAAACCCGCCCGCAACCGCCCGCGCTCACCATCAGGTGCGCCAACCACAAACCATAAACATAACCCGAGCACCCTAGATTCACATCCAACGCCGCAGTATTTTTGGGAAGATTTAAGCGCCCATGCAAAACGGCTGCATTACAGGGCTGCAAATAGTCCGGCGTCTGAGTTACAAAAATTAAGGCATCGACTGAATCCGCGTTCAGTCCCGCCGCACTCAACAGATGCGTCGCCGCCGCGCTGCATAGGTCCAGCGCGGTTGTGCCCTCGGCAACAACCCGGCGCTTGTCTAAACCAATCGTCTTTTTCAAACGCTCAATCTGCTTTGTATTGCCGCCAAAGAGTTCAACGCAATCATCGATACTTTTTTCAAGCGTAGGAACACAAGTGACCACGCCCCCCACCCTAACATTTTGGAAAGTACTCTTTGCCATGTCTCTTATATGCCGCCAGCGAGCGCTCAGGGGAAGCTCATTCTTCAAGACCTGCCTCCAGTAGGCCTGACTTCTTCCTGCTTGCCCGACCCACCGTTTGCCGTTTTATTCCTTCGCATACTCAATGGAAAACGCATCCGCAAGTTATTGCACCGCAACCCGCAAGAAATATGCAACCCGACAGAAACGCCATCGCTACAATTGTCTTGAACACCCTTCACGAAATGGGTGAAGACCTCGATCGGCCAGAGCTTGCATCCGCCGACGAAAGCACCCGCCTCTTTGGCGCACGTAGTCCCCTCGATAGTATGAACCTCGTCAATTTTATCGCCGATGTGGAAGAACGCCTTTCGGACGACTTCAGGATCGATATCACGCTTGCCAATCAAAGCGCCATGAGCCGAACACATTCACCTTTTCGACGCGCCTCCAGTTGTATTGATTACATCATGGAATGCATCACCGAGCACAAAACATGAGTCCTGTAGCCCTTATAACCGGAACCCGAAAAGGCATTGGTCGCGCACTTGCCGAGCATTTGCTGGCTCAAGGCTGGCAGGTTGCTGGCTGCAGTCGCCGTGCAGCTGATATCGAGTCAGAAAACTACCGACACTTTACTCTGGATATATCTGACGAGACCGCCGTCATCCAAATGGTTCGGCAAATCAAGCGCGAACTCGGCCCGGTCTACGCACTGGTCAACAACGCTGGAACCGCCGCCATGAACCACCTGTTGTCAACGCCAGTTGAGACCTGCCGCTCCATCTTTGAGACCAACCTGACCGGCAGCTTTCTTTGCCTGCGCGAGTGCGCCAAACAAATGAGCCGCCAAAAGAAAGGTCGCATCATTAATCTGTCCAGTGTTGCCAGCCCCCTTAACCTGGAAGGCGAAGCTATTTACGCCGCCAGCAAGGCCGCCATTGAATCCCTAACCCGCACCGCTGCCAAGGAACTCGGGCCACACGGTATTACCGTAAACGCAATTGGGCCAACACCCGTCGATACTGATTTAATTCGAACCGTGCCCAAGGAAGCGATTACTGCCTTAATTGAACGCCAAGCCATCCAGCGCCTGGGAACCACCGCGGATATAATTAACTGTGTTGATTTTTTCCTGCGGGAAGAAAGTAGCTTCATTTCCGGCCAAACCCTTTACCTTGGCGGCATTGCTTAATCAGCCATGGCAAATCATTGGCTAGTCGAGCGCATCTTTGAATTCGGTGACCGGGCCTGCTTTGTGCAGGGCCAACAAGCCAGTACTTATGCCGACCTTGCTGGTGAAATTGCCCGGTTCCGGAGTTTTTTCCAAAAACAAAAAATAGCCCCTGGCGCAATTGTGGCATTGGAAGCCGACTATTCACTAAAAGCCGTGGCAGCCCTGCTGGCCCTCTTTGAGCATAAGGCCATTGCCGCGCCCATCACAACAACCTCAAAGGCCGAAACTGAATCGCGCATCCGAGAAGCCAATGCCTGCTGGCGTCTGACCCTTTCCGAAGGGGACTCAAGCCCGAAGCTTCAATCCATTGAACCCCAAAGCCCGCCCCATCAGCTCGTCACGCAACTCACCGAACTCAACCACCCCGGGCTTATTCTTTTCAGCAGCGGTAGCACAGGCACTCCAAAAGCGATGATCCATGATGCCCACCGCCTACTTGAACCCTTTTCCAAAAAACGTACCCGGCGTCTCAGCATCCTTATCTTCTTACTCTTTGATCATATCGGCGGGCTCAATACTCTTTTCAACGGACTCGCCAGTGGCGCAAAAATTGTAATTCCAGCTTCCCGAGAAGCCCATACCGTTGCGCAGGCCATTGAGGCGCATAAAGTGAAGTTACTCCCGGCATCACCCACCTTTCTCAATCTTTTACTGATCAGCGGAGCGCACGAAAAGCATGACCTCAGTAGCCTGCGTTTCATTACCTACGGCACCGAACCCATGCCCCAAAGCCTTCTCAAGCGCCTGAAAGCCGCCCTACCGGACGCTAACTTTATTCAAACTTTTGGCACCAGCGAAACCGGCATCTCGCAAACAGTCAGTCGCGCCTCCAGTAGCACACAAATTAAAATTGATGACCCCGACACTGAATTTAAGATTGTTGACGGTGAACTCTGGTTGCGCTCCCGCAGCCAAATCCTCGGCTATCTGAACCACGAAATGTCGCGCTTTACCCCCGATGGTTGGTTCAAAACCGGCGATACCGTTGTGGAGTCCGGCGACGGCTTTTTGACCCTTACCGGTCGTCGCGAAGATCTCATCAATGTAGGCGGCGAAAAAGTCACTCCTTCAGAAGTAGAAAGTGTTCTACTGGAAATTCCAGAGGTTGCCGACTGTCTGGTATTTGGAGAAAGCAATGCCATTACCGGGCAAAACGTTGCGGCTCAAATTATTCCTAAAAATACCACCGACCTGCGTGCGCTGAAACGCCGCATCAAAAATCATTGCCGGGAATCACTCGCCCCGTACAAAATTCCCGCCCGAATTACCTTCCCCGAAAAAGCCCTTTTTAGCAGTCGCTTCAAAAAAAGCAGAACTCCCATAGCTTGAGTTTTGCCATCAAGACCGTAGTTCAAGCTCTCAAAAGGGAATAATTAAACCACTTTTCATCAAAAAGCTCGCTTTACAAATGGCCCCATAAATGCTTTTGCTTAAGGCAATAGAGATTGCTCTTCATCAAATAGCCCAACCCTAATAGAAAGGATATTACCTTGGATCTTAAAATCATAAAACAAGTTATCGACTTAATGAAACGCTCGGAACTCAGCGAGTTCGAGCTGGAAGAAGAGGGCTTTAAACTACGCCTTTCCCGTAAGAACGGTGAGACCGCCACCCAAATCCTACAGGCCGCACCCGCCGCCGCACCGGCTCCAGCCCCAGCAGCAGCCGCACCTGAAAACGCAGCACCCGCTGAGGAAGTAGGCGTCAGTCTTGTGAAATCTCCCATGGTAGGCACCTTCTATCGCTCACCCTCTCCCGATAGCCCTGCCTTTGTAGATGTCGGCGCAAAAATCTCTGATGACAGCGTGGTTTGCATCATTGAAGCCATGAAGGTCATGAATGAAATTCAAGCCGAGACCAAGGGCACCATCATCGAAATTCTTGTTGAAAACGGTGATTCCATTGAATTCGGGCAACCCCTCTTCAAGGTCAAAAAGTAATCAAGCCTACGCTTAAAGCTGCATGATCAAAAAAGTTCTCATCGCCAATCGGGGTGAAATTGCACTCCGTATCGTCCGCGCTTGTAACGAGTTGGGCATAAAAACCCTCGCCGTTTACTCCCAGGCAGACGAGCAGTCCCTGCACGTGCAACTTGCCGACGAAGCTATTTGCATTGGCCCGCCCCCGGGCAACCAAAGTTACCTCAAAGGTGACCGCATTATTGCCGCTGCCGAAATTGCAGATGTCGATGCCATTCACCCGGGCTACGGATTCCTTGCGGAAAATGCCGATTTCGCCGAGCAATGCGAAAAGTGTAATATCAAATTCATTGGACCCAGTTCAGACGCCATCATTAATTTCGGAGACAAAGCCCGCGCCCGTGAAATGGCCGTCAAAGCAAAAGTCCCCGTCATTCCCGGCAGCGATGGCGTCGTCAGCAACGACAAGGATGCCCTCGTAGTCGCAAAGAAAATCGGCTTTCCCGTCATCATTAAGGCCGTCGCCGGTGGTGGTGGTAAAGGTATGCGCACCGCTCATAACGCCGTTGCCTTCAAGAAAGAATATACCAACGCCCGCAACGAGGCTGAAAATGCCTTCGGAAACGGCGAGGTTTACATCGAAAAATTCCTCGAGGCTCCGCGCCATATCGAAATCCAACTGCTCGGCGATCAATTCGGCAACGTCATCCACCTCGGTGAACGCGACTGCTCCGTTCAGCGCCGACACCAAAAATTGGTCGAGGAAGCGCCCTCCCCCTTCATCAACGACGCTACCCGTAAAAAAATGGGACGCGACGCTGTTAAACTTGCCAAATCCGTCAAATACGAGGGTGCTGGCACCGTTGAATTCCTCGTCGACGACAAGGGCAATTACTACTTTATCGAGATGAACACCCGCATCCAGGTCGAACACGGCGTTACCGAAGAAGTAACCGGCATCGACCTCGTCAAGGAACAACTCCTTATCGCCAGCGGCAAAAAACTCAGCTACGAGCAAAAGGAAGTTAAAATCCTTCGCCATGCCATCGAATGCCGTGTCTGTGCCGAAGATCCCGCCCGTAACTTTGCACCCTGCCCCGGCAATATCGACTTGTACTATTCACCCGGCGGGCATGGCGTGCGTATTGATTCTCATTGCTACGGCGGTTACACTATCCCGCCCAACTACGACAGCATGATTGCCAAAGTCATTACCTTTGGCCGCACCCGCGAACTCGCCCTCGACCGCATGGACCGCGCCCTTGGCGAGTACATCATTCGCGGCATTAACACTAATATCAGCTTTGCCCGCGCCATCATCCGCGATCCTGAATTCCGCAAAGGCAAAGCCACCACCAAGTTTATCGAAGAATTTTTCGATCGGGTCCCCAAGAGCCTTTACACACAGGACTGAAGCCTCTAACCTTTCCACATAATGACTAATCATTCCGATTCTACGAGCGAGGCGCACATCCCCACCGTCTCGGAAGAAAACAATTCCCTGGGGGACATTCGTATCAATCACAGCGTCGTTGCCAATATCGTCCGCCTTGCAGCCCTTGAGGTTTCAGGCGTCGTCTCCGTAGGCGGTGGCTTTGTGGATGGTATTGCAGAAATATTTTCTAAAAAAGGTGATGAACGCGGTGTTCGCGTCACCGAAGACGAAGTCGGTGACTACAATATCGAAATCCGCGTCATTCTTCGCTTTGGCGTCGAATTGGCATCTGTAGCGGGTCAAGTCCAGCAACGCATCGCCGAGCAGGTCGAAAAAATGACCAGCAAAAGCACGTCACGCGTCAACGTCATCATCGACGGAGTACGCACTCAAGAGGAAGCCGACGCTGCCGCAGAAAACGACTGGGAAAGCCAGCCTCACACCGATTAAGGAGGCCCAAACCAAATGTTTGAGAACCTTCTCAACAACTGGGTTACCTACACCAAAGGTCTTTCTGCTTTAGAACTCTACGGAGGCGCGCTCCTCGCAATCGCCTTCATCTACTTTTTCATGCGCCTCTTCTGCGGTTGCCGCGCCAAGAGAGTCATTGCCTACAGCACCGAGGGCGGAAAAGTCATCGTCAATCGTTCTGCCATTGTCGAACTCGTCAATTCAGCCTGTGCCCAAATCGAGGACGTCAGTAAACCCCGCGTTCGCATCCGCATCCGTGGCGGCATCCCCCATTTTCAAATACGCCTTAAGCTTGCCAGCGGTGGCCGTCTGCGCGCGGTTGAATCCAGTCTACAGCAACTCTTGCGCAATGCCCTCACCAATAACCTGGGTATTGAAAAACTGGGTTCCATCGATGTGGTCGCAACCGGCTTCAAAAGCGTCCGTCTCGTTCAAAGTGTGTCCGACGATCCTCACCCCCCTGCTGAGTAAAAACTGCCCGCTTCGGGGATTCCATTCCGCTGGTTGACAAGGTCGCGCTTTAAGACCAAATATGAGGGATGAAGATTATTGCGTATTTAAAACCTACCTGTGGCTGGAGCATGGGCGTGCGTGCCATCATGAAAAAATATCAGCTCGAATACGAAGACCGTGATATCATCAACGATGCGAGCCAATACGAGGAAATGGTCACCAAATCGGGTCAACCCCTCTCCCCTTGCGTGGAAATCGACGGTCATATGCTCGCAGATGTGAGCGGCGAAGAGGTCGAAAACTACATGCTCAGCAACGGCTTAGTCTCTCCGAGCCAAGATGCCCCCGATGCGCCCACCAATGCCCCCTGTACGGACGAAGAACACGAGGCTATGCGCTCGAAAACCATCCGATTTTTCTAGCTTTTATCAGGGTAGCTGCCGGGTTTCCGGTAATTTTCCTAGACAGCCCCGCCGGAGCCATTAATTTGTCGGCTCTTTTGACTTTAAAGCCGGACTGGCTAAAACTTTTGAAGTGGCCTGTTTTATGCAGGCCCAACGCACTCTCCCAATAATTTCTCTCTATGGCTAACTACTCACAGCACCCGAAGGCACAAGGCCTCTATGATCCACGCAATGAGCACGAAAACTGCGGCATTGGCTTAATTGTCGATATGAAAGGCCGCAAATCGCACGACATCGTGCAGGGTGCCTTGGAAATCTGTGTCAATCTCGACCACCGCGGTGGTTGTGGCTGTGACCCCATCACCGGAGACGGTGCCGGCATCTTCATCCAATTGCCTCATAATTTCTTTAAGAAGGTCTGTCCCGCAGAGTGTAACTTTGATGTACCAGCTGAAGGCGACTACGGAGTCGGTCTCGTTTTCTTGTCTCAGGATGCCACCGAGCGTCAAACCGAAGAGGCAACTATTGCAGGCATCGTTGAGGAAGCGGGCTTAAAATTACTTGGATGGCGGGATGTTCCGGTAAACAGTAGCATTTTAGGAAAAGCCTCGAAGGCCTGCGAACCCCTCATGCGCCAGTTCTTCGTAGATCGCGCAAATGTTTGCGAGCCCGGCCTCGCCTTTGAGCGCAAACTCTACATCATCCGACGCATGGCAGCCCATCGCATCCGCTACAGCGGCCAGGATGAAGACGCCCTCTTCTACATCAGCTCCCTTTCCAGTCGTACCATGACCTACAAAGGCATGCTCACCACCGGGCAACTCCGTGACTATTTCCCCGACCTCGCAGACGAGGCTATGGATTCCGCCCTCGCGCTGACACACTCGCGTTTCTCCACCAACACCTTCCCCAGTTGGCCCCGCGCGCAGCCCTTCCGTTACCTCTGCCACAATGGCGAAATCAATACCGTTCGCGGTAACGAAAACTGGCTCTATGCCCGCCAAATGCAACTCGCCAGCGAAGTCTTCGGTGACGACCTCGACAAACTCCTCCCCATTATCCGCGAGGACGGCTCCGATTCCCAAAAATTCGACAACTGCCTGGAATTCCTCGTCCTTTCCGGTCGTAGCTTGGCGCACGCCATGATGATGATGATTCCCGAACCCTGGGAACGCCACAAGAGCATGCCCCAGTTTAAGCGCGATTTCTATCAATTCCACGCCTGCCTCATGGAACCCTGGGACGGCCCTGCCTCCATGGCTATGTCGGACGGCATTCAGGTTGGAGCCACCCTCGACCGCAACGGCCTTCGCCCTTCCCGCTATTACGTGACTGCAGACGACCGCGTCATTCTCGCCTCTGAGGTCGGTATCCTCGAAGGGATCGCACCCGAAAATATCATTAAAAAAGGACGCCTCGAACCGGGCCGCATGTCCCTTATCGACATGGAAGAAGGCCGCATCGTAGACGACGCCGAACTGAAGCAAAAAATTGCCGAGGAACACCCCTACGGCGAATGGCTTGAGGAAAACCTTGTAGAGGCGGCCCAGTTGCCAAATGCCGAGACCCTCCCCGCAGATGATTACGAAAGCCTTGAAGAACGCCAAAAGGCATTCGGATACAGCTTCGAAGACCTTCGCTTCATCCTTGGCCCCAGTGCTCAGGCGGGTAAACAGCCCCTCGGTTCCATGGGTAATGATGCCCCCCTCGCGGTTCTATCCGACCAATCACAGCTCCTCTATAACTACTTCAAGCAACTCTTTGCACAGGTCACCAATCCACCGATTGATCCCATCCGTGAAGAACTTGTCACGGCCAGCGTCACTTTTATCGGCTCCGAGGGTGACCTCACCCGTCCCGGTCCCAACAGCTGCCGCATGGTCAAGTTCGAGAGCCCGCTGCTCGACGATGCACAACTTCCCCAACTCAAAGCCATCAAGCTCGAGGGCTTCAAATCAGCATGCCTTGGCATGACTTTTGAATCACCCTTGGGGGGACTTTCCGAGGGACACAACAGCATCTCCGAACCTGCCATCTCCGGCAAAGGACTCGAATCCGCACTCGAAGAACTCTTTGAAAATGCTGACACCGCTATCCGCGATGGAGTCAATGTGCTCATTCTTTCCGACCGAAAGGTCAACGCCAAGAAAGCACCGATCCCTGCCCTGCTGGCAGTCTCCGGCCTCCACCAGCATTTGGTTCGCAAAGGAACCCGCACCCGCGTTTCCATCATCCTAGAGTCTGCCGAGCCCCGCGAAGTCCACCACTTTGCCCTCCTCCTCGGTTACGGTTGCGACGCCGTCAATCCTTACCTCGCCCTGGAAACCGTCCGTCACATGGTCGCTGAAGGCGATCTCGACCTGGCTCCGGAAAAGGCCTGCGCCAACTTCCTGAAGGCCAACCTTGGCGGCGTTATTAAAACCATGTCCAAGATGGGCATCTCCACCGTGGCATCCTATCGCGGCGCTCAAATCTTTGAAGCCATTGGCCTCAACCAGCCGCTCATCGATAAATACTTCACCAAGACTGCCTCCCGCGTGGAGGGGATCGGTCTCGCCACCATCACTCAGGAAACCCTTTTCCGTCACCAAAAAGCCTACGCGCCTCGCGACGACGAACGCGATGCCGCTCTCGATCCCGGTGGCGTTTACCAATGGCGCGCCAACGGAGAGAAGCACCTCTTCAATCCCATCACCATCCACAAACTTCAAAAGGCTACCCGCCTGGGTGACTATGCCGTCTTTAAGGAATATTCCGAAGCCATCAACAACCAGTCCAAGGATCTCTTCACCTTGCGTGGACTCATGGACTTCAAGATTGATTTCGCAAAATCCATCCCTCTGGAGGAAGTCGAACCCGCCAGCGAAATCGTCAAACGCTTCAAAACCGGCGCCATGTCTTACGGCTCCATCTCCAAAGAAGCCCACGAATCCCTCGCCATCGCCATGAACCGCCTTGGCGGCAAATCCAACACCGGCGAAGGCGGCGAAGAAATGGACCGTTTCACTCCCGATGCAAACGGCGATTCCCGACGCTCTGCCATCAAGCAGGTCGCCTCCGGTCGCTTCGGCGTCACCAGTTTCTACCTCGTTAATTCTGATGAGGTTCAAATCAAAATCGTGCAGGGCGCCAAGCCCGGCGAAGGCGGCGAATTGCCCGGACACAAGGTCCTGCCTCAAATCGCAAAAACCCGCGGCACCACTCCCGGAGTGGGGCTCATCTCTCCCCCGCCCCACCACGACATCTATTCCATTGAGGATCTCGCCGAACTCATCCACGACCTTAAAAATTCCAACGAAAAGGCCCGCATCAACGTAAAGCTGGTCTCTGAGGTCGGCGTCGGCACCATCGCTGCCGGGGTCGCCAAGGCGAAGGCAGATGTCATCCTTGTCTCCGGTTACGACGGCGGCACAGGTGCTTCTCCCCGTTCCTCCATCCAACACGCTGGCGCACCCTGGGAACTCGGCCTTGCCGAAACCAACCAAACCCTCCTGCTCAACGCCCTCCGTTCTCGCGTGGTCGTGGAAACCGACGGACAACTCAAAACCGGTCGCGATGTCGCCATCGCCTGCCTCCTCGGCGCTGAAGAATTCGGTTTCGCCACCGCTCCCCTCGTCACCCTTGGGTGTCTCATGATGCGCGTGTGTCACAAAAACACCTGCCCCGTCGGTGTCGCCACCCAAAATCCCGAACTGCGCAAGAAATTCATGGGAGGAGCCGACGCCGTCGTCCACTTCATGAACTACGTAGCCGAGGAAATCCGCGAGCTTATGGCTGAACTCGGTTTCCGCAGCATTAACGAAATGGTCGGACGCGTTGATAAACTCGAAATGCGTACCGCCATTGATCACTGGAAAGCCAAGGGACTCGATTACAGCAAACTCCTATACAAGCCACAACTCGGCCCCGCAGTCGGCACCTTCTGCCAAATGCAGCAAGACCACCTCCTCGACAACTCCCTCGATAAACGCGAGATCCTCAAGCAGGCACAACCCGCCATCCAAAACGGCGAACCCGTCACCATCGACCTGCCCATCGTCAATACCAACCGTGTCGTGGGTACCCTCACCGGTGCGGAAATCTCACGCCAACACGGCGCAGAGGGTCTCCCCGAAGACACCGTTCAAGTCAACCTAAGCGGTTCTGCCGGACAAAGCCTCGGTGCCTTTTGTCCCAAAGGTATGACGTTCACTGTAACCGGTGATACCAACGACTATCTCGGCAAAGGACTCTCCGGCGGCAAGATCATCGTTCGCCCGCCCGCCGAATCCACCTTCGTCGCGCACGAGAATATCATCACCGGAAACGTCTGCTTCTACGGAGCCACCTCGGGTGAGGCCTACATTGCCGGTATGGCAGGGGAACGCTTCTGTGTTCGCAACTCTGGTGTCGAAGCTGTCATCGAGGGCCTCGGAGACCACGCGCTCGAATACATGACTGGCGGCATGGTCATCAACCTCGGAACCACCGGACGTAACCTCGGTGCCGGAATGTCCGGCGGCGTCGCCTACGTCTTCGATGAATCCGGCGATTTCACCAAGAACCGCCTCAATCCTGACATGGTCAACGCCTATCAACTCATTGAGTGCCACGACGACGAAATTGCCATGGTGAAGGCCCGCATTGAAACACACGTCGCCCTCACCGGCTCTGCACGCGGCCAAGCCATCCTTGCCGACTGGCCCGCCGTCGCTGAAAAATTCCTCAAGATCATGCCGCAGGACTACGAACGCGTCCTCGAGGCACAAACCCGAGCCGAAGAACGCGGACTCAAAGGCGATGAGGCTATCCTCGCCGCCTTTGAAGAAAACGTAAAAGCAGGACATTAATTTCTAACTTCTAATAACATGGGTAAAGCAACAGGCTTCTTAGAATTCGAGCGCAAGACGATCGCGAACCGCGAACCGCTTGCACGCATCAACGACTGGAATGAAATCCACGAACCCTTCGATCCGGAGGCCGTTCAAAAACAGGGCGCGCGCTGCATGGACTGCGGGACTCCCTATTGCCATACCGGCATGACCCTCAGCAATATGGCGAGCGGTTGCCCCATCAATAACCTCATCCCCGAGTTCAACGACCTCGTCTATCGTGACAAATGGCACGAGGCCTACCTCCGTCTTTCTAAGACCAACAACTTCCCCGAGTTCACCGGACGCGTCTGCCCGGCTCCCTGTGAAGGTTCCTGCGTCCTCGGCGTTATCGAGCCACCGGTGACCATCAAAAACATTGAGTGCTCCATCATCGACAAGGCATGGGCTGAGGGTTGGGTCACGCCTCAACCTCCAACCGAGCGCACGGACAAAAAAGTCGCGGTCGTCGGTTCCGGTCCCGCAGGTCTCGCCGCTGCCGACCAGCTCAACAAAGCCGGTCACCGCGTCACTGTTTACGAACGCGCCGACCGTCCCGGCGGACTCCTCATGTATGGCATCCCCAACATGAAGCTCGAGAAAGACACCGTCACCCGCCGCACGGAACTCATGGAAGCCGAGGGCATCACCATCCAATGTGGTGTCGAAATCGGCAAAGACATCACCTCTAAAGAGCTCCTCGACGAATTTGACGCCGTCATCCTTTGCTGCGGTGCCACCAAGCCCCGCGACCTCCCCATCGAAGGCCGCGAGCTCAACAATATTCGCTTCGCCATGGAATTCCTCGGGCCCAACACCAAAGAACTCTGGGACCTCCGCGAAGGCAAAGCCGAACAATTCTCCGAACTCGCCAAGGGTAAGAACGTCGTCATCATCGGTGGCGGTGATACCGGTACCGATTGCGTAGGCACTTCCCTACGACATGGTTGTGAAAGCGTGGCTCAACTTGAGATCATGCCCAAGCCCCCCATGGAACGCGCCGAAAACAACCCCTGGCCCGAATGGCCCAAGACCTATAAAATGGATTACGGCCAGGAAGAAGCTGCTGCTATTCAGGGCGAAGATCCCCGCCAATACCTCGTCACCTCCAGCAAGTTTGAGGGCGACGCAGACGGAAACGTCAAAGCCGTCCACGTCCACAATATCGAGTGGACCAACGAAGACGGTCGCTTCATTCCCAAAAAAGTCGAGGGCAGCGAACGCGTTCTCCCCGCAGACCTCGTCCTCCTCGCCATGGGTTTCCTCGGCCCGGAGGCCACCATCTTTGAAGAACTTGGCCTCGAACAGGATGCCCGTTCCAACATCAAAGCCGAATACGGCGAGTTCCGCACCAGCGTCGATAAAGTCTTCGCCGCCGGGGACGTCCGGCGCGGACAGTCCCTCATCGTCTGGGCCATCAACGAAGGCCGCGCCGTCGCCCGTGAATGCGACCGCTTCCTTATGGGAACCACCAAGCTCCCCTAAAAGCCTAAGCTCCTCTTTCAAAAGCCGCATGCTTCAAAACCTGCGGCTTTTTTGGGTAATGAAAAGCATACTATAGTAAATATATTTACTTATTGGACTGATTTACTAATTATTTAATTTATGGAATTAATTATAAGTATTGTTGGGTTAATTGTTGGCATTGTGGGTCTTGCGTTTGGTCTCTATCATAACAAACAGAAGCTAAGGATTGAAAGATCAGCGACTCAGCAAGCATGGTGCATCTTTCAAAGCGCTTATCAGGCTCTCGGTTGGCTCAATAATACGCTTAATGAGTAAGATGAACATGAGCGTGCCGTTCTCCTAAGAATAGCTCGCACAAGAGCAGAGAATTATTGCACAACTACCATTACTAATCTCTTTATGAAATTATAAAAGAATAACACCAACTTTGATTGATAAGATAATTAATAAAACAGCAGTAAAGTTATTCAGCGCCACTAGAAATCTGCCCTAAAAACCTGCGGCTTTTTTGTGCGCTTGCCTCCGGGATTGCTTCGGCGAAAATCGGAACATGATACAACGCCATGCAGACGGTAGCATTTCCCTCGGTAAACTTGAATTTTTCATTCAGGTACTGATCGTCCTCAACCTCATCGCCTTCGCGGTCGAGACCCTGCCAAACCTCAGCGAATCCACCTGCGCCGCCCTGCGAACCTTCGAAGTCGCTAGCGTCCTCATCTTTACGGTCGAATACCTCACCCGCCTTAGCCTCACCCGTCCCTGGCACCGCTACGCCTTCTCCTTTTTTGGAATCATCGACCTCCTTGCGGTCCTACCCTTCTACATCGTGGTCGGCTTTGACCTGCGCTCCGCCCGCGCCTTCCGCCTCCTCCGCCTCATCCGCGTCTTTAAACTCACCAAATACAGCGCCGCCATGCAACGCATGAGCCGCGCCTTCGTCATCGCCCGTGAGGAAATCGTTCTCTTCGGCGCGATCTCGATCATCGTCCTCTACCTCTCCGCTGTCGGCATCTATTTCTTTGAAAATGAGGCCCAGCCCGAACATTTCTCCTCTATCTTCGAATCCCTCTGGTGGGCCATCTGCACCCTTACCACCGTGGGCTATGGCGATGTCTACGCCATCACCACCGGAGGACGCATCTTTACCTTCTTTATCCTGATTATCGGCGTCGGCATCGTCGCCATCCCCACGGGACTCTTCGCCTCTGCCCTCCTCCGTGTTCGTGAGGACGAAAAGGAATAAGCATAGACAACAAAAATTTGCCTCCATATCCTTCTTCTCAACAGAGTAACCCAAGACCCAACCCGAACATCCAAACCCATCGGCGCCCAAACAGGTCACCCTTAAACTCAACCTGAATGGAACCGATTTGAGTTTCAATTTCCCCAATCAGGGAAATCCCGCGATTGCCGCGCTCCGGGTCTATTAAACCTGACTAGGAGGGCATTGCCCTGAGCCAGGCTGCCTGCTCCACCCAAAAAAAGATCCGCCACCCCTTTCGGGATGACGGATCATAATACTGGCGATAACCTACTCTCACACCGCAGCGGGGCGGCACTACCATCGGCGCCTGTGAGCTTAACGAGCGTGTTCGGTATGGGAACGTGTGTTTCCTCACGGCTATGGTCACCAGAGTGGGTCCCTCGGAAGGATGCGGTTATCAATACATCCAGCCTCAAACGGGGAAAATTCAGTTCATCATCATAACTTTCAATAAATATACTTTTTTTAATGCAGGCGTACGTGCTCTTAATCCATAATTATAAGAAAAAGGCAGTTACAAACACTTTCGAGTAATTAGTACCGGTTTGCTCAATGCATTACTGCACTTACACATCCGGCCTATCAACCAGGTAGTCTTCCTGGACTCTCAAGGGAAATCTTATCTTGGGAATCGCTTGGCGCTTAGATGCTTTCAGCGCTTATCGGTTCCATGCTTAGCTACCCGGCGGTACAGCTGACGCTATAACCGGAACA
>JAACDB010000064.1 GCA_009937095.1 Verrucomicrobiota bacterium
ATTTTTCAACCCGCGCGGCAGGGCGGTCACTCTCACAACCATGAGCACGAGCACCACCACTAAGGAGGCTTTCCCTGAGGGCGTGGATGCTTGGGTGCCGGCGCTCCTGCAAGTGAGCGACCCGCTCTTTCCCACCGGAGCGTATGCCCATTCGATGGGGCTTGAGCAATGGGCCGCGACTTGCGGTTATCGCGATGCCGACGACCTCGTTGCCTTCTTCCGCGAGCATGCCGGGCCGGCACTTGCCAATTTGGAATTGCCCTACCTGCGCTTTGCTCGTGCGGCCCTGAATACCGATGACTTTGATGCCGCCTTTGAAATTGAGGCTGAGCTGGACGCTCTCAAATGGGCTGCCGAAATCCGGGAGGCCAGTGTCACGCAGGGTCGCGGACGCCTCCGCCTCCTCCGCAAGCTCTGGCCCAAGGACGGTGCTCTCGCAAACTATGCTGCGGCCTATGCGGAGGGTCGCGCGCACGGTCACCATTGTCTCGTTTCCGCGCTGCAGTTTGAATTATTAAAAGTACCCGAACGCGCCGCCCTAATGGCTTACGGCTATCAAAGCCTTGCTAATTTTGTCTCGGCCTCGGTCAAGCTTCTGCGCATCAGCCCCGAGGCGGCACAGAACGCCCTGCACGAAGGCCTTGAACAATTACCCAAGTGGGTCGAGGAATCGCTTGCAGTGGAACGCGAATCCGCTGGTTGGTTTGCTCCGGCTTTTGACATCGCCGCCGCGCGACATGCCACCACTTTTTCCCGTCTCTTTATTTCCTGAACAAACACAGACCCATGACTGAAAAACCCACAACCCGTCCCGTCCGCGTCGGCATCGGTGGCCCCGTTGGCTCCGGCAAAACTATGCTCCTCCTGCGCCTGATCGAGGCCCTCAAGGAACGCTATTCCCTCGTGGCGATCACCAATGATATCTACACCAAGGAAGACGAGCAATTCCTCGTGCGGAACAGTGCGTTGGAAGCGAGCCGTATTCTGGGAGTCGAGACCGGTGGTTGCCCGCATACTGCCATCCGCGACGATACCAGCATGAACGAGGTCGCGATTGAGGATCTCCTGCAACGCCATCCCGACACCCAAGTCGTCCTCCTCGAAAGCGGCGGCGATAATCTTTCCGCAACTTTCTCGCCGGATTTGGTCGATACCTTTATCTACATCATTGACGTGGCCGAAGGGGATAAGATTCCACGCAAGGGTGGGCCGGCGATCCGTTTCTCCGACCTCCTCATCATCAACAAGACTGAACTCGCCCCCCATGTGGGTGCGGACCTCGCCGTGATGGAGCGCGACTCAAAAGCGATGCGCGGTGAACGCTCCTTTCTTTTCTGCGACCTCAAATCCTACAAGGGCCTCGATGCCCTGATTGAATGGCTCGAAAAGGAAAGTTTCTTCCCGCTCCATTCCTGATGCCTATTAAAACCCCTACAACGCCTGCCGCCCGTGCCGCCGTTCGCGGGGGCGCTACTCTCCATTTCGCTCAACGCGATGGAGCGGGAACGCGTTTGACGGAACAAAGGGTGCGCCCACCGTTACACCTTGCCAAGGCGTATCACGAAAACGACTGGGCGATCAGCCTCTTGACGAGCCCGACTGCCGGTCTCCTAGAGGGCGACCGGCTCGACATTCGCGCCAGTCTTGAACCGGGTGCGCGGGCGGCGCTCATCAGTCCCGCGGCCTGCCGAGTTCACACTATGGCACTGGGCACGGCGCAGATTCGGCAAGACTTCAGGCTTGAAGGCGATGCGGTGCTTGACGTTTGGCCTGCTCCGCTGGTGCTACAGGCAGAGGCCGCTCTGGATCAGGCAACGGAGATCGACTGCGCGGCAGGGGCGACCTTGCTCTACACTGAAATCGTGGCACCGGGACGCGCGGCGTATGGGGAATCCTTCCAATTCCGTGAATGGCGCTCGCGCTTGCGCCTACGGCGCGAGGGCCAACTCCTCGCCTATGAAAATTTTAACTGCTGCCCGGCAGAGGGTCAGCCTGCGGATTGGCGGGCGCATTATCCGGAGGGTCTCTACGCAAGTCTTTATTGTTTGTGCCCGAGATCCCTCGAAGGCCTCATTGAACCACTGCACGCGCTTGCATGGGAGGGTGTGAGTTTGGGGGCAAGCCCCTTGCGTGAGGGCGGTCTCGCGGTGAAGATCCTCGCGGCGGACGGTGTGGAACTGCGCCGCGCATTACTGGCGGTTCGGGAGATTCTGATACCCGCCACGCAAGTGGAATTTCCGCCGGCCTTGAAGCGGGCGCAGACTTTCTTCTTTTAGCGGCGGCGATCCGGTCGCAATTTCAGGGGCTGGGCGCGAAAGTAACGAGGTATGACGGTCTCCATCGCGCTGGACGAACTCACTGAAGCGGAATATCCGGCGGCCTTTGAACAGGTCATGCCTTACTTCTACGAGAGCGTCAGCGACATCGTAATCGATCAGAGTTTCCACCAGACCGAGTACATTCAGCAACGCCTCGGCCTCCTGCGTGCGATGAACGTGGATTCCGGGCCGGCATTTGGAAAGCTGAGTTGGAATGCCTGGACGCAACTCCATCTCGATTCCATGCGTTCGAGTGCCTTTGACGCCACGCCAGCCTATGAGAACGAGCGTGACGGCTTCCGAGTCGGTGCCGATTATTACGGTGACAGTGGGGTTCAATTCGGGGTCTTTGCAGCTCGCGACTTTAATGAAGTCGACTTCGCACCCGGAAGCACCCTGAGCACGGATGGTATTCAGTTTGGTGCCTACGGTAGCTTGAATGACAGCTCCGGGCTCTACCTGGATGCGATGGTGAGTGCGGGAACGATGGATATTGATACCCGCCGCGCAATTGCCTTCTCGACGATTGATCGCAGTGCCTCGGCTGATACTGATAGCTTCCAGTTTAATGCTGCGGTCAGTCTGGGTCGTGACTATAAATTCGGCGATTTCACCTTCGGTCCACACGCTGGCTTTGAAATGTCACACCTGACAATTGATAGCTTTGCGGAAAGTGGTGCAGATAGTCTCAACCTCGGACTCAAGGAACAAACGGTCAAACACTTGATCAGCGAGATCGGCGGTCATCTGACCTACCGCATGGAGCTCAATGAGAACCTGACCCTTGTGCCGGAGCTACGCGTATCGCTCAATTCCAACTTGATTGACAGTGGACGCACGATAAATGCGAGCCTAGAAGGGGGCGAAGGCGCCGCCTTTGATTACGTACCCGCTGGGCGCGACCGCAACGGCATCTCGACCTCACTGGGCGTCACGGCCCTGCGTGGAGATGATTGGAGCGCTTCCGTTCACTGGAGCACCAACTCGATTAAGCGCGACGGTAAGAGCGATTCCATCAGCTTAAGCCTGAATCATCAATTCTAGGAAAGCGCGCGGGAGCGCGCTCGCTGTCGGTGTGCCTCACAGTCGTAATGGCTGTTGATGCCGCCGCGGTCGCGGCTGTCCGTGGTTTTCAAACTATCCTGAAATATCAGGCATCTTACCCATACCAATGCTGCGCATGAGGCACAGGGCTTGGTCGTGGAATTAGGCTTTACTGACAAGCTCAGTCATTCCCGTAGCGCACCCGGTAAAAGATGCCTTCGGGATTCGCGCTTTCCGCTTTGTAATGAAGTTTTAGCTGCGGGCGCAAAGTGGGGTCGCTTTCTTCTGCTGAATAAATCATGTATCGCTGATTATTCACGCCGACATCCAAGCTGGGATTGACACGGAGGAAGAGGTACTTGTCGCCCGAATAGTTGGGGTTATTATCATAGTAGTCCTGTAAGTATTGCGTGAGTGCCGACGCCGGACTCGAGCTTACGCGAGTCACGATGTAGGTGGAACCGTCCACGATTCCGCCATCCAAATCGGTCAAAAAGGCATCTTGCAGTTTAATCACTTGAGGGTCCCCGGTAGGACTTTCTGAATACTCGAGGATTGGATTGGTATTGTCATGAATGCCCAGGGTCCAGAGATCGGAGTCCCACATCGCATATTGTCGCTTGGTGGAAACTTCAAACTGGGCTTTGGCTAACTGTTGGTTTGCGGGCATAGCGGGCAGGGCAAAAATAAAGACGGCCTCCCGACCCCCGCCCGGACTTGAGGCGCCGGAATTCAATGCGCCGAAACCGGTGCTGGTTCCCACGGGAGGACCTTCGGTCAAGGTATAGTCAGCCGAATCACCGGTCACCGTTACCGAACTGGATGGGTCTGCATTGATCAGGCTTAGGGTTTGAGCGTCGCCATTCCCTTCAAATACACCGACTTCCGTCCATGCATTGATGTCGGTTGATCTTTCCAGCTTAAAGTATGAACTTTCTCCGGATTGAAGTGTTAGGGATCCGCCATTTTTCTGAATGTCGGAGGCAACTATCTTTAGGAAACCGAGCTCGGTGCTCTTCTCAGCAAGGAGGGATTCTAGGTTTTCGCGGATGCTGCTGTGTTCGCTAGAGCTATATTGATTGCTTATTTCGTAGGGATCGTCAGCGGTATCAGTTTCATAGAGTTCATTCCACGAGCTATCTTCAGCATAATTGACGAGTTTGGAGCCATCCTCGTGGCGAATGGCGAGGTAGGGGCGTACATTGGCAGTCGGAAATTCAGGGTCGTGGATATAGCTAAAGAAGAAGGCGGTACGCCAATCGCTCGGGCTTTGACCTGAGATAAAAGGAAGGAGGCTCTTGCCCTGCATACTGTTTGGAATCTCGAGTCCCGCAATATCGAGGATGGTCGGCGCGAGATCGAGGTTGAGGGCGATCTTTGAAATAACGGAAGCACTGCTTTGTAGGGCAGGGTAACGAATCATGAAGGGAATACGGATGCTTTCCTCATAGGCTGCACGTTTATCCCCCAAGCGATGCTCTCCCCTGAAATAGCCTTGGTCGCTGATGAAGATAACGGCGGTATTGTTGGCGATATTGAGGGAGTCCAGCAGGTCGAGGACTTGCCCGACGTTCTGGTCGATGCCGACAACGGTACGCATGTAGTTCCTCAGGTCGGCGAGTTCGGTTCCACTGGTAGCATTGGGTGCAAAGGGCGGTGGTGTGCTCAGATTCGGCACGCTGGAAGGACTGTCACTGGAGAAAAGGTTGGCACTCCGATCGGGTGGATCGCGCGGGGAGTGAGGTGTCTTAAATCCTAGCACCAGCATGAAGGGATTATTGGCAGTATTTTGAGCCGAGATAAAACTGAGCGCATGCTGGGTAGAAATATCATCCACCCAGTCGGAGGCGGAGCTATTGAAAAGCCAGTTTCCAGCTTCGTCATAGAAAGCGGTACTGTAGTAGGTGCCTTGCCCATGGTAAGTGACGGCTTCGGTGAATCCGGGTCGTGTGGCCTGGGTGGACATGTGCCATTTTCCAAAATACCCAGTGGAGTAGCCGGCATCTTGCAGGAGGGAAGCATAAGTTACGGTATCAAGCGGAAGTTCAGTATCGTTGTCGGTGATTCCATGTAGGTGAGCATGCTGTCCGGTAAGCATAGTCGCGCGGGCGGGTGAGCAGAGGGAGTACACCGAGAAGGCGTTGTCAAAGTGAATACCTTCGCTGGAAAGTTTATCGATATTTGGGGTTTGATCCGAGGTTGAGGCAAGCCAGGGGAATCGTGCGATACGGCCTAGCGATGCCATGCGTCCCTGCATGTAACTGGTTGCGTCCCATCGTTGGTCGTCGGGAATGATGACGATAATATTGGTGTTTTGGTTGGCGGGGGGTTCAACCGTAGTGGGATCAATCGCCGCATAGCCATTGTCCGCATCGAGAAAGGTGCCGGAAAAGGCGAGATTGTCGATTTGAGCATGACCATTACCGGCGGCATCCGACCACACGAAGCGGAAGCTGGCTTTTTGACCGGGTGCAATACGCACTGCCGAATTGACCACTGCTGCGAGGCTTTGTGAAACGTGCTCAACTCCTGTGGATGACCACGTGTTGGTATAAAAAACCTTTTGGTCACTGACTTCCGTTCCGGTTGAAGCATTGATCAATTCTCCGGGTGAGGCCAGATACTGAAGCGTCAGCGTTCTGGGAGAGTAGGTGGTATTGACCATTCCGCGCGCGTCGAAGTGGACGTATTCCAGTCGAAAATGATAGTCACTGTGGTTGGTGATCGAAAAGTCACCGCTCAGTTGTAAGACTCCATTAGTTTGGCTGAACTTCCATGAACTGGTGCCATCATTTGCTTCGCCGTTTGGGGGCGGATTCAGGTAAGGACCGATGCGTTGGCCGGGGGAGCCATCAGCAAGGGTGTAATCAGTAATCAGAAGGTCGTTACCGAAAGTGGGACCATTTAAGAATTCATTTCTAGCATCCTGGCCCATGCCGTCATAGCCCAAGTTGGAGGCATTCGCTCCAATCGATCCGGTTAGGTAGAGGGAAGCTGAGATGGATCCATTCGGGGTAGCGTCATAAGTGGAATTGGTGTCGGGGCTGGTGTCATTGATGCCAGAATTGTTGTCACCCGGGGTGGCATTTTCAAAGGTCTGCCAGCCGATTACATGGACTTGTGCACAGATGTTCGTTAAAATGATGGTATGAAAACCAAGCGTTAGGAGCGTTATAAACTTGCTGGTATTTTTTAAGGGAATCAAAATAAGAAGCATAAAATTGAGAGTGCGTGAGAAAAGGACGTTTAAAAGACATAATGTGCACTAAATTGCATTTTAAATTACTTGCAGCTTCTGCTCACTGCAACTGCATAGTACTTTCGTAAAATGAGAGTGAATCAACAACGCATCGCTAATGAGCTGGGAATATCCCGAACGACGGTTTCGCGCTGCTTTACCAACCATCCGGGTATCAATCCGGATACCCGGGCGGCGGTCTTCGCCTTGGCAACCAAGCTGGGTTACACCTATCTGGAACCGCGAAATGAAAAGCGCAAGATGTCGCGCGGAACCAAAACAATGGCGGTTTTAATCTGCAGTGATCTCAAGCAAAACATTCTGGAAGACCGCCAAAGCCCCGGGATGCAACTTTTGCCGGGGATTTCGGAGTATGCCTTGTTGAATCAGATCAAGCTTGATATCAAAATTGTCGACCCGCAGGTTAAAAGCTTTGAATCCGCGCAGTATCGGGAATTGATGCGCGAACAGAAAACAAGCTGGGATGGCGTGTTGCTCATTTATCCCTTTCCCTCAGCCATCATCAATGGACTCATGCGGAAGTTCCCCTGTGTTTCCCTGGTGGAGCAGTTTGGAACACCGAATTTGGATTGTATTGACGTGGATCACCACCGCGGGATCTCGCATTTAATGCAGAATTTAATCGATCTGGGACACCAGCGAATGGGGTTTTTCTCGCGCCGTTATTCGGTGGAAGCCCTCTGGGTGTACCGCCGTTATAGTGCGTATGTTGAGAAATTAGCGCGGGCAGGTTTGGAATATCGCCAAGAGGATATTCTCAATCTCTTCCCTAAAGACACGTACAGCCTGGAGGAAAGCTATGAACGTGCAATCCAGCAGACGAAGGATGGGGTGACGGCCTGGATCTGCCCAGCGGATCATATAGCCTATGATTTCATAAAGGTTTTCAAGAAGCATGGTCTTGAGCCGGGTCGGGATTACTCGATAACCGGCTTTGATGGAATACCATGGGACGCAGAGGGCACGCAGTTGTCGACCGTAGAAATTCCCTACCGCCAAATTGGCTTTCAGGCCGCGCGGCGATTAGCGGAATTGCTCGACAAGCGATACAGCACAAACCAGCACATCTCCTTGAATGGAGATCTTATAAAGGGAACCAGTTGCTGCCCGGTTTAGGAAGGGTTCAAGCGCAATAACCACCACGCTCGCCACCCAATAAAAAAGCCTCCCGGGTGGGAGGCTTTTGATAAAGAAAGAGTGACGTACCTTTAGGCGCGTGCCCGGCGACGAAGAATGTATGCGAATACAAGTGCTCCGGTTATGAGCGCGTAGGTGCCGGGTTCAGGAACTACAACCGTCTCCATGGTAACCGAAAAGTTGTCCATCTGAGAGGCGGCAGAGGTGTTTCCTGTGGTCATGATAAGGCGGAAGTTTGCGTATCCACCTGCAGCGATCCACGCGGTGCCACTGATGTTCGCTCCAACGCTCTCACTGAA
>JAACDB010000065.1 GCA_009937095.1 Verrucomicrobiota bacterium
ACCCGGGTTGCCTACAACTGGACTCACGACACCAATCGCCAGGGACTGCGATTTGACTACCACGGCGAAAAAGTTTTTCAACCCGATGGCAAAATCTATGGCGATGGCGTTTACATGTACAACGTGAGCTGGAACACCATGATTAACCAAGTCAAAGGCGATCGCCATCTGGTCCTAAACAATACCGTGGTAAACTGCTCCCGCTACCCAAACCCGGAAAAAGAGCAAGTGACCCTTGCCATTCAAGGCTTCCGTTCCATGCACGGAATCATGGGTAATATGAACAGCCTCATACGCAATAACATCGCCACTATTAAAAATCGCTCATGGAACCTTGATGCTACCGTGCGCCCAGGCTGGCGCAAAAGCGATGGCTACCTGCCCCCATTGGCATCTCAAATCCCCGGTCAGGCAGATCACAATGTTCTTACACCCGGAGCAAGCTACCAATACCTGCGCGATCCCAAAAACCATGACTTCCGCCCCCGCGCCAACTCACCGCTCGTCGATGCCGGTGCACCTGTGAGCCAAGTCGATCTGCCCAGCGAAATTTCCAATTTCACCCAGCAGCACATCCTTGGCGATGCCCCCGACATTGGAGCCTATGAATTCGGTGACGCCCGATACTGGATCCCGGGTCGCAAAGACTCCGTAGCTTCAACTCCTGTGCCGAAAAATCATGGTATTCAAGTACCTTTGGATGCCGACCTCATGTTTCTTGAGGCATATGAGGTCACCCAGCACCGCGTCCTCTTTGGAACCCACCCCGATGCCCTCATTCCTATTGCCTGGCTCAAGGACTCAAAAAGCAATATCGTTAAACCCCTTTCCCTCCAACCAAGCACGAATTACTACTGGCGCGTCGATGCAAAGGATTCCACTGATTCCAAAAGATGGCGCACTGGAGAGGTTTGGCACTTTACAACCGCTGCTCAGTAAAAGAAGAAAGCCGCACGCCGTTCCAACCCGCCCTGACATAACGTCCACTTTTGCCATGCTTCGGGTCAATATATCTATTCAAAAAAACATTCCGCACTGGCATCCTTAAGGAGATTCTAATATAAATTTTCCTGCATCCTGTTTCCACTAATAAATTTTCCTGCATCCTGTTTCCACTATGAAAAAACCACTACCCTGCATGCTGTTCACGGTCTCACTTTTGCTCAACGCACTCGTGACTGCCACCGCCACCGATACATACCAACCCAACTGGGAATCACTCGATTCTCGTGAAACCCCGCAGTGGTACCCAGACGCGAAGTTTGGCATCTTCATTCACTGGGGACTCTACTCCGTTCCCTCATTCTCCCCCAAGGGCACCTACAGCGAGTGGTATTGGCATGCGAAAGACGGGGATCAAACCGGCAGACACCAGGCTGCCGTGGGCGCCTCAAAAGTCACCCAGGCCTTTCACAATCGGGTTTACGGTGAGGATTTTTCTTACGCTGATTTTCGTCCCCTTTTTACCTGCGAGCTCTTTGAGCCCTTTGAGTGGGCACAGGTTTTTAAGCGTAGCGGTGCGAAATACGTAGTCCTCACCTCCAAGCACCACGATGGCTATTGCCTATGGCCCAACCGCGAAGCTTCCGAAAGCTTCGGTATGGCGTGGAATTCGGTTGAATCCGGCCCCAAGCGTGACCTCATGCAGGATCTCGGCAATGCGGTCAAAGAGGCCGGCCTTAAGATGGGCTACTACTACTCTATCTGGGATTGGTTCAATCCCCTTTGGCCGGAGGAAGACCAACCGACACGACGCGGCAAGGTCTGCAACGAGAAAACCCTCAATCAGTATATTCAACAGGTCATGTATCCCCAATTCAAGGACTTGGTTAACAACTATGAACCTGCCTTGATTTTTTCCGATGGTGATTGGTGGATGGACGATGATAAGTGGCAAACCAAGCCCCTCCTCGCATGGCTCTTCAACAATGCACCGAATAAGGAAGAGGTCGTCATCAATGACCGCTGGGGCAAAGTCCGCAAAAAACATGGCGGCTATTTTACGACCGAGTACGGCTCCGGATTCAGCGATCCAAACATTCTTTGGGAGGAAAATCGCGGAATCGGGAAATCCTTTGGCTACAACCGGGTTGAAAGCTTCGACGATTATAACTCTACCGAGCTCTTGATCTACATGCTTTGCGATATTGTTTCGCGCGGGGGTAACTTCCTTCTGGATATTGGGCCGACCGCAGATGGTCGCATTCCCGTCGTCATGCAGGATCGCCTCATTAACATAGGCAAATGGCTCGATGTGAACGGCGAGGCCATCTATGAAACCCGCCGTTGGAAAAAAGACTGTCAGTGGTCAGAAGGCACCATAATTCAATACACCAAGCAAGAATTCCACAAAGGTGTACCGGATCCCATCATCGAAATGGCGCGTTACCCACGCGAGGGACAGGCCCGCAAAGAATGTTACTTCACAAACAAGGGCGACACCGTCTATGCCCTGATCACCCAATTACCCGACAGCGGCACCTTCACCATTAGGGATATTGAGTTGAGCCCTGAATCCCAGGTCAGCATGCTCGGTTTTGAAGGTTCCCTTGACTACACCGCTCACGAAGGAAAGGTAACCGTCACGCTTCCCGCTTTTAACCCCAGCACCATGCCCTGTGATTTTGTCTACACCTTAAAACTCACCCGGGCACGCTGACCCAACCCCAGTCCAGCCTGCTATCCCATGCATATTAACCCCATCCGGCACAGCACCCTCCTCGGTCTCGCACTCCTGTCTCTAGCCCTGCTCAGCAGGGGCTGCAATAAGCAAGCACAACCCAACCTCCTCTTTATTTTTGCGGATGACCACAGCTATGAGGCGATTGGTGCGATGGGGATGCTCGATATCGATACCCCCAACCTCGATCGCTTGATGGAGAATGGCACCACCTTCACCCATGCCTATAACATGGGTTCCTGGACCGGCGCGGTTTGCATTGCCAGTCGCACAATGCTCAATACCGGCACCTCGGTCTGGCGTGCACCCCGCAATCGACGCGCCTTTGCTGAACATATCCAAAAAGGCGACACCTGGTCCCAGCGTCTCCGCGCAGCCGGTTACCGCACCTACATGACCGGCAAGTGGCACCTGCCCTCAAAAGTCGAACCGCTCTTTGATGTCGTCGCCGACGTCCGCCCCGGCATGCCCGCCGATGTTCCCGAGGGTTACAACCGTCCCCTCAATGAAGCCGACTACCAAGACGGCTGGAAACCTTGGGAAACACAATACGGCGGCTTCTGGGAAGGTGGTACTCATTGGAGTGAAATTATTGCCGACCATGCCGTCGATTTCCTAGACCGCGCCGCCGAAGAACCCGATCCCTTCTTTATGTATCTCGCCTTCAACGCGCCGCACGATCCCCGTCAGGCGCCCCGTGAATACGTCGAGCAATACCCCCTCGAGCGCGTTGAAGTCCCCACCAACTTCCTCACAAAATATCCCTATCAGGACGAAATCGGTTGCGGCGCCGAGTTGCGCGATGCCCGCCTCGCACCCTTCCCCCGCAGCGAGTACGCCGTCAAAGTCAACCGGCAGGAATATTACGCCATCATCAGCCATATGGACGCACAAATAGGCCGCATCCTTGACGCCCTCGAAGCCAGTGGAAAAGCCGACAACACCTATATCTTTTTTACCGCCGACCACGGCCTCGCCGTCGGGCATCACGGACTGATCGGTAAACAAAACATGTATGAACACAGCTTGCGCGTGCCCTTCATCGTCGTCGGCCCCAAGGTTAAAAAAGGCGCAACCCGCGCACAATCCATTTATCTGCAAGACGTCATGCCCACCACCCTCGATCTCGCGGGCGCCGACATTCCCGAATCCGTAGAATTCAAAAGCCTCCTGCCCCTGCTTCAAAAAAACAAGGGTACTCACTACGAGCAGATCTATGGTTGCTACAAAAGCGACCTTCAACGCGCCATGATTTCCGGCGATCACAAACTTGTCATCTACCCCACGATCCCAGCCACCCGACTCTACAACCTTAAGACCGATCCCGAAGAACGCATCGACCTCGCCGGTAAACCCGAATCCGCCCCCATCCTCGAGCAACTGCACGCTGAATTTAAAACCCTGCAAGCGACACTCAACGATCCGCTTTTAATTGAGGATTGAGCGGATTCCCTACCCCAGCATTTTTTCCAGCGCGACGGCAACGGGGAGTTCACCTTGGGCGACGGCGGTTTGTATCTGGGCGAGGTCTTGGGCGTGGCTGCGTTTGAAATCGTCCATGACGCTTTGGTCGAGGCG
>JAACDB010000009.1 GCA_009937095.1 Verrucomicrobiota bacterium
GCCGCCGCTGAAAAACTGGATACGCTCCTCCAAGCAGCGCGTTAATACAGTTTGCGCACCCGCATTTGAAGGTTGCGCAGTGGGTAAAATATTTCAAATGTCTCTTTTCGATTTTGCCGGAACTGCCGGTAATTCGATTCTAGCAACGACCTATACCCAGTTTATACCATGACTCAAAACACAACTCCCGGATTTGGCACACGTGCCCTTCACGCTGGACAAGAACCCGACCCCGCTACCGGATCGCGCGCGGTTCCCATTTACCAAACCACCAGCTATACTTTTCGTGATACCGATCACGCCGCCAAGCTATTCAGCCTCGAAGAACTCGGTAATATCTACACCCGCATCATGAACCCCACCACCGACGTGCTCGAAAAGCGCGTTGCAGCCCTCGAGGGCGGGGTCGCGGGTCTGGCCCATGCCAGCGGACAAGCAGCGATCACCAGCGCCATTCTCAACATTGCCGGCGCGGGCGACAACATCGTCTCGGCATCCCAACTCTATGGCGGCACCTACAGCTTATTCAAATACACCCTTCCCAAGCTCGGTATTGAGGTACGCTTTGCCGATGCCGAAGATCCGGACAGTTTCAAAGGCCTGATCGACGACAAGACCAAAGCAATCTACGGTGATTCGGTCGGTAACCCCAAGCTCAACATCTTCCCCTTCGAAGAAGTTTCCGCTATCGCCCGCGAAGCTAAGCTTCCGCTCATTATTGATAACACCGCGGCCTCTCCCGCTGTCTGCCGTCCATTGGAACACGGTGCCAACATCGTCGTGCACAGCCTTACTAAGTTCATCGGCGGACACGGAACCAGTATCGGCGGAATGGTTGTAGACGGTGGTAATTTTGACTGGGGCAGCGGACGCTTCCATGAATTCACTGAACCCGATAACAGCTACCACGGCCTGGTTCACTGGGATGTCTTCAAATCCTTCCCACCTGCCGGTGGTGCCAACATCGCCTACATCATGAAGATGCGCCTACAATGGCTCCGCGATACCGGCAACTGCGCCGCTCCTTTTAATTCGTTCCTGCACCTACAGGGAATTGAAACCCTTCACTTGCGCATGGAACGCCATTGCCAAAACGCCCAAAAAGTCGCGGATTACCTGAAGGCGCAGCCACAAGTTGCCTGGGTCAATTATCCCGGACTGCCGGACAGCCCGCACCATGCGCCCGCTCAAAAATATTTCGCGGAGGGTCACTTCGGTGCACTCGTCGGTTTTGGTCTGAAAGACGGACTCGAAGCAGGCCGTACTTTCATCGATAGCCTGGAGCTCTTCAGCCACCTCGCCAACATTGGTGATGCCAAATCCCTCGCGATTCATCCGGCGACCACCACTCACCAACAACTGGACGAGGAACAACAAGCCTCGACCGGAGTCACTGCAGACTTCGTTCGTTTGTCGGTTGGTATTGAAGACGCTGACGACCTTCTTGCAGATCTCGAACAGGCACTCAGCAAGGTTTAAGCAACCAACGAATCACTTAACGGCTACGCCGGACATCAATCCGGCGTAGGCTTGTTGGTCGTCATAGAGACGATGAAAGACCGTGTATTTTGCCTCATGGTAAGACTTGGTCTCTGCCTCGGGTTTAATTCCTGAACCCGGACGGGACATGGCCGCCATGGCGGCCTCAAGATTTTCATAGGCTCCTGCGGCGACTGCACCGAGCATAGCCGACCCCAAGAGCACTGACTCCGGTTCCTCGGGAATGAGGAGGCGGCATCCGGTGGCATTGGCGTGTTGTTGCATGAAGACCGGGTTCTTCGTTCCCCCACCACAACAAACGAGGGTATCGATACGGTAACCTGCAGCGTTCATGCTTTCGATGATATGCCGGGTGCCGTAGGCAATGGCCTGAATGGTGGCAAGATAGAGTCGTGCCAAATCTTCAATGGTGGCTGAGAGTTTGAGGCCCGCGATCATTCCCGTAAGGTGCGGATCGGCGCGGGGGGAACGGTTGCCGTGAAAGTACGGACAGAGATGCAATTGCGCAGTGAGGTGATCGATCCCCTTCCCGCCTGCCATAGCTTCGAGCGTTTGGTTCAGAAAAGCATAAAGGTTCATGCCTTTTGACTCTGCTGCTTCTTTTGCGTCAGCAGTGGCACCGTGATTAAAAATGATATGATCCACCAGTGCGCCCGTTGCGGATTGACCGCCCTCATTTAACCACAAGCCCGGTACCATTGAGGAAAAATAGGGACCCCATACCCCCGCAATCTTTCGTTGCTCAGGAGCAACTGCCATGTGGCAAGAGGAAGTGCCCCCTATCAAGGCGAGACGCCGGTCAAGATTGATCGGTGCATCACCTTCAGACATGCCGATCATACCAATCCCACCCGCATGGGCATCAATGATCGCTACCCCAACTTGAGTGCCCGCCTGTAGCCCTAACTCACTAGCGGCAGATTCGGTTAAACCTTTGCCAATGGCAGCTCCCATCGGGCGCACCGTTGCCCCAATGCGCGCATAATCATCCTCAGCGAGTTCACCGAGACCAGCGGCTTGCAGGAAGTCCGATTGCCACCCCTTACCGCCCGCCTCCGCTTCGTGCGCCAGATAGGTCCATTTGCAAGTCAGGGAACAAAGGGATCGTGTCAAATCGCCGGTTGCGCGATAGGTCAGGTAGTCCGGCAGATCAAAAAAGTGTGCCACTCGGTTCCAGGAATCCGGCAGGTGCTTTTTGAGCCAAAGCAATTTGGGCATCTGCATCTCCGGTGAAATCTTTCCACCCACGTATTCAAAGATGGAATGTTCCCCACTCAATTCATTGAGCGCAGCGGTCTCCTCAAGGGCACGGTGATCCATCCATACAATAATGTTCTTCTCGTCCTCTCCTTCGGGATCAACGCTGACCGGCGCACCGGAGGCATCGAGGAGCACCAAAGAACAGGTTGCATCAAAGCCAAGCCCCTCGATGGCCTGAGGATCTATTTTTGAAATTTCCAGTACCGCTCGGGAACATCGGCAAATCGCCTCCCAGATATCATCGGACGATTGCTCTACAAAATCCGCTTGTGGTCGCCACATTTGAATGGCCTCAGCATGATGTGTGACCAGACGACCCCCTGGCTCAAATAAACCCACCCGGGCACTGCCGGTACCGACATCAATTCCTAGATAATATTTCACCGTTTTACGATGCTACCTGAGTATGTGACGGGCAAGCCCACAAGGACTTGACCGCCCCCAAAGTTAAAGCCTATTGCGGTGCAATATAGATGAAGCCCGTACTGCCCGGGGTGCTGGAAATAGGGATGGTCGCCTCCTTGACGGTCTTGTGTCCCTGAGTTGCACCATCGCTGGTGGTAACTCCAACGGTCGTAAAGCTATGCGCATCAAGCGTAGTGCTCGTTTCAGCAGCAATGGTCACATCGGTACGACCCGTAACCACCGGATAGGTAATCTTGAGTTGGCCGGAAATCACGCTGGCAGTCACGGGACTGCTGTCACTCACCAAGGGGTTGGTGCCAAAAGCATATTCCAATTCGTTTTTAATGCCATCCTTGTCAGGATCCTGACCATCGAGCAACTCTGCCGCACTTCTACCCGGAGCCGCGTATTGCGAGCGCCAATTCGCTTGCGTGGTTGGGTAAGTAGCAGGTGCGTCGGATGCACTCTCGCTCCATCCGTCTCCGCTATAGGTGCTGTCATTGTCGTGCAAGAGCGCAGAAAGTTCCGCTTTCAGCGCAGTGTAATCCTCTCCCCCCGGAATAACCGCCAGATTCACCGTTTCTCCAGGGTCGTTGACGTAGTCGTATAGCTCAATGCAACTGGGCTCGGTAACACCGGCATCAACGGTGTGAATGTTCAATTGGCTCGAAGTTTCACTGCCATCGAAAATCGGGAAAGTACTGGCTGTCGTTTTCCACCACTCGGTATAACGGTAACGCTCGGTACGAATACTGTAACCCATACCCCAGCCGGAACCGGCTGAACTCAAAGCGGAATCGCCCGACTTATTTGAAGAGATGAAGCGCTGATACTGGCTGTAAGCGGCCTCTTTCCATGGCTGATAGGGATCTTCCGGAAGGGGCAGAAAGCTCGTGCCCTCCAAGCTATGTGAACTGGTGGTTGAAACCGGAAGCGAGCAGAGGTCCAATAACGTGGGATAAATATCGACCAATTCAACCGGCGCAGTGGACTTTGTACCGGCGGTACCGAGATTGCTCATGTCCGGTGAGCTGATCATCAGGGGTACGCGGGTTGATATTTCAAAATTATTGTGTTTTGCCATGAAGCCACCGTGGTCGCCAAGGTGGAATCCATGGTCGCCCCAGATCACAATGATGGTGCTATCGGCAATGGAATCATTGGTCGCTGGATTACCATCGGGATCTTCAAGGGCGTCCATAAGCTTACCAAGCTGGACATCGATGAAAGAAACACAGGCAAGATAACCGTGAATCAAATGCCGAAGTTCGGCCTCGGTAGGTGCGGGTTCGTTGTGATCGGAAGATGTCAAACCCGTGGAACCCCAGGTGCCGGTAAGTTCAGGAACAAAATTAATTCCAGAACCCGTTCCGTAGTCAAAGGGCTCACCGCCAAAGGGAGCAGTGAAGCGGTTCGTGCCCGCGGGCATCACACGCGTGCCGTCGTATCCAGCCAAATCAATCGTGCTGGGATCATACATATCCCAGTAGGTCTTCGGGCAATTAAAGGGAAGGTGCGGTTTCTGGAAACCAACCGCGAGAAAGAAAGGGGTGCCTGAGCTTTGGTATGCCGCTGCGTAAGTGGCGATTCGATTGACGCCTTCATCCGCATTCGCGCCGTCTTTGTAATCTGAATCGGTAATGGCGGAACCGTTGCGTTTGAACTCGCCAACATCGGTAGCGGAGGTGCTACCATTTACGGCATCTTCTGAGGCGGCTTTGTCATAGGTTCCCCAAACAGAGGAATTGCTGCCGTCTTCGTAGTAGGTGTCCACTGCGCTTCCGGGGTTCTGCCAACCATCGTTCCAGGAAGTCACGCCCCAGTTACCCACGCTGTTATCCTGCTTCACATCCGTCATGCCGTGGTAGACCTTGCCGATGCCGTGAACGGTGTAGCCATTGGCGCCGAACTGTTGTGGCAGGGTAACCACGTTGGGCACGATATTACGGAAAGTGGTCTCTAGATGCCAGCACTTGGTGGTGTCGGGGCGCAAACCGGTCAACATGGAAGCGCGTGAAGCGTTGCAAATCGCCTGCTGGCAGTGCGCATTCAGGAAGGTCACGCTGGAGGCAGCGAGACGGTCGAAATTGGGCGTGATCGGACGCAGGGGATCATCCTCGCCATAATGGTTGAGCAAGGGACGCAGGTCGTCGATGGGGATAAAGAGCACGTTGTAATTACCGGTACCGTGCACGCGGGTGCGACCCGTCAAAGCGGCGCCCTCGAGAATATTGATAGTGACGGTTTCGTTTTCTATATTTGAACCGTCTGTCATTTCAACCACTACGCTGTAGGAGGACTGGCTCGCATAAACGGGAGGACTGTTGAAGGTGAGTACCCCACCGCTGGAAATACTGAAGGATGCTGCATCCGTTCCGGAAAGGCTGTAGCTGGTATTGCCGTCGGCAAAGGTTGTCGGCGTGTAGGTGGCAACGGTGCTGCGGGTTTCGAGTACTTCGTTACTGGAGCCGGTAGACCCAGTCGCGACCACCGCCTGTGCGGAAAATTCCTTAACCCCGATGTTGACTCCCTGTGATAGACTCGATCCGCGCACGGCATCCAAACGAAAACCAATCCAGGTGATACCGGTAAAGCTGGGAGTGGAAGCGCTCCCGATGGTACCGGCACCTACGTTTGAGTCATTGGAGGTAGGCGTGAAACTTGAGTAAGTTAAATTACGGGCTTCATATGAAAAGGCCGCTTGGTTACTGACGTTTTCAGGATTAGAAATGTGATAACCTGTGCTGTCCTTGATTACGATTCGGATGGTGGGGGATGAAGTGGGGTTATCGTCATTCAAGGTACCAAAAGAACCACTGATGGTATCATTCGCCGCATCCATTTGTATCGAGCCAGAACTAAGCGAGAGAAAATCCGCCTGTTTAAAAAGATATAATCCCGAGCAAATTTCGCCCGTGGTTGCGCCACTCCAGCGCAAACGCAGGCCACTCCCAGCGTTAGGGTTAGCACCCCAAGCACTGTCACCTTCTTCTTCGAAACCACCGTGGACGGGTTGCCCTGTGTAACCGGGACTGGTGCTTGAATTTAAAGTCTCGGTTGACTCGCTAAAATTCGTATCGGTACTGAGAGTGACAGGGATAGTGATGTCAGCAGCGCTGAAATCGACAACAACTGCAGCCTGTACGATAGGAGACAA
>JAACDB010000066.1 GCA_009937095.1 Verrucomicrobiota bacterium
GGCAGGGCAAAATCCCCCGCCATGAGTCCGGTGGATCCGGTTCCGGGGTTAAGGATCACATCCAGTTGCTCGAGGGTGATGGGTGGTGGTTCGCTTTCCAATTCCGGTGGCGGTTCTTCCTCTTCTGGTGGGGGTGGCGGTTCTTCGTCTTCCGGTGGCGGTGGCGGTGTTGCCACAAGCCACTCTTCTATGTTTTCAGGCGGTTGGTCGTAATCTGTCATTAAATGCGTCAATGGAATGGCCACAAAAATGAGTAAAGTGGCAAACACTCCTAATAGGCTACTGCGGATCAGAATGCTACGAATGCGGAGAGATTGATAGATGCGTGACACGATTTGTAATTATATAAACATCCAAACAAAAATAGTTTTATAGGCGATAAAAAACCACAAATGTAAAATTATGGGAAAAATCAGCTTATTGAGGCGACAAATTCAATTCAAGGGCTTAGCTATAAGTCATGTTTACTGGAATAGTCGAGGAAACGGGCAAGGTACTGTCTTTTGATGCCGTCGAGCAGAGTTGGCGTCTGGTGCTTGAAGCGAGCAAGGTGACCGAAGGGCTGCAGCTGGGTGACAGCGTAGCGGTGAATGGGTGTTGCCTCACTGCGGTGGCGATAGAATCCGGACAGGTGGAATTTGACCTGCTTGAGGAAAGCGTGCGCTTGACTTCAATTGGTGAGGTTGGCCCGGGTGGGGTGGTCAATTTAGAACGGGCTTTACTGCCAACAACCCGGATGGGCGGGCATTTTGTCACGGGCCATGTTGACGGAACCGGTACGATTGAAACCATTGAAGTGCGAGGGAAGGATTATTTCATGCGAATCCATCCCGCCACCGAGGATTTAAAATATGTAGTGCACAAGGGTTGCATCGCGGTCGATGGCATATCGCTGACGGTAGCCGAGGTGGATGAGAGTGGCTTTGTGATCTGGCTCATCCCTCACACTATGGAAATGACAAATCTTCACCGCAAACAGTCGGGGGACCGTGTGAATTTGGAATACGACCTCATCGCGAAATACGTCGAGAAGCTGGGACGTTAACGAGTCAGCTGCTAAGAAGCCATTTCATCCGGATGGATGATTTGCATGGAGCGAAAAAGAACACCGGCTCCGGTGGCGGCGAGAATTTGCATGAGGGTATAGGGAATTAGACTATCCCATGTGAGGAAGCCGTTGAGGCAGAGGGCAAGTGTGACTGCCGGGTTAAAGGCTGCAAAGGAGACGGGACCGACGGCATAAGCCCCCGCTCCGACAATTGAGCCAATGGCAATTCCGTAGACGGGGTTACCGGCGGTGCCATGTGCGATGGCGACATTTAATATGACCCACATTAAAGCAAAGGTGAAAAGACCCTCAGCCAGAAGAGCGCGGAGCAGAATGGGTTGAATGGCAAGTACTTCGTCAAGGGCATCCGGAAAGAGGAGATGAACTGTTCCTGCAGCGGCACTTGCTGCGAGGTAGATCACGAGGAGGTAAGGCAGGAACTCGCGGGTCGGGTGGGTCCCGGCACTCAAATAAGCGACGGTCGTGGCGGGGTTAAAGTGTGCTTTAGAGAGGTGTCCGCAGCTATAAACAAGCGCAGCGAGACCGATGGCAACCGCCAGCGGAGTGAAATCACCCGCGGTGGGCGGGGTGATGCAAATCCCGATAATGAGGTATAGGAAGTAGGTGCCGATGGCTTCGGCAATGAGCTTGTTGCGCACGATAGAGGCGGGTTGGGTAGCAGCTACTTAAGCAGTATGGGCTTCGCGGTAACCGGCGGCATAAGCTTCAAAGACGAGCTTGATTTGGTCGCGGATGCGGCGGAAGGCGTCGAGTTCGCTTTCGCCCTCTCGGATGGCGTGGGGCGGATCTTCGAAACCCCAATGGTAGCGGTTGAGCATACCGGGGAAAGTGGGGCAGGCTTGGTCGGCGTTGCCACATACCGTGATGACGGTGGTGATGCCCGCGTTGAGGTATTGGTCGAGGTGGTCGGAGGTATGTTGCGAGGCGTCGATACCAATTTCGGCAAGGGCTTCGAGGGCGAGGGGATGAACGGCACCCTTGGGTTTGGAGCCCGCGCTAAAGACCTCGAAGCAGTCGCCTGCGGCGGCGCGTAGGATACCTTCAGCCATGTGACTGCGGCAGGAGTTTCCGGTACAGAGGATGAGTACTTTGGGTTTATGCATAGGTTTGAAGTGAAGTTTGGATTAGAGGAATTGAGCGAGGGCGTTCAAAAGGTAACCGGTAAAGATAATAGCGAGGGTGGTGATGCCAAAATAAAGGGCGATGAGTTGGAGGCGCATGGTGCGGCGCAGCATAATGGCTTCGGGAAGGCTGAGGGCGGCCATGGCCATCATGAAGGCGAGGGCAGTGCCGAGGGGAATGCCTTTTTGGAAAAGAACAACGGCTACCGGAACAATGGCAGCGCAACTACCGTACATGGGTACACCGAGAAAAGTGGCGAGGGGAACAGAGAAGATGCCGGTGGCTTCAATCAGTGCGTGAATGGTTTCCTGGGGTACGTAGTTGTGAATGAAGGCACCGATGCCAACACCGACAATGACCCAAAGCCAAATCTGGCGAATGACGCTGACCGCTTCGTCGATGCCGTAGCGGATTCGCAAAAGAAAGTTGAATTCCGGACTATCGGATTCGCCATGGCGGGACTGCATATAGTCGCCCTCAAGCAGGTGACGGAGTTTCATTTTTCCCAGAATTGCTCCCGCGGCGGTGCCGATGAAAAGTCCACTGGCAACATAGGCAAGGGTTACGGGAATTCCAAACTCACCCGCCATGAGAATGACGAGGTATTCATTGATAATGGGCGAGGTGATCAGAAAAGAGAAGGTCACTCCCAGGGGAACTCCCGCTTTGAGTAGGCTGATGAAGATGGGGACAGAGGAGCAGGAACAGAAGGGGGTGATGGCTCCAAAAAGAGCGGCGATGAGATTGCCCCAGATGCCTCCGCGATTCATCCACTCACGAAGGCGTTGCTCGGGCAGCCAGGTGCGTAGCACCCCGATGGCAAAGATCATGACCGCCAGCAGCAGAAAAATTTTGACGGTATCATAGATAAAGAAATGGAGGGCCCCGCCGATTTTCGAATCGGGATCAAGACCAGCCAGATCAAAGACCAGACGATTGGCGAGTTGCTCTAGCAACACTTACCTCCCTTGCCATCGCTTTGATCATCGGAACAACAGGCGTTGTCGGATTGCGCCTCGGCCTTGGCCTTCATAGCGGTATCCATTTTGGTAAAGATGCGTTTAAAGAAGCCTTCCGGTTCCGGTTTTGCTGCGGTTTCCGAGGCTGCTTTTTCAGGATGGGGTGCTTTGTCTTCGGTCATAGTGTGATGGGTTGAATTAACTGCAAAGGGCGTTAAAAAGAACTTTAGGGCAGGTCGATTTTGGAGCGGCCAGTTGTTTGAGTAATTGGGTGCGGGCTCGAGTATCAACTTGAAGTTGGCGTCCGCTGCTTTCCTTGCTGTCGCGAAGGTGTTGCAGATTACTCGTTAAGAGATCGGGGACCGGCTGTGCCATCCGGTAGATCATCCAGTTGCCCCGTCGCTCTGCTTCCACGAGACCCAAAGTTTTCAGGTAGGCCAGTTGTTTGGATATTTTGACCTGAGGCGCGTCCAGAAGGGTTTGCAGGTGACAGACGCAGAGCGGGCTTGCTTCGATGAGATTCAGCAAGCGTACCCGTTGGATATCCGCGAGGGCTTTATAGATTTCTGATGCGTCCACGGGTGCAGTATATTCCGTTAATTGAATATACTGTCAAGGGTATATAGATAGCTAGATGAAAAAGCGCATGTAGCAATATCCCAGGGCCATCAGGATAAAGAAGAGGAGACCCGCGGCACTGAGAATATTGAGGAAAAGCCCTGGCCGGTATTGGGCGGGGACGTTTTCGCCACGCATAACCATCCAGTTAATGGCAGCGAGGATCGGGGAAGTTAGGAAGGAAACAATCGCGGCAAAGCTGAGGAGGGCGAGGAGGTTCTCGACACAAAAGGTGACGACTAGAGCGGCACCCGCGCAGCAGAGGAAAAGCCAGAGGTGTTGCAGGGTTTGGAGGCGTTTCTTTTGTGAGGGAGCGACAAGGCTGCAAGCTGCGGCAAGGGAGCGCGGATAGCCATCGATACAGGTAAGGCTGGTGCTGAACATGGTGGCAAAAGCTGCACCGAGAATGAGCCAACGGGACCACTCGCCAATAGTGTCAGTGTATAGGGCCACGAGTTGCTTGGAAAAGGCGACGCCTCCGGTGGCCAGAGGTGCACCGCTCCCAAAAAAAACGAGGGCACCCAGAGCTAGAAACAGGACTGCGAGCAGGGTGGTCATGCCATAACCGAGAAAGAAATCAAATTGGGCTTCGCGAACGGTTGCCTGGTGGCCGGTTTGTTTTTCGCGGCTGAACATCCAAAGGGACGACCAGGTGGAGAGATCAACGGGTGCGGGCATCCAGCCGAGCAGGCTGATAAGGAATGCGAAGCTGACCCAGGTGTAAGGATTGGGATTGCTTTGGTTGGTGACGGTCTCGGGTTGATTAAGGAGTGCCAGAATAACCGCAGTTACCGTACCGAGGGTAAGTAGCGTAATAAGGATTTTAGCGACACCATCAAGGAGTCGGTAATGCCCAAGCAGGATGAGCGTGAGGCAAATGGCAATGATGCCAAGGGTTAGGGCGGGCACGCTTGCCGCGATACCGCAACTCGCAAAGAGGGCACCGGCAAGCATACTAACAGCCGCGATATTGATGGTGCCGGTCAGAATATTGATACTTAGAAAGACCCAGACACAGGCGGGGCTTTTGCGGTGGTAACCTGAGAGAAGACTTTCGCCGGTCGCGGCGGCGTAGCGTTGCCCGTAAAGAAAGAAGGGCATCTTGAGCAGGTTCGCAGCGAGGATGAGCCCTAGGAGCGCCCAGCCGAATTCAGCGCCCGCTCGAGTGGACCATACAAGGTGCGAGCCACCGATGGCGGCGCAGGCTACCAGCAGACCCGGGCCAACGGCCTTGCGAAGGTTGGAGGAATTGGGGGTACTGTTTTCCACGGGCGGGATGGGTTTGGGCTTTAGACCAGTTCGGCGATCGAGCCGAAATCGGCATGAAAGAGTCGTTTGTAGGTGCGCACGGCTTGACCGTCGGTAAGACCGGCAAGGTAATCACAGAGGCGGCGTTTGCGTGCAGCGGGATCTGTTTCTGCGTCCAGAAGGGCTTGTACGGGAGCGGGTAGGATATTGAGGCCGGATTCCCCCTCCCTTAGGCATTGTGCTTCCAGGGCGCGGAAGGTTTTTTCCAGGATATGCCCGCCCTTGAATTCAATCTGTTGGAGTTGGGTCGAGCGAAAGATGAGATCAAGGGCGAGGGATTTGTAGAGTTTGCTCTCCGCGACAACCTCCGGGTCGATTTCCAGTTGAAAAGCGTGGCGATTGCTTTGCTCGCTGAGAGTGCCCTCGCGCGGGGCAAGCGAACAGGCGTGAACGAAGTAGCCGATGCGGGAACCAAAATAGGGTTCGTAGCGGTTGTCGCGAATAACGGTGCAGAGAGTCTTTATGAGGGCTTGCTCGGTTTGGTTTAAATCCTGGGTGCTGGCCCATTCTGAAATGCTACCAGTGGTAAGGTAGCGGGCGTGAATGCCATCTACGATGTCGTGCAGGGAGTAGGCAGTGTCGTCGGCCCAGTCCATGATTTGACACTCGATGCTCTTGAATTGGTTGAGGGCTTTAGGGTCCTGTAGTTCGGCGGGGAGGTCACTATGGTTGAGGATAGTGTCCCGCCAGTTTACTTGCTCGTTGTAGATGAAGTGGTTTTTGGGCGGCTTGGCGTCGCGATCAATCCATTCGGATTGCAGGGCTTTATATTTCATGACGCCGTCCAGGAAGGCGCGAGTCGGGGCGATGCCTTTGGTACTGCCGGGGCGTTCGTAGATGAGTTCGGTGAGAATGCGGAGGGTCTGGGCATTGCCCTCGAATCCTCCGGAGTCTGCCATCAGTTCGTTCAGTTTGCGTTCGCCGATGTGCCCAAAGGGCGGGTGACCCAGATCGTGAGCGAGGCCTATGGCTTCAGTGAGATCGGCATCGATGTAGAAATCTTCGCGCAGCAGGGGTGAGCGCGCGCGGAGAAACTCGCAAATGGAGCGGCTTATTTTTGCAACTTCGATGGAATGGGTAAGGCGGGTGCGGTAAAAATCATACTCACCTGATTGAAAGACCTGGGTCTTGGATTGGAGGCGCCGAAAGGGATAGGAAAAGATGATGCGGTCGCGCTCGACCTGAAAGGGATTGCGGTAGTCGGCCTCGGGACTGGGGGTTTCAGGGAACCGTTGAAGGTCAAAGTCGTTGTAAAAGGTATTGGGCATGGGCTGTGCTTCTGCTTGTCAATGAGTGACGATTTTGAAAAGCTTTTTCTATTATGAAAGCACGAATCGCAATCCAATTACCGCATTTATGTATAATCCCATTTATCTGCACTGTTTTTGTGAGTTCAGCGCAGGGGCGGATAGGGGAGAGTATAAGTACGATCGAGTCGCGCCTTTTTCGCTCCGGGGGAATTATCTATCGGGATGATGCCACGGAATTAAACCGTCAGCGGGGATTGCCCTACGTCGCTCATTTGGAGCTAATGCCGGAAGCAAAGTTGCGGATTTATTTCAAGAGCGCGGATGGCAGCAAGCCAAAGTCCTCGGACATGGACCCCAAGCGGGCTTCACCCGGTTGGGATATTCATGTGCTTTATGTGGGCGAGCGCTCTGTTTTGGAGGTTTACAAGCGCAGTTCGAGTATGACCACTTCGGAGTTCAACCAGTTGCTGAAATTGCAGGCGGGCGAATCCTATTGGACAAAGCTGAGCCGCCCGGCGGAGGGTGAGGGGCGGCTGTCTGTTTTTGGATGTGATATGTAGCGCGAAGACGAGATGGTGCGCGCCAGGCGCCTGGGTTCGGCGCTCTTGCTGGTTACCAAAGAAATCGATGAAGAATTGGCGCGCCGAAAGGCGTTGCAGGAGGAAGCGGACGCACCCATTAGCCTTATGGGTTTATGATATTTTGCCCTTGTGGGGCAGGAATATCACTTGGGGGTTGAAAAATTTGGTAAGGCAGACTGTTTATCTTGTGTTTACTAACTGATTATGGCGAAAGACTGGCTAGAGGGCATCGATGACAACTACGACGTGGTGGTGGTGGGCTCCGGCTTGGGTGGGTTAACAAGTGCTAACTACCTCGCCAAAAACGGGCACAAGGTTTTACTCTTGGAGCACCATTACCAATTCGGAGGCTTGGCAACCTGGTTCAAGCGCCCGGGTGGCCACATCTTCGATATCTCATTGCATGGCTTTCCCTATGGCATGGTAAAATCATGCCGCAAATACTGGACTCGCGAAATTGCAGATTCTATTCATCAGTTAAAGGATGTGCGTTTTATCAATCCGCAGATGAACGTATGGACCACCTTTGATCGGGAGGATTTCACCAAGATTTTGGTCGAGGATTTTAAAATTGAGCGCGAGAAGGTAGAAGGTTTCTACACCCACCTCGCCCAAATGAATTTCTACGACGACAACACCCAGACCACGGGGGAAATGTTTGAGGAATTCTTCCCCGGTCGCAGCGACGTGCACCGGCTTTTAATGGAGCCAATTTCGTATGCCAACGGTTCGCACGTCGATGACCCCGCCATTACCTACGGGATCGTTTTTTCAAACTTCATGAACAAGGGTGTCTTCACTTTCCAGGGGGGCACCGACACTTTGATCAAAAAGATGGTTGCGGAGCTAAAGGCAAATGGTTGCGAGGTGCGCAAATGTGCTTTGGTCGAGGGGATCGAGGTGGAAAATGGTGCGGTGGCGGCGGTACGTGCCCGCAGTCAAAATACTGGCGGGGAGACCTTCCCCACCCGGCGAATCGCTGTGCGGGCGGTGCTCTCTAATGCCAACATTCGCAACACCATCGAACACCTTGCGGGCGAGGAAAATTTCAGTGCCGAATTTCTGGCTGAAGCCAAGGCGGTACGCAACAACACCAGTTCCTGCCAAGTTTACATGGGTATCAAAAAGGGCGAGACGATTCCTAATATCGGCGACCTCGTTTTCACCTCCGCTGCTCCCGAATACTCCATCGCAGAGCTCACTTCCATCAAGACCACCAGTCACACCTTCTCGGTTTACTATCCCGAAACGCGCCCACATTTAAAAGAACCACGATACGTGGTAGTCGCCTCCCTGAATGCTCGTTGGGATGAATGGAATGCCCTTAGCGAGGAGGAATACCAACGCGAAAAAGACCGCCTCTGCGAAGAATGTGTCTCCAGTCTGGAAACCTTTATTCCCGGAGTACGTGATAAAATCGACCACCTTGAAGCCGCCACGCCACGAACGGTGAACCACTACACCAAGTCCATGCAGGGCACCTCCTTCGGAACAAAGTTTGAAGGCCTCAAGGTTTCCATGGAATTACCGGAACAAGTGAAGGGTTTGTATCACGCTGGTTCCGTGGGCATCATCATGTCCGGTTGGCTGGGTTCCATGAACTACGGCGTCATCACCGCCAACAAACTGGATAAATATCTTTTTGATATTAACATCGCGGCGGTCGTATAGGAGGTTTCAATTAGCAGCGCTTTTTTGTTCAAGCAGGCGCCGATGGCACACAATCCGCAGCGGTAAAATAGAGCTATGCTGTCTGGGCGCGCAAGCGGGTAGACCCATTAATCGATTTCTTGCATTCGCTCCGATGTCCCAAGGCTCTTGGTGGCAGAGTCTGCTGAAGTAGGTTGTAATAATTAAATCATTTTTGGTTTTTTTGGGAACCACACCAAGCGTTTCATTAAGGGTTTTTGACTTGCCCGTAAAGTTGGCCTTTATTTTTTCGCTCTGGGTTTCAGCGGAATCCTTTCTTCGGATATTCATAAGCCAAGAAGAGATAGCGGGTATGGCATCCCATGCAAATGATCCCGGCTCTTCATTTCGAATGAATGAGTTGCCGATCCGAAAATCAAATGGAAGTTGAATGCTTGCCAGGCTTTCTTCTGCTTGAATTATTTCAAATGGGACGATGAGTAGTGATGCAAGTATAGGTACAATAAAATATCTTCTAAAAAATATAAAATAATAGTCCACGTAAAATAGGGTAAAATCTTAAATAATAAATAAAGTAACAGAAAGGCGCACTATAAAATAAGAGTAAATATTTTTAACTGGATTTTATTAATTGCTTGAGGACGCTGCGCATCGGCCGAAATGCCAGATCCACGGATAAATCCAACCTGCCTCCAAAACGGGAACCTACGGGCAAAATCGCACAAAAAAGCCCCTCCAGGTGGAGAGGCTATTTTTCTCATGGTCGGGCCGACAGGATTTGAACCTGCGACCCCTTCACCCCCAGCGAAGTGCGCTACCAGACTGCGCTACGGCCCGACGAATGA
>JAACDB010000067.1 GCA_009937095.1 Verrucomicrobiota bacterium
GACCAAGCCCTTAGCGAAGCCGGAATCAGCCGTGCTGCCCGTCTGCCCGACGCGGGGGTTGGTCTGCAAGCTCAGCGCCAACGCACGGGCCCGACTTTTGGTTACAACTATCTAAACAACTATCAACTGGGCATCAACCTCAGCTGGGAACTGGATCTTTGGGGGCGACTTGCCAATGAACACCAGGCAGCCCGCGCACTGGTTGAGGCCAGTGCGGCTGACTACGAAGCAGCCCGGTTGTCCCTCGTGGCACAAGTCAGCAAATCTTGGTTCAACCTCAAAGAAGCCCATGCCCAAACGCAACTCAGCCTGAAGACTGCCCGTTCCTACCGCAAGAATCTTGAAACACTCGAGGCGCGCTACGAACGCGGACTGGGGGATAGTTTGGAACTCCGACAACTTCGCACCGAGGTCGCCAACGCCGAGGCCACGCTTCAATCACGCCGTCGCGCGGCCCATCAGGCCTCGCGCAATCTGGAACTCGTGCTTGGGCGCTACCCTGCAGCAGAACTCAAGGCCAATGCGCAACTCCCTGAACTGGCTCAGCCTGTTCCCGCCGGAATACCGACCGAACTACTCGAGCGGCGTCCAGATTTGCAGGCTGCCAAAGCACGCGTACAAGCCGCAGAAAAAACAACCCGCGCCAAACGCAAAGTCTGGCTGCCTGCCCTCAGCCTTACTGGCTCCGGGGGAACCGCCTCTACTGAATTTGAAAATCTCCTGGATAGTGATTTCCGTATTGGAAGCATGCTTGGCAATTTGACCCTACCGCTTTTTCAAGGGGGACGGATCAAAGCGAATGTCCAGCGCGCCGAGTCCCTACTCTCACAAGCGGAAGCCAACTACCACAATATCGCCCTTCGGGCTTTTCTCGAAGTTGAGAATGCGCTCTCGGCTGAGCATTTCCTAAAAGTAGAATCCGAAAAACTGAGACGTGCCAATACGGAGGCCAGCGCCGCTGAAAGCCTTGCCTGGGAACGCTACCAAAACGGAACCATTGAATTTATTAATGTCCTCATTAGCCAAAGGGCTGCGGCTCAAGCCCGCAGTCGCTATATCAATATCCTCAACCAACGCCTGCAAAACCGTATCGATTGCCTCTTGGCCCTTGGTGGCAGCTTTGAACCTTCACTATGAAAAAAATTCCCATCCCTCTGCCTGTCTTCATTTTAGTAGGCGCTGCTGTTATAACGGCATTCTTGCTATTTTTTCAGCCGCAACCCGAAAAAAGTGATGCCCCCAGACCGCTTGCCAATATTGAAGTGCTCACTGTTCATCCGGAGAACATTCAGTTAAGCGTTACCAGCCAGGGAACCGCCCTACCCCTAACGGAGTCCGACCTTGCGATTGAAGTAAGCGGGCGCGTCATTGCAGTAGCTGACAATTTTCGCCCGGGAGGCTATTTCGAAAAAGGGGACATCCTGCTTGAAATCGATCCTCTTGATTACCGCGCCGCCCTTGCGGCACGGGTAGCCGAGCTGGCACAAGCGAAACTCGCGCTCGCACAGGAAAAAGCGCTTTCCGACCAAGCGAAGGTCGACTGGGAATCCATTGGAAAAGGCAAACCCAGCCCGCTCACCCTGCGCCTTCCCCAACTGGAATACGCCCAAGCTGCGGTAGCGAGCGCCAGTGCCGCACATGAAAGCGCCAAGGCCGACCTACAAAGAACCAAGGTACGCGCTCCCTACAACGGGCGCGTCCTTGAAAAGAACATCGACCTGGGTCAACTCACCGATCCAAATCCCGCGAAACCCGCCGCCCGGATCTATGCCAGCGAGGCCGCCTAAGTTCGTCTCCCCATTACCGAAAAGGAAGCTGCTTTCCTACGCGACCCATCCGAATTTACCGCACCGGTACGATTGAGCCACAATAGCCGCGAATGGAACGGCACCCTCGCCCGAATTGAAGCGACCATTGATACTCGCAGCCGTCTCCTCTACGCCGTTGCCACAATTGAAGACCCTTACCATGGATCGAACCCGCTTCGCCGCGGACTATTTGTCGATGCCATCATTGAGGGCCGCACTCTCTCTGCCGCCTACCGCATCCCCCGCATCGCCCTTCGCGGTTCCAACACCGTTTATATTTTGAGCGAAGAAAACACCCTGAGAACCCGCGAGGTTCGTATCGTCAAACGCGACCCCAACAGCGTTATTATTGATGCAGGTCTGCAACCCGGTGAGCAAGTAGCAGTTAGCCCCATTGCTTATTTCGTGGAGAATATGCCGGTAAACATCCTTGAGCGCAAATGATCCGCTGGTTCACAAAAAATGGCGTTGCTGCCAACCTCATTGCTGCGATCGCCATCGTCTGCGGTTGCTATGTTGCCAGTACCATTAAGCTCGAGCTTTTTCCACGACTGGATCTTGATATCGTCACCGCCACTGTCATTTATCCCGGTGCTGCCCCCGAAGAGGTGGAAAGCGGGATTGTTGAACTGATCGAGGATCGCATACAGGATCTGGAGGGTATTAAGCGTATGCGCGGTAATGCCTCTGAGGGCTCCGGCACTGTCGTGATTGAGGTTGAGCGCGGTTACGATGCCAGCGAAATGCGCGACAAGGTAAAATCCCGAATCGACGGCATCACTAATTTCCCACAAGAAGCCGAGCGACCTAATGTTGAGGAGCTGCTCGTCCGAAGCCCTGTAATCTTTCTCGCCCTCTATGGTGATACCGACATCAAGAATCTCAAAAAAATCGGCGAGTATATGCGCGATGAACTGAATAGCCGCCACGGCATCAGCCAAGTTGATATCAACGGCGTAGCTCCCTACGAAATCTCCATTAATGTATCCGAAAAGTCACTACGGCGTTACGGGCTCACTTTCAGCGATGTAGCGCAAACCGTTCGGCGTAATTCCATCGACGTTCCCGGAGGTGCAATTAAATCGCGTGCGGGAGAGATCCTGCTCCGCACGAACGCGAAAGCCTACCGAGCGCCTGAATTCGAAGCCCTTCCTGTCCTAACCCGTCCCGATGGAGCAATCGTGACACTGGGTGACATAGCCGAAATTGAAGATGGATTCGTCGACGATGAATTAATAACTGAGTTCAACAACGAGCGCGCCGTCCTGCTATCCATCTATGCCTTGGGAAATCAGGGTGTACTCGATATCGCCAAGCGTGTACGCAAATTCGCAAAAGAAGTGGAAAGCGAACTACCACCCGGGATCGAAATCAAACCAACCAACGACTTCACCTATTACCTCACCGGCCGCCTTCAAATGCTCATTCAAAACGGCATCTTCGGTCTCATTCTGGTGTTCCTTGTGCTGACCCTTTTCCTGCGCCCTTCCCTAGCTTTCTTTGTCATGCTGGGCATCCCCATCTCTTTCCTTGGTGCCCTGACATTGCTCCCTTGGTTTGATATCAGCATTAACCTTGCCTCCCTTTTCGGCTTTATTCTCGTCCTCGGGATCGTGGTGGACGATGCCATCATTGTCGGGGAAAGTATTTTTACCCAGTACCAAAAACACGGCGGCCCGGGTATCGAAGCTTCCGTCCAGGGAACCCTAAGGGTATCAACTCCCGTTACTTTTGCGGTGCTCACTACGGTCGTTGCTTTTATTCCTATTCTGACGATGCCCGGCTTTATCGGGAAATTCTTCTATCCTATTCCGGTCGTGGTGATCGCTTGTCTGATCTGGTCACTTATCGAGTCCAAACTAGTGCTGCCTTACCACCTCACCCTTTGCAAGGTAGGCAGCGGATCTGACCGGGAGAACTTAAGCTGGTTACTACGCCAGCAGCGAAAAATTGCCGACGGGATGGAACGCTTCATCAAGGAACGCTACCGCCCCCTCCTCGATCTTGCCATTCGTTTTCGCTACGCTACGGTCTCCTTTTTTATCGGCCTCCTAGCGGTGGTACTTTCATTACTAGTGGGCAAACACCTGCCCTTCGTCTTTTTTCCGGAAGTGCCCTCCGACTACATGGTGGCAAAACTGGTGATGCCCGAAGGAACCCCTTCGGAAACAACTGAAGCTGCAATAGAGAAACTTGAAACAAGCCTCCTGAAACTGCGCGATGAAATTAAAGCAAACGGTTACGGTGACCCCTTTGAAAATGTTACCGTCACTGCTGGCGGCCAGCCTTTTTCCAATATGGGTGGACCCAATGGATCGGTTTCCGGCAACATCAGCCCGAATCTTCGCGAAGTTGGCGTAGAGCTGAAAAAACGAGAAGACCTCGCTGATGGCGGGAATATCGAACTGCTCTCCGCTCCAAACCTTGCCAAGCGCTGGCGTGATTTAACCGGCCCCATCGCCGGCGTAAAGGAACTGATTTACGACGCCAATGCCGCCGGTCAAGGTGGTAGTCCCATTGACATTCAAATCTCAGGACGTGACTTTGAACAACTCAGCGAAGTTGCCGCAGCTATAAAAACCAGACTTGCGAGCTATCAGGGACTCTACGATATCCGTGACAACTACAGTAGCGGTAAACGAGAAATTCAACTTGAGCTCAAGCCTGCTGCTCAAGCGCTTGGACTGCGTGCCGATGACCTGGGGCGTCAGGTACGGGCTGCCTTTTACGGCATTGAGGCTCAGCGTATTCAGCGAGGACGCGACGATATCAAGGTTATGGTGCGCTACCCCCGCGAGGAACGCGAATCCCTTGAAAACCTGGAGGAACTCCGCATCCGTACAAGCGCAGGCGATGAAGTACCCTTTGATGCAGTTGCCGATGTTAAGATAACTCAGGGCTTTTCAAGTATCACGCGAGTTGACCGCCGCCGAGTGCTCAACATCACTGCCAATGCCGATAAAGACCTTGTTAACCTCGAACAAATCAAAGCGGATCTCAGCGGTCGTAACAATGCCGACGAACCCTTCCTTGATAACCTACTTAAAGACTACCCCGGGGTCTCGTGGTCCTTTGAGGGAGAAGCCCGCGAACAAGCCGATATCTTTAAAAGTCTCTTTCGAACAACGATCCTCATTCTCTTTATTATTTACGCCCTGCTGGCAGTACCCCTCAAGTCCTACCTTCAGCCCTTTGTCGTAATGTTCGTGATTCCCTTTGGGCTCATTGGAGCAATCCTCGGGCACCTTCTGCTTGGTCAGGCCATGAGTATCCTGTCCATTCTCGGTTTTGTTGCCTTAGCTGGCGTGGTCGTTAATGATAGCCTTGTGCTGGTTGACTTCATCAATCAGGAACGCAAACGAGAAGTTGCCCTGCGCGCAGCCATCGTCAACGCCTGTGCCACCCGCTTCCGACCCATCATCCTCCCCTCACTCACCACTTTTGCCGGCCTGTTGCCACTCCTCTTTGAAACCAGCCTGCAGGCACAATTCCTTATTCCAATGGCCACCTCGCTGAGCTTTGGGGTTCTATTCGCCACCGCAATGACCCTCTTCCTCGTTCCCGCATTCTACAATATCCTGCAGGATGCCATCGAAGCGATGCTACGTTTTCGGGAAAAAGTTTTTAAGCCTTAGTCAGGTTATAAATGGCGTAACCTGCCATCAAACCCGGACACAAACGACATTCGTCGCGCCAATTGCCCTGAAGGTATTCCCGATCCATAATCTGAATACCACTTGCGGCACAGAAGCTGTCAAATTCATTGATTGAAAAAGGATTGGTAGGTTGGCTCTCGTACCATTTCTTCGGGTACACTTCATTTTCTACCCGGCGCCCATGCGATAGGAAACTCAGGCGATTGCGCCAAAAACCATGATTCACAAATCCAACGGTAACGTGTTTCCCTACCCTGAGCGCTTCCGTAAGCGTAGCATCCGGCTGTTCCAGTAAATCCACCGAGCGGCTTAAAATCACACGGTCAAAACTGGCATCCCCGAAATTTTCAAGCACCGCGTGTACGTCCCCGTGGTAGGCGGAAACGCCACGCTTCACGCAACTGATGATTTTATCCAACTCGATATCAACGCCCACTCCGTAGACCGACTGCTTTTGCATCAGTGATTCAAGCAAGATTCCCCGCCCGCATCCCAGATCCAACACCCGGTCCCCCGCGTTTACCCAGCGGGCAATAACCTGAAAGTCGACCTGACGTTTTTTTGAATGGGGATTCATCGGTTAACGATCGAGAAAAGTTCGTATTAATTGATCGAGCTTTGGAGCCCGTAAAAGAAAAGAATCGTGCCCCGCGTCCAAGGCCAGTTCGGCATAGCTGGCGGCCTTACCCAAACGCAAGAGTGCTTCCACAACCTCACGATTCGCCTGTGGCGGGTAGAGCCAATCACTGCCAAAACCAACGACCAAGCCCGGGGCCTCCACCGCGGTAAGGGTTGCATCAAGACTACCGCCCGCTCCATGCAGATCGAAGCGGTCGAGCGCTTTAGTTAAATACAGATAGCTGTTCGCATCAAAGCGGGAAACAAATTGTTGCCCCTGATAACGCAGGTAACTTTCCACCTCAAATTCCACCTCAAAATGCTCCCGTCCGGATTCTTCTCCCTGGCGCTTGCGCCCAAAACGCGCTTCCATTCCGACATCGGATAGATAGGTGATGTGCGCCATCATACGCGCAACCGACAAACCATGGGCCGGTGGTGCCTCCGATTCATACTTACCCTGCAACCGAGCTGGATCGCGCATGATCGCCTGACGTCCGGTGTCATTAAAAGCAATAGCCTGCGCATTGTGACGCGCACAACATGCCAGCGCAATATAACGGCCCACCCGCTGGGGGAAATCGATGGCCCATTGCAAGGTCTGCATTCCACCCATGCTTCCACCCATCACTGCATGTAAACGATCCAAACCCAAAGCATCCAATAGCAGCGACTGCGCTTTTACCATGTCACGCACCGTCAACTTGGGAAAATCAAGATCGTAACGCTCACCCGTCTCAGGATTTATAGAGCGCGGACCCGTCGAACCCTGGCATCCGCCCAACACATTAGAACAAATAATAAAATATTTTCGCGTATCAATGGGCTTGCCCGGCCCAACCATGAAGTTCCACCACCCCTGCTTGCGCTCGGTCATATCATAAACCCCCGCACAGTGGTGGTCGCCGGTCAAGGCATGGCAAATCAAAATGGCATTGGATTTCTCCTTGTTCAAGCGCCCGTAGGTCTCGTAGCGCAGGGTCAGCTCCGGAATAGTCCCGCCCGATTCAAATTCAAAGGGTGCTTTTGAAACAAAATCAGCATGGGCAACAATGCCAACCTCCCCCTCCTCATGGGTGACTGCTTCTGCTTCTGAATCGTTCATATGGGCAGATTTAGGCATCTGTGACGGGATTTGCGAGCCATCATTTTACTTCCCATTCGTTGCCCTGAAACGCGCTACCCGTTCATCATTTTCCGGACGTTGATCCCGAGCACCCTCCTCCAGGCTTACGCGAGCACCCATTTCAATCGCCACCTCCTCGCCCAGAGATGGCAGATGCTTAAAGACCGTGCGTTCAGCGATTGCCCCCGGCGCCAGTGAACTGATTACAAATTTCTCCGCCTCCTCCCCCGTTTGCGCGACAACCAATTCCGCTTTCGGCATCCATGCCGTGCCCCGGTTTTGAATCACAACTTTAATGGGAACGCGTGTCCCGGGCAACGAACCCGGCTCCAAATAAATAGCCGCTACTGCAAGATCTTGCACATCACTCGTCTCCCGCTCCCGCAAACGATCCCAGTCTAACAAACCGCCACCGTATTGGGCATCAATTCCCGGCGCGCCCGCCTCGTTCAAATGTTCTCTTAAAAGCTGCACCGCCGTCTCTGCCGTCAGCCCCCGCGCTTCAGAAAGCAAGGCGGCTATAGTTCCGCTTACAAAAGGTGTCGCCGCAGAGGTGCCACTCACCTGCCGGAACCCGCCCTCCGGATCGGCAACGGTCACGCCCACCCCGGGCGCTGCAAAATCAATCGCCTTGGATTGATTAGGGAAAACGGCATGCCGTGCTTGCCCATCCACTGCGGTCACTGCCAAAACCTCTGGATAGGCCGCAGGATAGACCAGTCGCGCCAATCCATCATTTCCCGCTGCGGCCACCATTAACACCCCTTTCTCGTTCGCATAACGTACCGCTTCGCGCAATACGTGGGTCTCGCGATACAAACCGAGGCTCAAGTTGATTATAGCCGCACCCCGGTCTGCTGCCGATACAATGGCCGCCGCAACGGCATAACTCGAACCTACCCCCTCCCCGTCCAAGACACGGAAATCCAAAAGCTTTGCTTCGGGAGCAATTCCCAACTTACCCGCTACGATTGAAGCCACCCCGGTACCATGTGCTTTCGCGGCAGACTGTGCCCGATCCTTTGCCACCCAGTCATCCGAATCAATTGCCACCGCGTCAAAAACAACATGCTCAGCGATGCCCGAATCCACCACCGCTACGACGATGCCAGCGCCTTTTCCATCCAAAGCACCCCCGGTAATTTCAAGGGCCGAAGCATCAAAAGCCCTCAAGGTGGCAAACAACCCAGGACTCCCCTCAAGCGGAGGAGTCGGACGCTGCACTCGATAACTGAACTCAATTTGTCCTCCATACCGCGAAGGATCTACCGACCCAAGTATACCCAGCGGCAAACGCAGAAGACGCAAGGCCTCTAAATTTCCAGAGCTCGCATAACCCGCATCCTGCAACGCTTTAAGATAAGCCTGATACCCTTCCGTATCTGAAAAATATACCAGCACCGCATCCTTCACGGCATCCCTTGGAAAACGCACATCCAGCTTCAGTGGTGGGTTCGAATCCTCAGCAATTCCCGGCGTCGACCTTGCCGCCGTCACATGGGTATCGTCCGTGGAATTAGGAACTGGATCCACCGATTCGCGACGCGCGAGATACCAACCCAGCACAATCGCCAAAACAACCCAAAGGTATTTCCATTTATTCATCATTCCTAATATAATTCAGCCACAAGTAAATTTAAAGATTTCGCGGATCGAGCATCCAGCGCAATTCCGCAGGACCGGTCTGTCCATGATTCGCAAAAGGCGCCCAATTGAAGCGCAACATCACGCAGGTTTTCATGACAAGTCGCGCCCGAGAACGTTCCCCACTCATCAAAAGCGAAGCCAGGATCTCCATATGTGGATTATGTCCCACCAAAAAAACATCCTCATCCATTGACTCTAAGATCGATACAATGGCAGCCGGATTCCCTTCCGGAACCAATGCATCCAGCACCTCCGGTTCGCCCGGCTCCCTGTCACTCCAGGCCGCGCTCAGTAATTCAAGGGTCTCCCGTGCACGCACCAGTGGACTGCATATAATCCGCCCGGGCAGTGCTTCCGGCGAACGCTGCAACCACTCACCCAAAAGTTGCGCATGACCACGCCCACGTGCAGTCAATTTTCGTTGCCCGTCCGGGTACCCCGCTTCTGCCTGCCCATGTCGCAATAAATAAACCTTCATGCTTGAAGCATAAATTCAAAGCGACTCGTTGCAGTATAAAAATTTGTGCCCCCTAGCGAAGCAGCTGGAGTTCATAAATATTTCCGTCCCGATCAATCAGTTCAACTTTGCGCTCAGAAACACTCGCCAAGCCAATGGCGGGAACCCTCGAAACCAAATCCCCTTCGCGGTAAATCGCCCGCTCGCTAACCCCGCCCAAGATGACTGCCGAAGCATATTCGCGCTGCGCAGGCTTCCGCTCTACCAAATCAGGTGTAATCGTATCTCCTTCCCGGTATACCTCCGGCACCAGATCCATCTCTTGGGCTACTGTTTCCGCTTCATCCGCTTCTACCGGCGAAGTCGCCTCTAAAGTCATCCCTGCAACGACCACTTCCACCGTGCGATAGGCATTGTTACCGTTCAACTGACCCTGATCCGGTATCGCAATCTTGCCCAGTGTTAAGGCCTGTCCGTCCTTCGTCTTCAAGTCATCACCCTCTCGTTTGCGGATCACCCCGAAACGCACAAAAAATCCAGTATGATCGAGACCCATGTTTTCCGCAATGTAGCTCGTCAACTGCTCCTCCTCAATTTCAACCTCCCCCGTCACCGGATCCACTTTAATTGCCAGTTCTATCGAGGAAAACATATCTTCTTCGAGTTGATAATCTGCAACAAAAAGCTCTCGCTTCAAGGTTGCATACTGTTGCCAATTATTAGGCATCCAGCGTTCCTTGGTAAAGGCCTCTGCAATGCGGCTAGCCTCAATTTCAAACGTAGCAGTCGCTTTGTTTTCCTCCATGGCTAATACCGCTTTCTTTTCAAAATACCCCTTGAGATTGATCGTATCCAAAATACCAATCCGGAAGAGGAAAAAAAGCAGGGTCAGGAGCGCCGCCGGAAAAACAAACTTTGGATTATTTAGATAATTTCGCATTATTCCGCCCCCTCACTTTCTGTTGCTCGTCGCATGAGATAAACAATCTCCAGCTCGGTACGATAACCCGTTGAGTCGCGCTCAATATAGATGCGGGAAAAATCCTTTGTCGGCGACTTGCGCCATAAATAAGTGCATGCCTGCAATAAGGAATTGGTGGGCAAGAACGAACTGCCGTCACTTAAAGTCAATCCCTGTGAGCGCCCTTCATACAATGCGACCAAGGAACCCAAACCCAATGCTTCTTCCGGCATTTCCCTCTCTTTAATCGCTACCGATCCCAAACTCCAACCACTCGCCGCAAAGGCGGTACTGGGAATTCCCAGCAAACGATCTTCGTCTATTTCATCTTCTACAATAAATTCCTTGCTGAAAATTTGGAGGCGCTTTTGCAAGTCACCTTGCCGCATACCTTCCAATTCCTCAGCCAATCGTTGCCGATCCTGTTTCAATTTCACTCGTTCTGCCAGCAAAGCCTCATAGCGCGCCTCAATTGGACGGTAGCCTGTTCCTAAATAAGTGACCGCCGCCGTTGTCAGTAACAGGAGCAAAATGACCGGATAAGAGGCCAGTAGCGTATAGATAAGGTATAATATTTTTCGCATGCCGCCTTATTTTTCCTCAAACGGGTAAAGATTAAACGAAAGCGTGAAACTCCGCAATGAACCCCTGCGGTCAAAACGCGACTCCCCGTTCCGCTCACGCACAAAAGCTAATTTCCATTCGTCATATTGCCAACCACGGTTTTTTAAACCCGCCTCAAAAAGCTCCAGCGTTTCCACCAGATCAATATCTGCTGTCAGGGGGCGGCCCCGCAATTCTACCGCAAGAGTCGGTCCCTCCACTTCAAGACGACAATCGAACACATCCAATTCCACCACATTCGGCAGACTGTGAGAAATGGCTCCTACCGCTATCGCCAATGGCATAGGAACCGCTTCGTCCCGAGCGAGCCCCATCCGTTCACGACTGAAGTCGATTACGTGGAGCAGAGCACGATTATTAACGATATCCTTCTCAATCTTCCGCGTTACCAGCGATTCACTCTGAATTTCTGCCTGCATCGCCTCTGATCGCAACTGCACCTCCCGTTTGCGCTCAACCTGCGGCAGCATGAAAAGAAAGCTCAAGCCCAAGGCCAGCACACTGGCGGCAAATGCCCGGTGGCGGAGCAAGCGTCGACGCTGACGATTCCGTTGCTTGGGCGCGATCAAGTTCATTTTCAGGAACGGCTTGCCCTGCAATAAAAGCCCCACCAAAGCCAAATCCTTCCCTGATTCCACATCGGCAGCTGCTGGCTCAGGCTGCATTTCAGGCGTCTCGCCAAATTCCTGCTCCGTAAAGAGCGCCAAGCGCTTGGAGCCTGCCTCCAGCAAAGCCGCATCGGCACGCTCCCGCGCCACCCGATTCACAAACAGAAAACGGCCCAGCGCATCATAGGCGAACAAGTAACCTGAAGCATTCACCGCGCGATAGATGATTCGCGACTGCCCGCTTTCATCCGGCCGGGCCTCCAGCATCGCCAAGGCATGCGGTAAACTGAATATTCCCTCCAGTACGATACCGGACTTCAAGGCCCAACTTGCTATCGGTTCACTCAACGCTTCAGGCAAGCTTGCTACAAAATGAAAGCTGTGCGCTTCCTTTTTGGTAAGTTCCATCGCCTGCGTCACCCACGAACGCGGCACCGATCCATAGAGCTTCTCCTTCCGTTGCGCCATCAGTTGACGCTGTAATTTTCCTGTGAGTGGGGGCAAGCGTTCCACGTGATGGTCCAGTGCACCGTGATCCAGATATACCGTTAGGTGAGAAATCCGAAGCTTCCGCTCATGCGCCTTCAGGAAATCCAAGAAGCCCTCGACCTTCTCCACGGGGGCTTCTGCCAGCAGAGCCGCCGACTTACCCTTCCGGCGCCAGGCCGTCAGTTTCCCATGATCCCATATGATGTATACGCGTGCCATTCAGTTAAAATACTTCATTAATTAATACCGCCAGCGCTGCCCGTCAAAACGGAGTGACTTAAAGTTATTGTCCACGTCAAAAACACCCACCTCAGCATTCTCCCATGGTTCTCCAAGGAGCAACTGTTGCCCGAGCAGAAAATAGCGTGTCTGGCTACGCGCGGCAGAATTACCCCAACCACTTAAAGTCAACGGGTTATTCGGATCCGAAGGCACAATTAAGGCGATGGGCGCACGGCTCGTAGCGACTAATTCGATCTCGGTGCTTCGGTAGTTTCCGTCTTTATATCCAGCTACGGTAAGTGTTATATCCTCCGCATCATCAAGAATCTGACCCCGATCAGAAAGTACCAGAGCAGTTAAAACAGTAGTGGTTTGGTTGTTCCCGTTACCGTTACCGTTGCCGTTTGTTTGTTCGGTAAAAACCACTGCTGCTTCCGCACCCGCTAAATTGGTTATCGAGACAAAAGCGGCATTGTCATCCCATTCATCAATCAAGTCAGTGCCGGAACGGCTTGCGTATGCATTCGGACCGCCGCTTGGATAATTGTTTTGGTTGCTGTCAAAAACGGCTCCATTGGGTGCTTTGACGGCTCGGTAGTTCTCGATGCGAACCTCGCAGACCCATTCCCGCAAATCGACCCGTTGCACCACCAGTTCGGCTGCACGATTTACCCATTGCGAGGCAGATAATCCATAATTGCCCCAAGCGCCGTTGAGCGGCTCTCCGTCCGTACCAACCGCCCAGTCATCCCAGAGATTGCCAAAGGCATTTGCGCTGATCGTGTCCGGCAGCGGCAAATCCGGATTGGTCGTTGAAAGCAGCAGGAGGCGCAGCTCGCGGGGATTCTGAAAATCATTCAACCATCCGGTACCACTGCCCGTAAGGTCAGCAAACGAAAAATCCGCAAAGCTGCTATCGGCAAAATATAACTTCCGGACATTGCCCTCACTATTGCGCGAGCCCAAAGGATAACGCGCCTCGTTCGCGCTGCCCGCGCCGTGACGCGCCGCTAGGTTCCACCAGTAGTTATCATTAATGCCCTCCAAATTACGAGCGACGGCGTTATTATAAATTGGGAAAGTTTGCTCCCGAAGGATGCCCCGCTTCAAAGCTTCCGCCAGTGCCGGCAAGGCCGCCCGTTCATCCGTCAAACGTTGACTCTGAATCACATTCACCGTCAGCGGAATCGCTGCCGCCAAAAGAATTGAGGTTATCGCCATCACGCCAATCAATTCCAGCAAAGTGAAACCCGCGCGGCGCTCGTTTGCATGCATATGATTACTTCGCTTCATGATTAATTAAAGGCTCCCGGGCTTAGCATTTGAACAAGAGGAAGAAAAACCGCCGCCGCCACAAAACCGGCCATCAAAACGGTTGTTACAATAAGGGTTGGTTCCAGCACTGCGAAAAAGGCCTTGATCTTGCGCGGCACGAGGTCGTCGTAATATTCAACCACCGCCTCAAGGGATTCATCGAGCGAACCGCTGCGTTCCCCCACTCCCACCATCGTGCGCACCAGCGCGGGAAAAGTCGCATCCTTCGCCATGGTGCTGCTCATGGTGGAACCATTCGCCACCGCGTTTTCAATTTTAATCACGCTCGCCTCCACCACTCGGTTGCCCACCACATCCCGCGCCATGCGCAGGGAATCAGTGATCACGATACCGGCCTTCTGCATTAAAATTAAACTCCGCAAAAATCGTGCGATCGCCAGAGTGCGTATCACGCTGCCTAAATATGGAATATTAATCAGGAATTTGTCCCGCGCATACGCCGCCTTATCAGAAACCCGAAACAAAATCCGCAAGCCCACCGGAAGCAGAAATCCCGCCGCCAATAGCCAAATCCAATACGCCACCACAAAGTCACTCGCGGTAATCATAATGCGCGTCACTAACGGCAGTGGAATCTCCAGTTCATACAAAAGCTCGACCACCGTTGGAAAAATAAAACGCAAAGCGATAAAAATGAAGGCGATCAGAGCCGCCACCACAAACATGGGATACAGCATCGCCTGCTTAAAGGTCTTCCAGTTCTGGTCGAGCCATTCCATGTAGCCCCGCAGGGAAACTAAATTTTCTGCCAAAGTACCGCTCCGCTCCGCCACCCGCACCACGTTCTGTACGTAACTTGGAAATATTCGGGGAAACTGCGTTAAGCCTTCGCTCATGGGCGTGCCCTGCTCGACCACTTCCGCGAGACGTTGCCGCACGGTTCCCTGGACGCCACCGGCCTCCTCACCCTCGCGGGCACGCAAGGCGTCCACAATCGAAACCCCCGCCCGTAATTGCATCCCCAACTGAAAGAGTAAATTCGCCAAATCGGCGGTCTTCATCTTGAGTCGCTGATAACGACCCCCGCCGGAACGATCCTTGAGGGCGCACTCGACCATCTCGAGGTTTTCCATTTCAAGCAGTTCACGCAAACGACCCTGAGTCTCGGCCTCGCGCACTCCTTGCATAATGCGCCCCTCCGGACTCACCGCCTTATAACGACATTCAGGCATCCGTCATCGCCTCCTCGCTCTCCAACTGTATCACCCGTGCGATCTCTTCCACACTGGTCAGTCCGGCAAGCGCCTTTTGCAGGCCGTCATCCCGCATAAAAGGAACGCCCGCCGCACGTAATTGTTCCTGCATCTTGCCCACCGAGCGCCCGTGCTCAATCCAGTCGCGCACTCCCTTATCCACCTCTACAATTTCAGCGATGCTTACCCGTCCACTGTAGCCTTTCTGCGCACAAGCCTCGCAACCCGAGGGGCGATGCAAGGTAACCGCTTCCTTTGAAAGCATGGGGCTTCCCTTGCCCGCCAGGGCATTCCATTCCTTCGCGCTCATCTCAAAACTTTCACGGCATACCGGGCACAGGCGACGCGCGAGACGCTGGGCACTCAAGCCCAGCAAACTGCCGGCCAGAAGATATGGCGGCACCCCTAGATCGGTTAGACGCGGTACCGCGCTCAAGGCGTCATTGGTGTGTAGGGTCGAGAAAACCAAGTGCCCCGTGAGAGCCGCCCGCACCATTAATTCTGCCGTTATCTGGTCACGGGTCTCACCCACCAGAATAACATCGGGGTCCTGCCTTAGCAAGGTCCGCAAGCCCGCCGAGAAGCTCAGCCCAATCTCGTCCTTCACTTGCGTCTGCCGAATGAGCGGCATGCGGTATTCAATGGGGTCTTCGAGGGTGAATACACTGCGGGCCTCTGCGTCTATCATCCCCAGCAAAGCATACAGCGTAGTGGTTTTACCACTACCCGTAGGACCGGTGATCAAAAAGACCCCGTAGGGTTGATTCAACACCTCCGTGAGTTGTGTTTGTTGTGCCTCCGAAAAACCAAGAGTCGGCAAGTCAAGTTTGAGACGCGACTGGTCTAATAGACGCATGACAATACTCTCACCGTTACTGCAGGGCAGACTCGATACCCGAATGTCCACTTCCTCCGAACCAATCGCAAAATGAATGCGCCCGTCCTGCGGGAGGCGATCCTCGGCGGTGTCCATTCCTGCTAAAATTTTGAAACGTGCCGTCAAAGCGCTGCGAATCGCGCTCGGTAAAAGCAGTCCCTCTTCCAATACCCCGTCCACTCGCAAACGGATGCGGAAAAAACGTTCTTCGGCGTGCAGGTGCACGTCACTGGCCTCTCGGGTCGCGGCATGGAGTAGGATTTGCTCTGCCAGTCGAATCATGGGCGCGTCGTCCGAACCCTGTTCTTCCAGTTCGGCCTCATCCATCTTGATGATGGCCGCAACCGCATCGTAAAGATCCTGATGGGCACGGTAATTGCGGTTGATGGCGAGGCGGATGTCGGTCTCAGAGGCCGGAAGGGCTTCCACTGTTTGCCCCGCCGCGCCTTCCAGGCGCTTCAGGGTCGGCAAATCAAAGGGATTGGCACAAGCCACCCATAAGGCACCTTCCCGCTCTGCTATTGGGATAGAGACGGTACTTTGGCACAGTTCCAGTGGCAGGCGTTCACGCAAGGCATCGCTTAAAACAAGCCGACGGAGGCTGAGGTGCGACTGATCCCCCGGACCGGTCGCGATAAAATCACGGGCGGTACTCAGTTGCCCCCGCACGGAGCGGTAGAGCGCCAGCTGGTCGCTGGTTACAAGCCCAAGGCGTTGCACAACCTCACTGAAACTCAAGCTGAGCCGCGTCGCTTCGCGCGCCGCCAAGTCGGCTTGAGACTGCGTAAGTGCGCCTTCAGAAACAAGCCAGGCCTCCATCTTGATGGAGGCCTGACCGTTACTGTTTGACTGAATGTCAGTTTCGCTCAAGGCGATAATATTAAGATTCAGATAGCCGGGTCAGGCACAGGACTACTGGTGCGCCACGTAGAGATAGGCATCGTGGGTGCCATCTGCTGCTTCTCCAGAGAACCAGCAATTAGCTCCAGAAATATTACCCGGAATGCTACCACCAATGGTGGATTCTGCGATGATGGCATCTTCACCCTGGACCGTTACCGGGAAGGGGCCGTTGACTTTAGTGCCAAGCGCCGCTGCTTCCTGTTTCGTCAAATTTGGTATGTAGTAATATGCTACGCGCGTGGCATTACCTGCAGATTTAAAGAACAGGTTGTTTGTCGCGTAAGTAGCGTTGCCGCCTCCAGCATCACAGGCGCCTGCTCCGGCAGTCGAAACGCAACCCACAGCAAAGTCGAGCGCTCCCTCTTCAGCTTCTCCGATTGGGGTTTTGATCTCTTCCATGAGCAATTCCTGATAATAAAGAATGTGACCCAGTGTGTCCGCGTTACCCGCTTCATTCGCAGGTGCAGTACCACTGGCTCCGGGGCGATTATTATTGTAGGTATTAAGGTCGCCATCCAGAGGGATGCGGTCGTAGCGCTGGTAGTAATTCAATACCGCAGTTTTTGCAGCGTTCACCGAAGAAATTGCTGAGGTTACCTTGGCGTCGCGGATCGATTCGATCACACGGGGGGCAACAACACTTGCGAGAATGCCAATAATGGCGAGAACACCGATCATTTCGATCAGCGTGAATCCTTTACGGGAGGTGTTTTTATTTTTTATCATAGATAGTAAATAGGTTATATACGGCTTTACGTACGTAACATTGTATATAAAGTTGTTCCAAATAAAGGCAATTTAGTGCCTTTTTTGCCTTAAAATGGATAATTGGGGATCCGGAATCATGCCTCGTCCTCAACTGACGGCAGGATTAGGCGGAAATTCGCACCCTGACCCGCTTCAGAACTTGCCGTAAGCGTGCCCCCGGCTTGCTCCACCAAAGCGCGGCTCGAGGCCAAGCCCAGCCCCTGTCCCCAGACTTTTTCGCTGTAATTCGGCTCAAAGATGCGGATCAATTTTTCTGGTGCAATTCCCGGCCCATTGTCACTGACCTCAATACATACATAATTACCGCCCGGTAAACCCTCCGGCGGCACATCATCCGGACCCAGCCGTGACAAGCGCAAGACGACCTTACCGCCCTGCGGCATCGCCTCTTTGGCATTAATCAACAAATTATTAATGATTCGCGTCATCGCACCCCGCTCCATCGCCACTGCGGGCACTTCGGACTCCACTTCAATTCGGCCTTCCACCGGACTCGAGCTTAAACAAATTGCTATACATTCGCGTGCCAAAGTCTCAGGATTAGTACAACTCGAGCCTGTATCGGTCTGCTGTAAGGCCGCCAGCTGCGCAATCAGCGGGCGCAACTGCCCGGCAGCATAGTCCGCCGCCGCCAGATTGGAATGCCCCTGCGCCTCGGCATCCAGCTGTTCGCGGCTCAAGGTAATATTTCCCCGTATAACCGTAATAAGGTTATTAAGGTCATGCACCAAACCCCGGATGGGCAGGTTGTCCGCTTCCGGGTTTTTACTACCAGCGTGCTCTTGAGTCATTTAGCAACAGTTTTCAGGTTAGATCAGCGGTAATCCTGAGGGTTGATATAGGGCTGTATAACCTTAATAAGCATGAAGCCAGTTAATCAAGCAAGCCTAGAACGGAAGCGGCCTCCATAAGCACTTTACCCTATTCACGCGGGCCTTGAAGGGTCCACCACCGACCCACCCACCCAGACCTTCTCAGGAAAGTTGGTGGATGCAGTTAAAAACGCCGCCGCGTCGATTTCAAAAATCCGCATCCAGGAGGGTGCGCATCTTAATCGGTATTTGGAAACTCTTTGTGCAACCGACCCTCTAAATCCGTCACGCGAGCCGCCAGGGCGTCGTATTGATCCTTCGTCACCACATTTGCCCGGTGAAGGAGCTGGTTAAAAAGATGGCTTGCTTCAACCTTTGCTTTTTCGGTTTCTGCCTCGCCCGCCGCTACAATTTTTTCTGACATCGCGGCAGCTTCCTCTTTCGAGAGGTTTCCCTTCTCTACCAATTCATGCAATGACTCCACGATTTTGTCCTTTGTCACGACAGCAAGACCCAGACCCGCCAACATTGATTTTTTAACTAATTCTAGCATAATGCGCGTAGCCTATACCTGAAACATCATAAAAACAAGACCGGAGGTCGATGTGTACCAAAACCCAGCGCCTCATGGAATAGACTGAAGAAATAAAAGTAAATTCCGCGCCAGCTAAAGCTTGAGAAATAGATGCCGCCTGGAGCGTTTAGTTATTCGCTTACTCTGGCGGCTGTGCGCGCACCTTAAAGAAATTCATGGGTTGCGAGGAAAGCGGTTGTGCTGCGCGATAAACGACTTCCTCGTATTCTCCCTTGTCCACGACCCGCAGCAACACCGGTTGATTCGGCATCTTTGAGAAAGCAACATCCTTGCTTTCAGATACCGAATAACGGTACCCCGAATTTGCGGCATCCTTGTTTCGGTTAAACTTAAAGCAAGCATAGCCGTCTTCAATAAAAGGAGTCCCCTTGGCAGCATCCGGCTTGGTGGGGTCTGTATTAAAGGCAAATTCTGCCCATGCAGGTGTGTTGTCTGCATCGGCATCAGAGAATGCTTTAATCGTGTTTAAGGATGTACCAAATTTATTTTCCCATGCATCCGATATGCGGTCCGAGTCTGTATCGCCGCCACTTATGCTGGTGTAGGTCCATTCGAGATCGTATTCATTGCCTTGATAATTACCCAAAATCCAAATAAAAATTGTCTTCAGGTATGTATTATTAACGGCAAATTCCACTCGTTCCGAATCGCCTATACCGAATGAAGCCGCAATAAAGTTAAGATTCTGATCCCAGGCAACAATATCAATGTCACCTTCACTATGCATAAAGCTTAGCTCTAAGGTTAGGTAATAAGCTTCATCAGGTGTGTCGATTTTATACCAATCAGAATCTGACAACATTCCAAGGCCATCAATGCTCGACAACTTACCGTTCAAAGTAGAAGGCAAAGCATAGGCTTCTGTGGTTAAGTCATTTTCCTCGTAGGCATCATCCTGGAAGCTGGAACGTGCACCCCATGCCATGTCGTATTGGAGCCCTTCATTACTGCCCTCAACCAAAATATAATAGGTGGTGGATTCATCTGCGGGGATTTCCAAAGTCTGGAATACGTTACTTGTGACCGTCATAGAGTTGATGCGCGTGCTGTCAGCTTCGTAAAGCGCCACATCGATCGAACCGGCATCCAATAAAGATGCCCTGACTTGAACTGCAGCATCGCCTGCTTCGGTTTCAATACGATACCAATCTTGGTCAGTCTGCGTGGCTGATTCGCCGATTACGCTCAAGAGGCGATTCTCCTGACCGCGAAGATCGTACGCCGTCTCAAGAGTATCATTTTCTTCAAAAATATCTTCGCCTTCCTCGAGGAAGAAGCTGTCCCAGCTGAAATCGTAAACGTTGCCGGCATTTGTGCCCTTGACGAGCAGATAAGCCGACTCGCTGGCATCTGAGGTCCGCATCGAAAGCCCGGAGCCATCTTGAATGGCACCCAACTCCGCTTTCAGGTAACCCCGATAGTCATAGAGTGCCGCAGTCAAACCCGTAGATGCCGGATTGGTCAGCGAAAAGTTAACACGCACAGTATTCTCACCGGCAGCGCTGTTCATTTTATACCAATCCAAGTCACGTTGCTTGGGCTCGCCATCAACCGTCGACAAAAGAACCGATTCATGGGACGAAATATCGTAGGCCGTGAATAAATTATCATTTTCCTCGTAGTTGTCGTCTGTTCCGTCATCCGGAGGGTTCGTCAAGGGCGCGTTGTTGTAGAAAAAAGTGTAGCCCTGCCC
>JAACDB010000068.1 GCA_009937095.1 Verrucomicrobiota bacterium
ACGCGACCGCCCCATCCTCGTCATGATTCAACTCGGCGGCGGCAATGACGGACTCAATACCCTCATCCCCTTTACCGACGACAATTACTTCCGCCTGCGCCCCAACCTTTCGATTCGCGATAATGTCCATGTGGTCGATGACCACCTCGCCCTTCACCCTGCCCTGGGGCAATTCCGCAACCTCCTCGATCAAAGTAACCTCTCCATCATTCAAAACGTCGGCTACCCCAACCCCAGCCGCAGCCATTTCCGTTCCACCGAAATCTGGGAAACCGCCTCCGATAGCGATGAATACGGCACCACCGGTTGGCTCGGGCGCTACCTCGACAACAATTGCTCCGGGACACCCGAAGACGCCGACCCCTCCGCCATCCATATCGGAGACATCATCCCCCAAAGCTACCTCACCGATCAACCTGCCTCCATCTTTGGAATGCGCTCCAGCGGAAGCTTCAACCGCCGTAAGTCTCCCTCTGACATGGCTTACGAGACCCTCCTCAACGAGCCCCATATCGAAGGTTCTCCCTCTTACCTTCAACAAACCATGATGAATACCCTCGTGACCGAGCGCCGCGTGGAAACCCATCTCGCCAATTACAAGACCCAGGTACAATACCCCTCCAGCAATCTCGGTCAGTCTCTCAAGCGCATCGCCGCCCTCATTCATGCCGACATGGAAACCCGCGTGTATTACGTTTCCCAGACAGGTTATGATACCCACGCCGGACAACTCACCAAGCACGCCGAACTCCTCGGCGACCTCGCCAATTCCATGGCTGCCTTCCAGAAAGACCTCAAAGCCAATAAACGCGATGACCAGGTGCTCACTATGACCTTCTCCGAATTCGGACGCCGCGCCGCCGAAAACGGAAGCGCAGGCACCGACCACGGAACAGCTGCCCCGCTCTTTGTGATGGGACGCGATGTCAAAGGCGGCATCCTTGGGCAACGCCCCGACCTCAATCTCGACCCCAAGGAAGATCTCCAATACACCACTGATTTCCGCGGCATCTACAACACCGTCCTCGACAAATGGCTACAAGCAGATGCCCAGCAAATACTTGGCGAAAAATTCGACCCGGTTCCCTTCCTCTAAGACCCGCCAACCAGAATAAAGGCTTTACAGGACAACCCCCAACTGATTTGTTCTCCCACTTACCGTAAGACTTTACTGCAGGGTGGAGCAGTCCGGTAGCTCGTCAGGCTCATAACCTGAAGGTCACAGGTTCAAATCCTGTCCCTGCACCCATTTAAAGCCCCCGATGCAAGTCGGGGGTTTTTTAATGCCCAGTAGAGTCGCCTAAGCGAAGGGATCACCCGGGCGGGCTTCGGCCTCGGCCATGGACTTTTCCGTTTTGAGGCGCAACTGCCCGCAGGCTGCGTTGATGTCGTGTCCTTTCTCGCGGCGAATAGTGACCGAGACACCCGCCTCGCGGAGTACCTTCACAAAAGCATCCTGACGTCCGATGCTGGGTCGCTTCCATTCCAAGCCCTCGACTTTATTGTAGGGGATGCAGTTCACGTGGGCGTGGAGCTCGTAAGCGATCTTGGCGAGTTCCCGCGCCTGCTCAAGGCTGTCATTGATGTCCTCAATTAGAATAAATTCCAGAGTCAGCATCCGACCGTGTTGCTCCTGAAAAGCCTTCGCCGCAGGCAACAAGACCTCAAGGGGATACTTTTTGTTGATCGGCATGATCTTTTCCCGCACTTCGTTCGTCGCCCCATGAAGGGAAATTGCAAGCCGCACCGCCACGCCTTCCTCTGCCAATTTCAAAATCTGGGGCGCGAGGCCCGAGGTAGAGACCGTGATACGACGCGCCCCAAAATACAGCCCCCATTCGGCATTCAAAATTTTGATGGTGCGTACCAGAGCATCGTAATTGGCAAGCGGTTCACCCATCCCCATAAAGACGATATTGTCAAAGGATGCAATGGCCTCCTCGGCTCGGGGCGTATGCGCATCCTCCATCCGGCAAATATGCATCAATTGCGCCACCACTTCCGAGGCGTGGAGATTGCGTTTGAAGCCCGCCAGACCGGATGCGCAAAATCGACAACCATAAGCACAGCCGACCTGTATGGAAACACAGACCGTCTTGCGCGATTGCTCTGCCCCAACCCCTTCCTGAGGTGCACGGATTAGAACTGTTTCGATAAGCGATCGATCCTCGAGCTCCATGAGCAATTTTTGCGTGACGTCATTGGAACGTTTGTCGAGGAGCGGCTTAACAGGGTAGATGCAGAATTGTTCTCCCAACCAATGCCGCAGGCTCTTGGGAAGGTTACTCATTAACTCAAAAGAATCGACCCTTTGCTTGTATAACCACTCCATGATTTGCTTTGCGCGAAAAGCCGGATGACCCGCCTCAATCAGCGTTGCAGAGAGAGATTCGAGGGTTTCACCAAAGAGACTCGGTTTTTGTGGTGTAAAGCGCACGACTTAGGGATGACCCTATTCCTCACATGCCTCAACTAGAAAACATGCCTTTGCTTACCTGATGAAAATTTGTCTATACTATGAGGATATGCAGACTTTATAATTTTGACAATTTAGGGTTATATAACCTTTCTGGTAAATAGATGAAGCCATCTTATCCCATACGACGCATGCGAGACATGTTGGCGAGCGAACGCCCACAGGAACGCCTTGAAAGCCTAGGAGCCGATGCCTTGAGTGAGTCGGAGCTATTGGCGATTATTTTACGCAGCGGTCCTCGCGGGATCGATATTCTTACCCTCTGTAACAGCATTCTTCAAAAGGCGGGATCACTCGACAAACTCCTCCAGTGGAACCGCCAGGACTTCCTGGGCGTCCATGGAATTGGCAAGGTTAAGGCCGCACAATTGCTTACCATCATGGAGCTCACCAAACGCCTCATCCGCGCCTGGGATGAAGCGACCAGCACCGAGTCCTTCGATTCTCCCGAACGCGTGGCGCAATTTTTCCGCACTCGGGTTGCCGGTCTCAATGTTGACAAGTTTTGGGTCCTCTGCCTCGACCACAAAAATCGACTGATCAGCGACGAAGTCATTACCTCCGGCACCGCGACCAGCAGCCTGGTTCATCCACGTGAAGTCTTTCGTGAAGCCATCAAATGCAATGCCACCGCTATCATTGGAGTTCACAATCATCCCAGTGGCGATCCAACTCCCAGCAAGGCCGATATCCAGATTACCCGCCAATTAAGACAAGCCGCCCAAACCCTGCAGATTGATTTCCTGGATCACGTCATCCTCGGTCGCCGAGAGATTGATCCCATGAAACTGGGCTACTACAGTTTTGATGACAGCGGCCTGATCTAGCCCTCAACAGCAGGTCGTTGCACCACCCAAAAACGGCAATCATCCGAAAATTCACGTACCGCCGCAGACTCATTAGCTAAGTCGGAACGCATCAGGTGCGCCTCGATACGAAAGCCCACACTTTGCAGCACGGCCTCAAGGTCGCCTACCGTTGGCACATGCATGAAATGTACCCCGTCTTCACGCTCCTCCAAACGGTCACCGAATTCATGGAGTCCCGCCGACTGTTCACCCTTTGCCCAGCGCGCGGCCTCGGCATCCCAAAAAGCCTCATTACGACTCGAATCGCGGTCATGTGTCGTAAAGACAAACCATGCCCCCGGGCGCAAGACGCGGAAAATCTCGCGCAGTGCCGCTTCGCGCCGCTCGGATTCCGGAATTTGCATCAAGCCGTTGAACCCAAATATAGCTCCGTCGAAGACTTCATCCTCAAATTCCAATTGCGTGGCATCCCCGACCCGAAATGGAATAGAATATTCAAGTACCTCTGCCATGTGACGCGCTCGGCGCACCATCGCACGGGCATAATCCAAGGCCATAATATTCCGGTAGCCCAGTTCATGTAGCCCGATTGCAATGCGCCCCGCCCCACAACCCAACTCCAAGAGCGTCGCATCCGGTTGAAACAAACGCGTAAAGAGTTTTTCTTCGGATTCCCAAAGCCCCACCCGCCGCGTGGCCTCAGCATAATACTCAACCACTGCATCCGAATCAAAATAGGCCTGCACCGCCTTTGCTTCCGTTCCCATCGCTTCAATAATTAAGCGCCCGGCCCGTTTTTTAAACCACTCGCCACCAAGGTTTCAAAATGCGGCGGCTCATCCTCGCGGCTCACAACATTGACATCAATACTGTCAAAGCCTACTTCCTTGAGAATTTGATAAAGTCGATTCTCTGAAAAACCCAACCAGACATCGGCATACAGTTCACGCGCTTCCTCGAAGGTATGCTCTAATAAATCAATAATGACCAATTGGCCACCGGGTTTCAAAATACGAAAAGCTTCGGCAACGGCCTGCTCCGGACGCGGGGCATGGTGCAAGGCCTGACTCAAAAGGGCCAGATCCACCGAGTTATCTTCAAGGGGCACCGATTCAATATCGCCTAATTGATATTCCAAATTATTGAAATCATTTTTCTTCGCGAGCGCAGTGCCAAACTCAACCATTTTGGGCGAATTATCGATACAGATCACACGTTTTGCACGACGCGCCAATAATTGCGAAATGAGTCCCTCGCCCGCCCCCAAATCCGCAACCGTAATCGGCGGGGTCAACTGAAGCAAAAGGTGCCCGATACCTTCCCAGTTGCGTCCGGGACAATAATGTTTCCCCAAGCGACCTGCCACGGAATTAAAATATTCCTCGGCCTTCCGTTTTCGTTTTTCCAGAATGCGTTTGAGATTAGCGGCGTCATCCCTGATTTCAGGAGCGCCCGCAACCGCCCCGCAGGCAGCAGCAATCAAAGCGCGTCCCTCGGGTTCAAATTCCCTATTTAAAGTGTAGAAGGTTTTCTTACCCTCCCGTCGATCCCGCAGTAAGTCACCCTGCCGCAAAAGCCCCAGATGCGAGGAAATGCGCGACTGCCCCATCCCCATAATTTCCTGTAATTCCGCAACGGATAATTCCTCAACGCCAAGCAAGGACAGAATCCGCACCCGCGTAGGGTCCGCCAATAGTTTTAAAATTTCCCAAGAATCAGCCATGCTATGATACCCAACAAAACGCAGGGTTTAGCGAGAGGCAAGACCGATAAAGCCACCCGTGAAAGGAGCCCTAGCTCAATAAATCCTTCAAATCCTCAATACTGACCTTGGCATTTGCCGCTGCCGATGCTTCAAAAAGTTCTACCAGAAGCTCTGCCTTGCGTTTTTGCAGCTCTAAAACTTTCTCCTCCACCGTGTTGGCAGCAATGAGCTTCACGCTTGTCACCACGCGTTCCTGCCCGATGCGGTGCGCCCGGTCGGTGGCCTGCGCCTCGGCGGCGGGATTCCACCAGGGGTCATAATGGAGCACCGTATCGGCCCCCGTTAAATTAAGTCCTGTGCCTCCGGCCTTGAGGGAGATTAAAAACACCGGAATCTCAGGGTCGTTATTAAATTGATCACATACCGCCAGACGGTTCCTTGTTTGCCCATCCAGATAAGAAAAACGATGTCCTGCCGATTCGAGGTGTTGTGCCAATAACTTCAAGGCTGTCACAAAACTGGAAAAGACCAACATCCGCCCGCCGTTATCAAGGCATTCCGCAAGGACCTCATCAAAGGCTGCCAACTTCGCGGATTCTTCCGAGGCAAAATCAGCATCCAGAATCCGGGGATCCACGCATACCTGCCGCAAACGCAATAATTCCGTGAAAGCGGCAAAGCGTAATCGTCCAGCATTCGCGCCCCCCATTTCCATCTGAAAAATTTCACGGCGGGTTTTCTCGAGGGTCTCTTGGTAAAAACGCTGCTGCTTGTTACCCAGTTCACAATAAAATGTCTTTTCAATTTTCTCCGGTAATTCCGGGGCCACCTCTTGTTTTGTTCGGCGCAAAATATAAGCAGCAGCCCGTCGGCTTTGTCCCTCGCTGTGCCAAGCCCGGTCCTCGGTTGATAATTTTCCGTTTGCGGGAGTGAGGTAACCAGGCATCAGGAATTCAAACAGGGAAAACAAATCGTCCAGCGAGTTCTCAACCGGTGTGCCCGTGAGAAGGAAACGACCACCGCTGTGTAAACGCGTAAGGGTGCGGGCATTTTGACTGCGGCGGTTCTTAATATGTTGCGCTTCATCGCCAATCACGACGGACCAATCCAGAGTACCCATCAATGCTCCGTCCTGCCGCAAAGTTCCATAGGAAGTAATCACCAAATCAGCGTCCTCCAGAATCACCGCTTCCTTGGCACGACCGGGGCCGTGGTGTTTTAAAATCTGCAACTCCGGGGTGAATCGCACTGCCTCCCGACACCAATTCTCCACCAGACTTGCAGGGCACACCACCAAGGCAGGTTCCTTTTTGCTGCTGCTGGCTTTGACACATGTCACCAGTGCGAGCGCCTGTAGGGTTTTTCCAAGCCCCATTTCATCCGCTAAAATACCACCGAGTTGATGACGGTATAAATGCCATAACCAGGCGACTCCAATGCGCTGATACGTTCGCAAGCGTTGATCAAAATCCTTTGGAATGGGCGGCACATCCAATGACCCGATTTCGCGCAAGGCCCGACTCCGCGACTGCCAGGCTTGTGGCGCTTCCCAGCCTGGCGCCATTTCATCGAGTAATTCCTCGACCGCAACCAATTCCGCAGGAGCGAGTTTCTTGGAAAACCCGGGAGTAAAGGGACGGTCGGCCTGCCCGCTGACGGCTTTTTCAATGCGGTGCAAATGCGCGACCGCACGACGGTCAATTAGGGTGATTTTGCCTTTTTCACCCTCGAAGTAATGCTTACCCGCAGCCATGGCGCGGCGCATGGCCTCCGGATCCTGTTTGCGGCTCAGGCTCAAATCCAAGCGAAAGCCGCCCTCCTCCTCATGTGCCACGACCTCGACGCCCGCCATACCGACCCCTTTGAGTCGCTTCTCGAAATTATCGGTAAAACATGCCCGCCATTGCTCGCGCAAACTGTTCCAATGATTTGCCAGAAAGTTCAAAGCCTTGTGCGGGTCGCGCAACCACCAGCGTCGATTCTTCGGCTCAAGCTGATACCCCTCGGTCTTAAGCAGCTCACGCAAGGGACGAATCGAATCATCACTTCCCGCCGGCAAGCGTATCGCCAGATATTGCGTGGAGCCGTCCACCACGATCTTACTCTCGGGGTAATCGGACATGGGGTCGCCCGCAGGCATGGCATCGGGATAATCCTTTCGGTCGCTCGACCAGCGCCCCTGTATGGAGGCTTCAGCGCGGCGGCGTAAGTTTGGCTTCGCAGGGGCTTGCGGACGCGCTACACCCCGGCTACCGCTTTCCTCGACGGAAACACCCGCCTCGCTTCGATTCGCCTCGTAATGCAAACACATCGCGATGGCGTGCGCGCAAATCCGGCCCTTTCGACCCACCGGACAGCGACATTCATTTTCAACGAATACCGTGGAACGCAAATTCAGTCGCGGCTGGTATAGACCGGCAGCGCCCTTCACTTTTCCTCCAAGAAAAGGAGGCTCCCACTCCGCAATTTGTACCGCGCCACTTTCATAAAGCTTCTCCGCCTGACGATAGACCTGACCCTCGGCGAGATCGACGCAAAATCGGTGATTAAAACTGGGTGCGACTTTTGGCATTTGTTTTCAAAGCATGCAATCGGGTTCGGGTGGGTGGTTCAACTCTCGATCCTAAACCCACCCGCTTGGCATAAAAAAGCCCCCGATTGACGGGGGCTTGAAAGTGTATTCTGGAAACCGACTTATTTGGTGGCCTCGTCAAGGAGGTCGCCCAGATTTGTCATGTCTTCGTCTGTACTGACGCTATCAAAGGCCTGACGTTCCTTGGCGAGTTCATCCTCGCTGTAGTTCGCAGCTTTAATAGAGAGACCGATACGGCGCTCATCTTTATCAATCTTGATGACGCGTGAAGTTACCTCATCTCCTTCGTTAAGGACGTCTTTGATCTTTTCAATGCGCTCTTCGCTGATTTGAGAGATGTGCACGAGGCCATCAATATCATTGTCGAGTTCGATGAAGGCACCATAGCTGGTAATCTTGGAGATCTTGCCGTTGACCATGTCTCCAATCTTGAAGTGCGTTTCAATTTCCTCCCATGGGTCGGAAGTGGTTTGCTTCATACCGAGCGAAATACGCTGGGAATCGGCATCGACATCGAGGACGAGGGCATCGACTTCATCACCCTTGTTCAGTGCTTCACTGGGGTGATTGATCTTACGTGTCCATGACATGTCCGAAACGTGCACCATACCATCGATACCTTCTTCGAGTTCCACGAAGGCACCGTAGGTGGTGAGATTGCGCACCTTGCCGCGAACCCGTGCCCCGATAGGGTAGTTATGGCGTGCCATATCCCAGGGGTTGGTGTCGAGTTGACGGGTGCCGAGGGAAATCTTCTGGTCTTCCTTCTGGATGCCAAGGACCACGGCCTGAACTTCTTCGCCAATGCTGAGGACTTCGCCGGGCTTGGTGATGCGTTTGGTCCAGGATAGCTCGGTGACGTGTACCAAACCTTCCACTCCGGTTTCAATCTCAATGAAGGCACCATAGGGCACCAAATTGACAACCTTACCGGATATGGTGGAACCGATGGGATACTTCTCTTCAATGCGCTCCCAAGGATTGTTCTGGAGTTGCTTCAGTCCGAGAGAAACACGTTCGCGTTCGCGGTCGATCTCGATGACCACCACTTCAATTTCCTCACCCTGCTTGAGCATTTCGCTCGGGTGCTGGATGCGTCCCCATGACATATCGGTGATGTGAAGGAGACCGTCGAGACCGTCGAGATCTACAAAGGCACCGTAAGCGGTGATGTTCTTGACCTGACCGCGGCGTTTGTCACCGGGCTTGACTTCCTCAAGAAGAGCGCGGCGTTTCTCAATGCGTTGCTCTTCGATGAGCTCGCGGCGAGAAACGACGATATTCTTGCGGTCGAGATTGATTTTAACGACTTTGAAATCGTAGGTCTGACCCACGTATTGGTCGAGATTCTTGGGGGGCTGAACATCGATCTGTGAAGCAGGAAGGAAGGAATCCACCCCGATACTCACGATCAAGCCGCCTTTAACCTTGGAGCGAACCCGACCGGGGATGATGGAGCCTTCTTCGCAGTTTTCTACGATCTTCTCCCAGTTCTTCTTCTGCTCGGCCTTATCGAAGGAAATCACGGGATTGCCTTCGCGGTCTTCCAGTTTTTCCAGAAAAACTTCGATCTCCGAACCGACCTGCAGCTCGGATACGTCTACAAATTCATTAGCGTGAACAATACCCTCGGATTTTCCGCCGATGTCGACCACGACTTCAAGTGGACGGATTTCGATAATGGTACCATTGATAATAGAACCTTCATTAAGGTTCTCGATACTGCTGCCTTTGAGCAGTTCTTCCATGAGTTGACTCATATGTGACTGTGTGTCGCGGCTTAAAAAGTGCGACTGGGTTGATGGTTAAACTGTTATGGGTTAATCCCGCAAGATGATTCCAATCATCCAAAGAGCCGAAAAGTAGTAGGCTCGCGCCGTAACATAGCAAGCAAAAACCTTTACTAATGCCCCTTAGCAAATGCAACGTCTTGGCGCCTGGGCAAATAAAAGGCGCACTCCCTACCCCTAAGGAGTGCGCCAACCATTGTCTACTTTATTCTGTTACCCCAAACTCCCTTGCGGGAGCTAAGATGTTCAATATGTATATAGAACAGGAAATTTGGCCCAATCTGGCAAGCCATATTTTAAAGATTATTAAAGTTTTTTTAATCCTTACAAACCAAGCTATTAGAAAATATAATCTCTCCGCACTTATGGCTGGATTTAAATCGTAGCTCCCTTCAAGGTGGAAAATATGCCTTTTTCCAAGTCAACCGAAGATATTATAGCGGACTTTCGCGGACTGCCGCGCAGCGTTAGTTGGTCCTCGAAAAGCTTACCGGTTAGCCTTAATAACCTACTGGTTGTTATCAAGGAACGCTATAAAATCGAAGCACCCTGCCCGGAACGTTCCCTTGTTGAAAATTGGAGCGAGCTCTTCGGGAAACTGGCGGGGCGTTGCAACCCTGTCCGCATTAAAGACGAACATACCCTTATTATCTCGGTTACCAACCCCACCCTGCGCTCGGAACTCAACTTCAAGAAACTGCATATCCTCAAAAAAATTACCGCGCTCCCATATTGCAGTAAAATCCGGGAGCGTGTCATTAGGGGATAACTACAAACAACGCCCTTGATTGACAGCACGCCCGCCCACCCTGACAGTAGCATCACATGAAAAGTTACCTCGACCTACTCAAAACCGTCCTTGAAACCGGCACCTACCGCGACGACCGCACCGGCACCGGCACCTACTCTATCTTTGGCGCTCAGGCGCGCTTTTCCCTCGATCCCGACTTTCCCCTCCTCACCACTAAAAAACTTCACCTCCGCTCCATCATCCACGAACTGCTCTGGTTCCTTAAAGGTGAGACCAACATCGCCTACCTTCGTGAAAACAAGGTTAGCATCTGGGATGAATGGGCTGACGAAAACGGCGATCTGGGCCGGGTCTACGGAGCCCAATGGCGCGATTGGACCGCCTCCAACGGCAAGCGCGTCGATCAAATCGCCAACCTCATCCACGACCTTAAGAACAACCCCGACAGCCGCCGCCATATCGTTTGCGCCTGGAACCCGGGTGAAATTCAGCATATGGCGCTCCCGCCCTGTCATGCCCTCTTCCAGTTCTACGTCGCCGATGGCGAACTCAGTTGCCAGCTCTATCAACGCAGCGCCGATATCTTTCTGGGCGTCCCTTTCAACATCGCCTCCTACGCCCTCCTCACCATGATGGTGGCGCAAGTCTGCGACCTCAAACCCAAAGAATTTGTCCACACCTTCGGCGACCTCCACCTCTACGCCAACCACGTCGATCAAGCCCGCGAACAACTCTCCCGCGAACCCCGCGCCTGCCCACAAATGCGCCTCAACCCCGACGTCAAAACCATCGACGGTTTTGTCTACGAAGACTTTGAACTGGTCAACTACGACCCCCATCCCGCCATCAAGGCACCCATCGCGATCTAAGCCATCTCCACCCGATGAAAACGCTCAAGGCCATCGCCGCTATGTCTGACAACCGCGTCATCGGTAACGCGGGTGACATCCCCTGGCACCTCCCCGAAGACTTCAAGTGGTTCAAGCAAACGACCATGGGCGGCATCCTTGTGATGGGTCGCAAAACCTTTGACTCCATTGGGCGTCCCCTCCCCGGACGTGAAACCTTTGTCCTTAGCCGCACACCCCGCAACATCCCCAACGTTCACTGCTTCACCGACCTCGCCATGCTCGATCAGCTGGCTACCGATAAAACCATCTGGATTGCCGGTGGGAGCGAAATCTACCGCCAGATGCTCCCCCAATGCGAGACCCTCTACCTCACCCGCGTGCACCGCACCTGTGAAGGCGACGCCTACTTTCCCGAGTTTGAAAATGATTTCACCCTCGCGGCAGTGGAACTCGAAAACCCCGACTTCACGGTCGAACGCTGGGAACGCAACTAGCGGCGCCTCCTAATTCGCTCCAGCGCCCAGCCAGCGTGCTCGGCTACCATCGCATCCTCGCCCTGAGCCAAGCGCTCAAGTGCTGGCACATCTTCTGCCCTGCCGACATTTCCAAGCACCACGCAAATGTTCCGCTTGAAGCGTTGCAGTTTCAAACGCCGCATCGGGGAACCGCGAAAACGTTCGGTAAACTCCGCTTCCTCCCATGCCAGCATCTCCCGCATGAGCGGTAGATCCCGCGGCGTGAACCGTGCCTCCTGGGTCGCAACTGCCCAGCGATTCCAGGGACAAACGTCCAGGCATTCATCACAGCCGAATAAACGATCCCCCACCGCCTCGCGAAATTCCAGCGGGATCGGCCCGTCGTGCTCAATCGTCAAATAAGCAATACAGCGCCGCGCATCCAATTGATACGGAGCTGTGATGGCCTGCGTCGGGCAGACATCAATACAACGGGTACAACTGCCGCAACGGTCCTTCACCGCTTCCCCTTCAGGCAAATCCAGCGTGGTCACAATCGTTCCCAAAAACGACCAGGTGCCCCGTTTCGGCTCGATCAAAATCGTGCTCTTGCCCTGCCAGCCCAGACCCGCCGCCGCCGCAATGGGTTTCTCCAAAACCGGCCCGGTATCGACATACGGTCGCTGCACCCCGCCATACTCCTCCCGCATGATGCGGCACAATTGCTTCAAACGCTTCAGCATAAAATTGTGGTAGTCATCCCCCAGCGCGTATTTCGCGATACGGAAATCCCGCTCCGGATCGGGTTGATAGTAATTTAAACTCACCATGACCACACTTCGCGCCTCCGGAATCAAAGCCTCGGGCTGCAAACGCCGCTCATTATTCCGTTCCATCCAATTCATATTGCCGTGCTGACCCGCCGCAATCCATTCCCGATAATAATCCTGCCTCAAATCCACCGGCACCCGACTCACCCCCAGGGCTGCAAAACCCAAAGCCTCCGCCCTGGATGCCAAATCCGCCTTCATCACTGTGCCACTAATTTCCATCTAACCAACATTTGCGCTATTTTCTACTGACAGCCAAGGCAAACTATCACTCAATCGCCGTAATGAACAAAAGTACCATCTCCGCATCCGTCCTTATCGCCTTGCTCGTGATCGCCCTCCTCGGCGGCTCGCGCATCTTTGTCAGCGTCCCCGCCGGGCACGTCGCCGTCGCCACCCTCTTCGGTGAAGTAGTCGATGAGCCCTACCGCGAAGGCCTCACCGTCCCCGTCAATCCCCTCTACCAATTCACCTTCTACGATATTCGTGAGAAAGAACTCAAGGAAAGCGCCGGCGTCCCCTCCCAGGACCAGCTCACCACCAGTGTTGACGTCAGCATCAAGTTCCGTATCGACGGCGAAGAAACCCCGCGCATCCTTCAGGAAACCGGTACCTTTGAAGACGCCGTCCGCGTCCAGATCCAACCCAAACTCCGTTCCGTTGTTCGCGAACAGGGCAAGAGCATCGTCCGCGCAGAAGATTTCTTCCTTCAGGAAACTCAGGAAAACCTTCAATCCGCCATCTTTAACTCCATGAGCGACTACCTCCAGGAACGCGGCATCATTTGTCTGGATATCCTAATTCGCGATATCAGCCTCCCCCCTTTCATCACCCGCGCCATCGAATCCAAGAAAGAACGCGAGCAAGAAGTTGAAAAACAAAAAGCCGAACTCGAACGCTTCCGTACCGAGCAGCAACAAATTATTGCCAAAGCCCAAGCCGACCGCGAAGCCGCCGAACTTGAGTCCGAGCAACGCCGCGTCCTCGCCGACGCCCAAGCCTACGAAATCACCAAACTCAACGAAGCGATTGCCCAAAACCCCGCTTATATCCAAATTCAGGCCCTTCAAGCCCTCAAGGATATCTCCGCCAATCCCTCCAGCAAAATCTACTTCCTCAACGGCGATTCCCCAACCCCCCTGCCCCTCATGAACATGGGTGACCCGCTGACCAAGTAAGTCCTTCCCTTTCATCATTCGAGATAGATTAATCCGTGGCCGAAAAATATAACGAAGACAGTATCAAATCACTCGATTGGAAGGCGCACATCCGACTCCGCCACGGGATGTATATCGGGAAACTTGGCGACGGCGCCTCTCCGGATGACGGCATCTATATCCTGCTCAAGGAAGTCATCGACAACTCCATCGACGAATTCGTCATGGGGCACGGCAAGACCATCGAGGTCAATATTGATGGCACCCACGTCTTTATCCGAGACTTCGGGCGCGGCATCCCCCTGGGCAAACTCAAGGACTGCGCCTCCAAGATCAACACCGGCGCGAAATACGACTCCGAGGCCTTCAAAAAATCCGTGGGCCTGAATGGTGTCGGCATCAAGGCCGTCAACGCGCTTTCCTCCGAGTTCACCATTCAGGCTTTCCGCGAAGGCAAAACCCGCGCCGTGCAATTTGCCCGCGGCGAAGTCACGGCCGAGGACAAACGCGACAAAGCTGCTCCCAAGGACGCGCCCTCCGGCACCGAACTCCGCTTCGACCCCGACCCCGATATCTTCGGCAAGTGCCGCTTCCGCGAGGACTACGTCGAGGATATGCTCTGGAACTACGCCTACCTGAACAGCGGGCTCACCCTCCTCTACAACGGCAAGAAATTCAAATCCGACAACGGTCTTCGCGATCTCCTTCAGAACAAACTCGACGGCGAACCGCTCTATCCCATCGTTCACTTGAAGGATCAGGACATCGAAATCGCCTTCACTCACAACAGCGCCTACGGCGAGGACTACTACTCCTTCGTCAATGGTCAGCATACCACCATGGGCGGCACTCACCTCGCCGCCTTCCGCGAATCCCTCGCCAAGACCATCAAGGATTTCTACAAAAAAGACTTCGACGCCGTCGACATCCGCACCTCTATCTGCGCCGCCGTCAGTATCAAAGTCGAGGAACCGGTCTTTGAATCCCAGACCAAGACCAAGCTCGGTTCGCAGGACATGGGACCCAAAGGCCCCACCGTGCGCACCTTCTTAGCCAACTTCATCAAGCAGGCCCTCGACAATTACCTCCACCGCGAACCGGAAACCGCCAAAGCCCTCCTCGAAAAAATCCAGGAGGCCGAGCGCAACCGCAAAGAACTTAAAGGCATCCAGAATCTCGCCCGCGAACGCGCTAAAAAAGCTAAAATCCACAACAAAAAGTTGCGCGACTGCCGCGTCCACCTCGATACCAAAAAAACCGGGCGCCTCGACTCCACCCTCTTCATCAGCGAGGGCGACTCCGCCTCGGGTTCCATTACCAAGGCCCGCGACGTCAACTCACAGGCAGTCTTTTCCCTCAAGGGCAAACCCCTTAACTCCTTCGGCCTCACCAAAAAAATCGTCTACGAAAACGAGGAATTCAACCTCCTCCAAGACGCGCTCAATATTGAAAACGGACTCGAAGACCTGCGCTACAACAACGTCGTTATCGCTACCGATGCCGACGTCGACGGTATGCACATCCGCCTCCTCCTCATCACCTTCTTCCTGCAATTCTTTCCTGAGCTCATCCGGCAAGGACACCTCCACATTTTGCAGACCCCCCTCTTCCGCGTCCGCAATAAGAAAATCACCCGATATTGCTACAGCGCAGAAGAACGCCTTGCCGCTATTGAAGAGTGCAGCCCCAAACCCGAGATCACCCGCTTCAAGGGACTCGGCGAAATCTCCCCCGACGAATTCAGCCACTTCATCGGCAAAAACATCCGCCTCGACCCCGTCATCATCCCCAAGGGCATGACCACCCAAGACCTCCTCACTTTCTACATGGGAAAAAACACCCCCGAGCGCCAGGAATTCATCATCGAAAACCTCAAGGTCGAGAAAGACGCCGCCGAAGCAGTCGCAGTGGCGTAGGTTTCACTACCGCAGGCGCACGAGGAGATCCTTGCTGTCCACCTGGTCGCCGGCCTGGACTTCCACAGCATCCACCACGCCATCGGTGAGGGCGTAAACGGTGGTCTGCATCTTCATCGCTTCGAGCACGCAGAGTTTTTCCTTGGCCTTGACCTTTTGACCGACGGTGGCGGTCACGCTGCTGACCATCGCGGGGATGGGAGCGCCCACCTGTTTCTTGTCGGCGGGGTCGGCTTTGGCGCGTTTGCGGGTCTCGGTTTTGACGGAGCGGTCGAGGATGACGCATTCGCGGGCGCGTCCGTTGAGTTCAAAGGTCAGGGTGCGCTCACCGTCTTCGTTGGGTTCCGAGACGTAAATGAGTTTGATAATAAGGTTCTTGCCCTGCTGGATTTCAACCGTGATTTCCTCGCCGGGCTTGAGGCCGTAGAAGAAGGCGGGGGTTGGAAGGACGCGGGCATGACCGAAGTCCTTTACGTATTTGTCGAGGTCGGCATAGACCTGGGGATACATCAGGTAAGCATAGAGATCGTCGTCGCTGATGGGACGCTTGTAGCGTTTCTTCAAATCGGCACGGGTGGCTTCGAGATCGACCTTTTCCGCGCGGGAACCGGGACGGCCCTTAAAGGGTTTGCGGTCACCGAGTACGACCTTCTGCACGGCTTTGGGCCAACCGCCCTTGGGTTGGCCGAGTCCGCCTGAGAGCATATCGACCACGGATTCGGGGAAGGCGGTGCCGGGCTCGAGATTGACGAGGTCGGCAGGTTCGACGCCCTTGGTGAGCAGGAACATGGAGAGATCGCCCACTACTTTAGAGGAAGGGGTCACCTTGACGATGTCGCCAAGGAGTTCGTTGACTTCGTGGTAATAGCGAACGACTTCCGGCCAGCGGGCACCGAGACCGAGGGCGCGGGCCTGTTCGCGGAGATTGGTGTATTGCCCGCCGGGCATCTCGTGGGTGTAGACCTCTGCCGAGCCGAACTTGGGGCTGGTATCGAAGGGGCCGTAGAATTGACGGATAGCCTCCCAGTAAATGGAAAGTTCGTTAAAGAACTCGAGGTCGAGCTTGGTATCGCGGGTGTTCCCACGGAGGGCGTTGATAATAGAATTGAGATTCGGCTGCGAGGTGAGTCCGGAGAGGGACGAGACTGCAAGGTCAACGACATCGACGCCCGCTTCGGCGGCTTTGATGATAGACGCTCCGGCGATACCCGAGGAATCGTGGGTGTGAAAATGAATGGGTATACCAATTTTTTCGCGGAGGGCTTTAACGAGTTTATAGACTGCGTGCGGAGTGCAAAGCCCGGACATGTCTTTTAGGGCGAGCATGTGTGCGCCCATGCGCTCAAGTTCCTGCGCCATCTGAACGTAATACTTGAGGGTGTATTTGTCGCGCTTGGAATCGAGGATGTCGCCGGTGTAGCAGATCGTGGCTTCACAAACCGAGTTGGTGTGCTTGCGGATGGACTCCATCGCGACCTTGAGATTCGGCAGGTAATTAAGGGAATCAAAGACCCGGAAACTATCCATACCGGATTCGGCAGAGTGCTTGATAAACCCACGAATGACGTTGTCGGGATAATGGGAATAGCCCACCCCGTTGGCGCCGCGCAGGAGCATTTGGAAACAGACGTTGGGGATGCGCTCGCGGAGTCGTTGGAGTCGCTTGAAGGGATTCTCATGCAGGAAGCGCATGGAGGTGTCAAAGGTGGCACCGCCCCAGCACTCGAGCGAGAAAAGATCCCCCGCGCGCTGGGCGATGGAATCGGCTACAATGAGCTGGTCATAACTGCGCATACGGGCCGCTAAGAGAGACTGGTGGGCGTCCCGCATGGTGGTGTCGGTGACGAGCAGTTTCTTTTGTGAGCGGGTCCACTCGGCGAATTTTTCGGGGCCATGTTTGTCGAGATAATCCTTAGTGCCTTTGGGAAGCTTTTTAGTGTGGTCCACTTCCGGGACGATGACGGGGAGGTCCATCACGGGAACAGGGCGTCCCTTGACCTGATCGTTGCCATTGACGATGGTTTCACCGAGGAGGTTCAGGAGTTTGGTGGCCCGGTCGCGACGGCGTTTGAAATCAAAGAGTTCCTTGGAAGTATCGATGAGCGTGGTGGTCGCTTTGCCGGAGACAAAGATCGGGTGGTTCACAACATTCTCAATAAAGGGAATGTTGGTCTTGACGCCACGGATGCGCATCTCGCGCAGAGCGCGATCCATGCGCTGGATGGCGAGCTCAAAGGTACGCGCCGAGGCGGTGAGCTTCACCAGCAGGGAATCGTAATAAGGCGTGATGACCGCGCCGGTATCGCCCATGGCCCCGTCGAGACGGATGCCGAAACCGGCGGCCGAGCGGTAATTCACGATCTTGCCATAATCGGGCGCGAAATTCTTCTCGGGATCTTCGGTGGTGATGCGGGCTTGAATGGCAACACCGTTACGGGGAATGTCCTCCTGTTTGGGAATGCCGACGGCTTTGCTGTGGAGACTGTGCCCCTCTGCGATGAGAATCTGACTGCGCACGATGTCGATACCGGTAATGACTTCTGTGACGGTGTGCTCGACTTGAATGCGGGGGTTCATCTCGATGAAGAACCATTCGTCGGTATCGAGGTCGTAGAGGAATTCCACCGTGCCGGCGCTGTAATAACCGATGGACTTGGCGATCTTGACGGCGGCATCACAGAGGTCGGCACGAACTTCGTCAGGCAGACCGATGGAGGGAGCGATTTCGACAACCTTTTGGTGACGGCGCTGAACCGAGCAGTCGCGCTCGTGAAGGTGTACCACGTTACCTTGCTTGTCTCCGAGGATTTGCACCTCAATGTGTTTAGCGCGTTCGACATAGCGCTCGAGAAAAACGGAGGCGTTACCGAAGGCGCGTTGCGCCTCACCCTGTGCTTCTTCAAGATTCGCTTTCAAATCTTTGGGATCCTTGACCACGCGCATACCGCGCCCACCACCACCAAACGCAGCTTTAATAATGAGTGGGAAACCGATCTTCTTGGCGATTTTCATGGCCTCTTTGGGATCCTTGACGGGATCCTCGGTTCCGGGGAGGGTTGGCACCTCGGCTTGGTCGGCAATCTTACGGGCTTCAATCTTATCGCCCATGCGCGCCAGCAATTCCGAATTGGGCCCAACAAAGGAAATACCGTTTGCTTCGCAAGCATTTGCGAATCCGGCGTTCTCAGAAAGGAAGCCATAGCCCGGGTGAATGCAATCCACTCGGTTGGACTTTGCCAAATCGATGATGCCATCGATATCGAGATAGGCCGCCACCGGCCCCATGCCTTCACCTACCAAGTAAGACTCGTCGGCCTTGAAACGGTGCACCCCGAAGCGGTCTTCTTTCGCGTAAATCGCGACGGTGCGGTGAGCCAATTCAGTGGCACTGCGGAAAATACGGACCGCAATTTCACTACGGTTTGCGACAAGCAATTTTTTCTTCATAGCAGATATTCAGGGATCAAAGGATTCGATGAGAAAAGTTGAGCTTTCACTTCAAGTCAAGGCAGGGTGCGCCTAAAATCCACAAACGAATCCCCGGATCAGAGCCGCGATATCAATAATTCGCGCTCGAAGATCATCTCTTTCGGCAAGTGTTCAAATAATTTCAGGAAGAGCTCCTCGTGCGCCAGGGTTTGCATGCGCAGCGTCGGGCGGTCGATCTCCATCAAGGATTTAAAACTCGTTTCGGTAAAATCCAGACCGCGCCAGTCGATGTCCTCGTAATGCGGCATCCAGCCAATCGGAGTTTCCACCGCCCCAACCCGGCCGCTGGCGCGTTCTACCATCCAGCGAAGCGGTCGCATGTTTTCCCCGAAGCCGGGCCACAGAAATGCCCCCTCCTCCGATTTTCGGAACCAGTTGACTTTGAATATCGCCGGTAAGTGCTGGATGTTGTTTCGCATCTTGAACCAGTGACGAAAATAGTCTCCCATATTATAACCACAGAAGGGCAGCATCGCCATCGGGTCGCGGCGCACCTGACCCAACTGACCCTCCGCAGCAGCGGTCATTTCGGCACCAATCGTGGCGGCAAGGTAAACGCCATGCCCCCAATTAAATGCCTGCGTTACCATGGGCTCATCCCGCATGCGACGTCCCCCAAAGGCAATTGCGTCAATCCGTACCCCTTCGGGCTTTTCCCAATCGGGATCAATAACGGGACAATTCGCTGCCGGAGCGGTGAAGCGGCTGTTCGGGTGAGCGGCAAGGTTGTCGCTCTCCGGGGTCCAATCATTCCCCAACCAGTCGATCAAATGCGCGGGCGCTTGCTCGGTCATACCCTCCCACCAAACATCGCCGTCGTCGGTTAAGGCCACGTTCGTAAAGATGGTATCACGGGCGCAAGAGGCCATCGCGCTGGGATTCGTTTTTTCCGAAGTACCCGGAGCCACTCCGAAGAAACCCGCCTCGGGATTGATGGCATACAGGGATCCGTCCGGCCCGGGCTTCAGCCAGGCGATGTCGTCCCCCACGCAAGTGACTTTGTAGCCCTCCATTGCTTTCGGCGGGATCAACATTGCAAAATTCGTTTTACCGCAGGCACTTGGAAATGCGGCCGCCACGTAGGTTTTGCGCCCGCAGGGTTCCTCTACCCCGAGGATCAGCATGTGCTCCGCCATCCAGCCTTCATCATGCGCCAGCACAGAGGCGATGCGCAGGGCGAGGCACTTCTTACCTAAGAGGGCGTTCCCACCATAGCCCGAACCATAGGAAACAATCGCCCGTTCCTCCGGGAAATGTACGATGTGGGTGTTGGGCGGATCACAGGGCCAGGGCACCTCCTCCCCACCCGCAGCCAAAGGTTGCCCCACCGAATGCAGGCACGGAATAAAAAACCCGCGCTCCCCTAAGGCATCCAAGACCGGTTGCCCGATGCGTGCCATGATTCGCATGTTGATCACCACGTAAGGCGAGTCCGTTATTTCCACCCCGATCTTGGAAATTGGACCGCCGACCGGCCCCATGCTGAACGGAATGACATACATCGTGCGCCCCGCCATGCAGCCCTTAAAAAGTTTTTTCAGTTTGCGGCGCATCACAACGGGATCCTCCCAGTTGTTTGTTGGCCCCGCCCCATCCCGACTTTGCGAACAAATGAAAGTCCGCGACTCTACCCGTGCCACGTCTTTTGGATCCGAGCGAAAGAGGTAGCTGTTGGGACGCTTCGCCTCATTCAACTTCACGCACATCCCACTCGCCACCATTTCAGAAAAGAGACGGTCTGCCTCCGCCTGCGAGCCGTCACACCAGTGCACCGCATCCGGTTCACACATCTCCACAGTTTTCGAAACCCATTTTAAAAGGGCCTTATGGTCGGTGACGGTCTCAGCTTGATTGAGGCTTTTAGCTTTCATGTAAATTTTATATAGAATCTGTTCCCTTTTGATAAGCACAAACGACACCAATTTTGAATTTTATCGACCTGGCGTGCCAGCCTTTCCCCACCGAGCCATTCAATTCTCCTTGCACAGCACGCGCTCTCTCGTTTTTCGTACTCTCTGAGCATTTCATCTCGATCATTGCACCCATTTCATGCCGCGAAAAAAGAAGCCAGCCGCCGACAAAGCCCTCGAACTCAACCTTGAGGATGACGCCGAGCAACCCGAAGCCGAAGTGGTTACCGAGGTAAAATCCGCGACCCCCACGACCGACGCTTCCATCTTTGACCTTCAAACCGACTCCGGTCACATCGATGACATGTTCAGCAACTGGTTCCTCGACTACGCCAGTTACGTCATCCTTGAACGCGCCGTCCCCCATGCCAATGACGGCCTCAAGCCCGTTCAGCGCCGGATCCTTCATTCCATGCGCGAACTCGAAGACGGCCGCTACAACAAAGTTGCCAACCTCATTGGCAACACCATGAAATACCACCCGCACGGCGACGCCTCCATCGGTGACGCCCTTGTGCAGATCGGCCAAAAGAATCTCCTTATCGACATGCAGGGCAACTGGGGCAACACCCTGACCGGTGATTCCGCCGCCGCCGCCCGTTACATTGAAGCCCGTCTTTCCAAATTCGCCCTAGAAGTCGTCTTCAACCCAAAGACCACCCGCTGGCTCGCTTCCTACGACGGACGCAACAAGGAACCCGAAACCCTGCCCATGAAGTTCCCCCTCCTCCTCGCCCAGGGCGCAGAGGGTATCGCGGTAGGCCTTGCCTGTAAAATCCTGCCCCACAATTTCAACGAACTCCTCGAAGGCTCCATTGCCCTCCTGCGCAAGCAAACCCCCGAAATCCGCCCCGACTTCCCCAGTGGCGGCATCGCCGACGATTCCGATTACAACAACGGACAACGTGGAGGCCGCGTCAAAGTCCGTGCCCGCATTGAGACCCGCAAAAAAAACTGCCTTGCCGTTACCGAACTCCCTTTCGGCAAAACCACCACCTCCCTCATCGATTCCATTCTTTCCGCCAACGATAAAGGCAAAATCAAAATCGCCCGCGTGGAGGACAACACCGCCGATAAAGTCGAGATCCTCATTTTCCTGCCTGCTGGCGCCGATCCCGAAACCACCGAACAAGCCCTCTACGCTTTCACCGACTGCGAAGTCTCCGTGAGCACTAATATCTGCGTCATCGAGAACGAAAAACCGCATTTTTTCACCGCCGCCGACCTCCTCTATCTCGCTACCGAGAAAACCCGCGAGCTCCTCAAACTCGAACTCGAAATCCAACTCGCCGAGCTTCAGGAAAAATGGCACTTCTCGTCCCTTGAGAAAATCTTCATCGAAAAACGTATCTATCGCCGCATCGAAGAAGAGAAGACCTGGGAGGCCGTCATTGCCACCGTTGAAACCGGGCTTAAACCTTACCGCAAAAAATTGCGCCGCGCCATCACCCGCGACGACATCCTTCGCCTCCTCGAGATTAAAATCAAACGCATCTCGAAATTTGATACCCTCCGCGCCGATGAAATCATCAAGGGCCTCGAAGAAGAAATCGCACAGACCGAAAAGAACCTCAAATACCTCACCAAATACGCCATCAAATGGTTCAAGGAACTGCAGAAAAAATATGGCAAGGGCCGCGAACGCCGAACCGATCTGACCACCTTTGATAAAGTCGTCGCACAGGACGTCGTCATCGCCAACGAGACCCTTTACGTTGACCGCAAGGAAGGCTTTGCCGGTACGGGCATGAAAAAAGACGAAGCCGTCTGCAAATGCTCAGCCCTCAGCGACGTCATTGCCATCAATCAGGAAGGCAAGCTCACCGTCTCGAAAGTCAGCGATAAAGCCTTCTTCGGAAAAAACATCCTGCACATCGATCTCTTTAACCGCGCAGAAGCCAACGCCCTCACCTATTGCATGGTTTACCGCGACGGCAGGACCGGCCCCATCCTCGCCAAACATTTCACCATCGGTGGCGTTACCCGCGACAAGGAATACGACCTTACCAAAGGCAAACCCGGTTCCCGCGTCTTCTACCTCTCCACCTACCCCACCGAGAGCGGTCCGCCAGACGCCGTAAAAGTCAACCTCAAGCCCGCACCCCGCTTGCGAAAAACGGAGGAAGAAGTTCGCTTCAAGGACGTGGCCGTTCGCGGTCGCAGCTCCGGCGGCAACATCGTCACCAAGCATTCCGTCCGCAATGTCGTTCGCCTTCCGAAAGCTGCCCACTAAATTAAGGCTTCTAACTCCCCCGCCTTCCACCTAAGTTTACCTACAGATCCTTACTTCCAACTTTCAGCTCCAACTACCAACAACATGGGCAATTCATTCGGCACACTACTACGCATTTCCACTTGGGGAGAAAGCCACGGTGGTGGCATGGGCGTGGTCATCGACGGCTGCCCCCCACGCCTACCCCTCAGCGCCGAGGACATCCAGGTTGAGCTCGACCGCCGCCGCCCGGGACAAAGCGATATTACCACCCCGCGCAAAGAAAGTGATACCGCCACCATCGTTTCCGGAGTTTACGAAGGGCAAACGCTTGGCACCCCCATCGCGATTTACGTTCCCAACGGCGATCACCGCCCCGAGGCCTATGACGAAATGAAGGACAAATTCCGTCCTTCCCACGCAGACTTCACCTACCAAAGCAAATTCGGCATCCGCAATCACGAAGGCGGCGGGCGCTCCTCCGCCCGCGAAACCATCGGCCGCGTCGCTGCCGGCGCCATCGCCCGCAAAATTCTCCACCTCGCGGGCAAAGTCGAGATTCAGGCCTACGTTACCCGCATCCATGACATCGAGGCCCAAATCGAAAGCTTCCCCTCCCGCGATGACGTCGAGGCCTACCCCGTCCGTTGCCCCGACCCCGCTGCCGCTGAAGCCATGGCCAACCGCATTCGCGAAGTCCGCGCCGACGGCGATTCCATCGGCGGGTGTATTGAATGCCGAGTGCGCAACCTGCCGGTTGGCTTGGGCGTTCCCGTCTTTGACCGCATCGAGGCAGACCTCGCCAAGGCCATGCTTTCCCTGCCCGCGACCAAAGGTTTTGAAATCGGTAGCGGCTTTGAAGGCACCCGGCTCAAAGGCTCCGAACACAACGATATTTTCATCGAAAAAGAAGGTCAGGTCGGCACCGCCACCAACCGTTCGGGCGGAGTTCAGGGCGGCATTACCAACGGCGAGGAAATCATCTTCCGCGTCGCCTTCAAACCAACTGCCACCCTCATTCAAAAGCAGGCCACCGTTGACAGCGAGGGCAAAGAAACCGAACTCATGGGCCGCGGTCGACATGACCCCTGTGTCCTTCCGCGCGCCGTACCCATCATAGAGGCAATGGCTGCCCTGGTTCTCACCGATCATTGGATGCGTCACAGCGCCCAGTGCGAGACCTTTAACTTCCATTCCTAACCCGCGCGGATCGCATGCCGTGCTGCTTGCTATGCCAGAATCGCCACGAGTCTATATTATTTTTGGCATTCCTGACTCAGAACGCCGCGCCACCTTCTACGACTTGATAGTGAGCGGTCTACCCAAAGACAGCCCCGCCTTGTATTTCAAACCCAAGGGCGAAGCCGACGGTTCCTTTGACGAAAAAATCGCAGCCCTTAAAAACCTACAAACCGTGCCATGGGAACTGCGCGAAAACAAAGTTGAACACGAGCGCATCGAAGCCCCAGCCGAAGCCATCTTTTTCCTGACCCCCGGCACCGCTGACCCTGCCGATGCCGCTGAAGCCATCAAGGCATGGTCCGACAACAACCACTGCCAAATCGCGCGTGTCATTACCCTCGTTCACTGCGACTTCCTGCAGGCAAACCCCGCCACCCAAGCCTGGTTTGAAGCCTGTATTCATTTCTCCGATTTCGTCCTCCTGGCCCGCCGGGAAAATACCTCCCAAAAATGGCTCAAGGATTTCCAGGCCCGATTTTCC
>JAACDB010000069.1 GCA_009937095.1 Verrucomicrobiota bacterium
GATATTCCCAACGCCTGCAAAGATCGGCATTCCTCGACTAACAATGGAATGGTCAGGCGGTACATGCCCGGCATGGAAGCAATCGCCTCGGCTTTCCCTTGCCCTTCAATGACAAAGAGCGGTTGAATCAAGCGCGCTGCCTCCAGGCGTGTTTCGCGGGCAAGTTCCCGAAGAGCGACACTCTGACGAAGACGGCGCGGTCTGCGCTGAAGTTCCAGTTTAAAGCTTTCCGACATCCCACCACAGTGTTCATTCCAACTCTTAGGGAAAGCGTAAAATCCTGCCGCAATACCACTTTCACCTTTCCATTTACCCCTAATTTGCCATTTGATGACACCATGCCCGTTCAGTTATACGATACCCACAGCCGATCCCTGCGTCCCCTCGAAGCCGAAACGGAGCAAGCCCTACGGTTTTACTGCTGCGGACCCACTGTTTACGGCCCGGCGCATATTGGCAACTTTCGTACCTTTCTCTTGCAGGATACCCTTCGTCGTGTTCTTGAGGTAGACGGGCAACCGGTGCACCACGTCCGCAACTTAACTGATGTCGATGACAAGACCATTAAAGGAGCAATGCAAGCAGGCCTTACCCTTCAGGATTTTACCCGCCAGTGGACTGAAAAATTTCATGCCGACTGCACTGCCCTTAACTGCCTCCCGCCGCACGATGAGCCCAGCGCAGTAGAACATATTCCGCAGCAAATTGCGCTTATTGAGCAATTGATTGAGCAAGGCCATGCCTATGCCACCGATGAAGGTTCGGTTTATTTTCGCGTCTCCAGCTTTGAAAACTACGGGAGCCTCTCCCGCCTAAAGGAACGTGAACTGAAGCCTCAATCCAAAAATTCTGCCGGTCAACGCAATGACGCCGACGAATACGAACGTGAAGCCGTCAGTGATTTTGTGCTGTGGAAGCAGCGAAAGCCCGAAGATGGCGAAAATTTCTGGAAGAGTCCTTGGGGCGAAGGCCGCCCGGGTTGGCACCTCGAGTGTTCTGCCATGATTGAGAGTAGCTTCAAGGGAGCGACCCTCGACCTGCACGGCGGTGGAGTCGATCTATGCTTCCCGCACCATGAAAACGAAATTGCTCAATCGGAATGCGCCCATGGACGCCCGCTTTGCAAGCACTGGTTTCACAGCGCCCACCTCATGGTTGACGGCGCCAAAATGTCCAAAAGTCTGGGCAATCTATATACCCTCGACGACCTCCGCGCGAAAGGCTTTAGCCCCATGGCCTTACGCTATGCCCTCATCGCGGGGAGCTATCGCCAACAATTAAACTTTACCATCGAGACCCTCCACGCCGCCCAAAGTGCCCTCGCAAAGCTGGAACGATTCGCCACTACCCTCCTGGATAAAGCCGGACAAAAAACGAGTGACCTGAAGGCTTATATCCAAGCCTCAGATCCCAAACTGACTGGGCGTTTCGCAAGCGCATGGGAAGCCCTTGGAAATAATCTCAATACATCCGCAGCCCTTGGAGCACTCTTTGGGGTGGTTGGCTCCAACCCAGCCCCCTCGCTGAATGAAAGCGAGGCAAGGGATACCCTATCGGCCTTCGGAGCCTTGCTCTATGCGTTGGGTCTCTCGCTTTTCACAGAGCAAGTAGCGAAAGCGAACACGCCAGACGATATCCAAGCCCTCGCACAGGAACGCTGGGAGGCCAAACAAAGCAAAGATTACGCGCGGGCCGATAGCCTTCGCAAAACACTCCTTCAAAAAGGGTGGCTCATTAAAGATAGCGTCGATAGCTACCAAGTTGAACCAAACGATGGGCAAACCTAGTTTAAATTATTGTTTGTGCTGGCGAAATATTTAAAACAATAGGTATTATTTTCCAAAAATAAAAAAATGTCAAAAATTTCTTTACGTCCAATCACAGAGCACATTTCAAGTTGGGGGGAAGGTCCACTATGGTGGAAGGATGCCTTACTCTATGTCGACATCGAGGGACATTGCCTGAATCAGCTCAACCCCCTTACCGGTAAAGTCACCTCATGGAATATCCATGAACCCATCGGCACAGTTGTTCCAACCAGCGACGATAAATTTGCCTATGCCGGCAGCAGTGGTTTCGTGCTTTTTGACCCACGCACCAATACCAAAACCTCTATGGGTAACCCGGAAGGGGCCGCCTTCGATTCGAATCGTTTCAATGATGGTAAATGCGACCCTGCTGGTCGTTTCTGGGCAGGCAGCATCAGCCAAACAAAACAAAAGGGAACAGCAAATCTCTACATGTTGGATTGCCAGCGCCGCCTGCATTTCAAACTGGGCGACCTCACTAATTCTAATGGCATCTGCTGGAGTCTTGACGCCAAGACCCTCTATCATATCGACACCCCCACCAAGCTTATCAAAGCCTATGAATTTGACTTAAAGAATGGTCTCTTAGGCCTGGAGCAAAGCAGTATTGATACCGCTAGCTTAGGCTATGATTCCTCACCGGATGGCATGTGTATTGATGCCGACGGCAATCTTTGGGTTGCATTTTGCCATGGTGGCTGTGTCGCCTGCTTCGATCCTAGGACGAAAAGTAAATTGCACCATATTGACTTTCCTTGCGTCGAAACAACCGCTTGCACTTTTGGTGGCCCCAACCTCAACCGCCTCTTTGTAACTACCGGCATCCATAAAACCAAAAAAGAACCCGATGCCGGCAAAGTCTTTGTTGTAGATGGCCTCGGTATTAGAGGCATCCCCGCCGTTCCCTA
>JAACDB010000070.1 GCA_009937095.1 Verrucomicrobiota bacterium
AAACGCGTTCACGCCCTGCATGAGTCGAACCCCATGCTCGGTCACCGTGGTTGCCGTCTCGGCATCTCCTATCCCGAGATCACCGAAATGCAGGCCCGCGCCATCTTTGAGGCCGCTGCTGCTTGCTATAAACTCAAGAAACCGATCAAGGTTATCCCCGAAGTCATGATTCCCCTCGTAGGCTTTGCCGACGAACTCAAGAATCAAGTCGAAGTGGTTCACCGCGTTGCCAAGGAAGTCATGGCCGCCAAGAAGGTAAAATTCAAATACCTCGTCGGCACCATGATCGAAGTTCCCCGTGGCGCACTTACCGCTGATGAGATCGCCGAGACCGCCGAGTTCTTTAGCTTCGGTACCAACGACCTCACTCAAACGGGACTGGGCATGAGCCGCGACGATGCGGGTTCCTTCCTCGCGAAATACAAGGAACTCGACATCCTTCCACAAAATCCCTTCGCCTCCATCGATGCGAACGGCGTGGGACAACTCGTCGAAATTGGCGTGAAAAAGGGCCAGCAGGGCCGCAAGGGCATCAAGCTCGGCATCTGTGGCGAACACGGTGGCGATCCCGCCTCCATCCACTTCTTCCACAACGTCGGGCTCGACTACGTCAGTTGCTCACCGCCCCGCGTTCCGGTTGCACGTCTTGCTGCCGCTCAGGCCGCAATCAAGTAGACACAGCAAACCCGCTTTCAAAAGCCCCGCCCTTACCGGCGGGGCTTTTTTCTTGTTTCGATTTCAGTTGCGGGAAAAGGCAGGTCGCTTTTGATGACTATCAAACCCGATGAAATCTATCTTCCGATCCATACGAAATGCATTCCTGACAGGGGTTATTGTGATTTTGCCCCTGAGCGTGACAATTGTAGTCATCAACGTTCTTTTGGATCGCGTGGGTACACCCGCGAGCAATTTCTTTTTCTTTTACCTGGATCCTGCCTGGCGTGATATGCCCATTGTGCGACTCGGCCTAGAGGTGCTTTCCATTCTGGTTGTCCTCCTGCTGATCACCCTCTTCGGTTACGGTTCCCGTCTGGTACTCGGGCGCATAGTGCTCGGTAGTTTTGAGCGCATTTTAGACAGCCTGCCTTTCATCAACACGGTCTACCGCACCGTTAAACAAATCGTCGATACTTTCAGCCAACAAAAGAAGGCCGTATTTCAAGAAGTGGTGTTGCTCGAGTACCCACGCAAGCAATCCTACGTCCTCGGTTTCCTTACCAGTAAGGCCCGTGGCGAGACTCAATCTGTCACGGGAGAGGAAATCGTGAACGTCTTTGTGCCGACTACCCCCAATCCCACCAGCGGCTTTCTTCTCATGATACCGCAAGAAGACATCAAACGACTGGATATGTCGGTGGCAGACGGCATGAAGCTGATCATTTCTGGTGGTGCGGTCGTGCCCCAGCACAACTCAGGTGAAGCCGTCACCATCAACAACCCACCGGCGATCGAAGCACCCAAGTGAGCCAGCATGCTGCCAGCGAATACGCTCTAGTCCTTGGTCTGGCCCCCTCAGGGGAATCCTATCAGAAAATCACGGCACTCTCGGCAGATTCGGGTTGTTTCTTTTGCCTGAAGCGATTCTCAAAGAAAAGCCCGCTCAAGAACGCCCCCGACCTCTTCGATACCGCTGAAATCGAACTCGAGGCCACTCGGAGTGGAAATACCCGTTTTGTGCGCGACTACCGTACCCTGCACCGCCGCAGTCAACTGGGTGCCTCTTACCGCACCCTAACTTGCGTATCGGAATTCGTGAAGCTCATCGCCCGCAACGCTCCCCTGATGGGCGACTATCCCCTGCTCTTTAAGCTTTGCGAACAAAGCCTCGACGCTTTCGCCGAACGTCCACATCCGGAAATTGTACATCTCAAAAGCCTTTATAAACTCTTGCAGGTCGAGGGCTACCCCGTTCGCGAATCATGGTGGCCGCAACTGGGATCCGGAATCAAAGCGCAGGCCACGGAACTACTCAACCAGCCCACGCCCGACGAAGCAAGCGAAGCGCAAATTAAAACCGCCGCTGATCTCACTGAGTCAATTTGCAACTGGCTCCAACGCGAAACTGATTTCGTCTTGCCCTGAATCAAGCGTCACCCGCTTCGTAACGCGCGATCCATGCCGCGCTCCATTGGTCATAATCCCCCGCTTCGATATGGGCTCGGGCCTCTGCCATGAGCTCAAGATAGAAGTGGACATTATGCAAAGAAAGTAAAGTCGAGGCCAGGAGTTCCTTTGCCATGATCAAATGGCGTAAGTATGCGCGACTGAAATGACGACAGGTATAATTGTCTGCCTCCATAATAGGAGCGGCGTCATTTTTAAAACGCTCGTTCTTTAAATTAATAAGGCCATTGAGGGTGAACACGTTGGCATGCCGCGCCAAGCGCGTAGGCATAACACAATCAAACATATCCATACCCATGCCAATCATCTTAAGGAGCTGGGGCGGTGTGCCCACGCCCATGACATAGCGTGGTTTGTCTACCGGCATGACTGGCGCACAAGTGGCCACCTGCCTCAACATTTCCTCTTCCGGTTCCCCTACACTCACCCCGCCCACGGCATAACCGGGAAAATCCATTGCCGCTAAGTCCGCAGCACATTCTTGGCGCAGATCGTCAAAGGTTGAACCCTGAATGATTCCGAAGACGTGATGCCCCCGCTCGAGAAAACCATCGGTGCGAGCGTGCTCTAAAAACTCCCCGGCCCAACGGACGGTCCGCTTGACCGCGTCTGCACAAGCGTCGCGATCACAAGGAAAGGGCGGGCATTCGTCCAGCACCATGGCGATATCGGTTCCCAATTCAGCCTGAATCCGGTAGCAGGATTCCGGCCCGAGAAAAAGGGGCGAGCCGTCGAGATGCGAACGGAACTCGATGCCGTCTTCGCGCACCTTGCGCAATTCGGAAAGACTGAAGACTTGAAAACCACCGCTATCGGTCAAGATGGGCTTATCCCAAGCCATGAAGCGGTGCAATCCCCCCATTTCCTGAACCAGCTTGGAACCCGGACGTAGATTCAAGTGATAGGTATTACCGAGGATGATCTGAGCACCGACGTCCTCCACTTGCGTGGGCGTCATGCCCTTGACCGTCGCTTGCGTACCGACCGGCATAAAAATAGGGGTCTGGATAACTCCATGCCGCGTGTATAATTCCCCGCAACGCGCTTCTCCGCATTTGGACCCTACTTTAAACATACTGCTAGGTTTGCAATATGTCTTGCCCGAGGTCGATCACGGAATCTGCTTAAAACCCACTCTTGCCATTCGCATGGCTTACGACCTGTATGGTGGCAGAATGAGTCAAGACAACCCAAGCGAGTTAGAAATAAACGGAGAGGATCTGCGTGTCGGGATTGCAGCGGCGCGCTTCAATGAAGCCTACGTGGATGCGCTCCTTGAGAATGCAACCCACAGCCTTACCCAATTCAAGGCTCCCGTGCCGGAGATTATTCGCGTGCCCGGTTCTAATGAATTGCCTTATGCCGCCAATTTGCTGGCAAGCTCCGGAAAATTAGATGTGGTGATTACCCTTGGCCTTGTACTCGCGGGCGAAACCCAGCACCACCACCACATAGCCAACAGTACTGCAACCGCCCTCCACCAGGTTTCAATTGAAACGGGCGTCCCCGTCATCAATGGCATTATCGTAGTGGAAAACACTGAACAGGCAGAGGACCGCTGCCAGGGATCCCTGAACCGGGGTCATGAATTTGCCAAAGCCGCTCTCGAAATGGCCCGTCTTAAATCTCAATGGAAAACTCCGAACCAACTATAAACAAGCGCTCTCAGCGCCGTGAAAATCGCATCGCCACGATTCAATTCCTCTATCAATGGGAACTCAACAAACCCGATGAATTGAATGACGCCATCGCCACCTTTTTTGAAGACCTCGAACACGGTCGCGATTACTACGCTTTCGCCGAAGAATTGATCCACGGCACCCTTAAGGCCATTGAGGTGCTTGATAAAGCGATCATTGAACTAGCGGATAATTGGGAGTTCAAACGCATCGCCAAAGTAGACCTAGCGATCCTGCGCCTCGCGATTCATGAGCTGCTTCATCGCAATGACATTCCGCCGATTGTGAGTATCAATGAAGCCATTGACCTCAGTAAGGATTTTTCCACCCCTGATTCCAAGCGTTTCATTAATGGCGTGCTCGATCGCATGAAAAATAAAATCGACCGCCCTTTGCGCGAAGCAGCCGAATAGAACTCAGCCATGCTCAGCCGTTTCAAAAAATTCAGGGAAGGATTTAAGAAGCACACTCCCACTTTCCACAAGGCCTTTGAGCGCGTCTTTAGTGGCCCCCGCATAGACGCCGAGTCCCTCGAAGCACTTGAAGAGCTTCTGTATACTGCCGACTTCGGCGTGGAGACGGTCGAGGAAATAATGGAAGCGATTCAAGAAGCCTATCAATCCAACAAGGAGCTTCGCACTGAATCAGCCGCTCAAATTGGCGCAACCGTCCTGGCAAGGGTGCTTGAGGGCGCAGAAGCCTCGGTTACCATTGGAGCCCATGAACCGGAAGTAATCGCGCTCGTAGGCGTGAATGGATCCGGCAAAACCACCACAGCTGTAAAATTGGGCTATCGCTTCAAGCAAGAGGGCCATGCGCCTCTACTGGGAGCCTGTGATACCTTTCGTGCCGCTGCCAACGAGCAGATCAAGCATTGGTCCGAGGCACTTGAAATTGAACTCGTCGCCAGCCAACACGGAGCCGATGCCGCCGCAGTAGCTTTTGATGCCTACGCTGCCGCAAAAAGCCGTCCTCGCAATCCCCTCATCCTCGACACCGCGGGACGTCTCCATACCAAGGGGAACCTCATGAAGGAATTGGAGAAATTCAACCGCGTTATCCAGAAGCAGGATCCCGAAGCCCCGCATCACAGTTGGTTAGTGGTAGACGGTAGCCTTGGAACCAATTCCATTGAGCAGGCACGGGTTTTTAACGAAAGCTTTCCGCTCACTGGCCTCATTATCACAAAACTCGACGGCACCAGTCGTGGTGGAGCACTGGTGGGAATCTATCGCGCCCTCAAACTCCCTATTTATTTTGTTGGGCTTGGCGAACAGCCCGATGACCTTCAAGCTTTCTCCATTGCAAACTATACGCAGGCCATCTTCGGCCTCGATCAACCTGCTGCCAGTCATGAATGAAGCCCTCACTGTAGCCCTTGGCGACCGCGCCTACCCCATCCATTTCACAGATAGCAAGGCGGCTCTCAGGCAATGCGTTGCTGAGCTGAAAGAGGCCAAGCGCGAAATCCGCGTATTGACGGACGCGAACCTCCACAAGTGCCAAAGTGACTATTTGCAAGCAGTAGGCTTTGCCAAAGAAGAAATACTCAGCCTACCCGCCGGAGAACCGACCAAATCTATCGAATCGTACGCTGAAACGCTCCGTTGCCTCGCGCATGAAAACCTCAATCGTGACAGCGCCCTCTTTGCTTTTGGCGGGGGCGTGATCGGTGACCTTGCGGGTTTTGTCGCCGCGAGCTACTTGCGCGGAATCGATTTTTACCAAATCCCCACTAGCCTGCTTGCGATGGTCGACAGCTCGGTCGGGGGTAAGACCGGCATCAACCTGCCGGAAGGAAAAAATCTGGTGGGCGCGTTCTGGCAACCGAAAGCGGTCTTTATTGATACCGGCCTCTTGCAAAGCCTGCCTACACGGGAATTTGCTGCCGGAATGGCAGAGATCGTCAAATATGGTCTCCTCGCGGATCGCACCCTCTTCGAGGAGCTGGAATCACTGGGTGCGCCCAACCCCGAATCCAAAGCCTTGCCTGCCATCATTCGACGCTGTTGTGAAATCAAGGCTCACATTGTAGTGAACGACGAAACCGAAACAGCAGCAAGCGGTGGTCGTGCCCTCCTGAACCTCGGTCATACCTTTGCGCATGCCATTGAAAACGCTGCGGGCTACGGCGACTATCTCCATGGAGAAGCAGTAGCCATTGGGTTGGTATTGGCGACGCAGCTCTCTGTTAACTTAGGGCAGCTTGAAGTAGCCTGGACCGATCGCGTCATTGAACTCCTACAGGCAAATGCCCTGCCGGTTCGCTTGAAGTCAGCGCTCACAATCAGCGATCTCGTGACCGCCATGCAACGGGACAAGAAGAACCGCAGCGGAAATTTGCGTTTTGTCACGCTGAAAGCCGCAGGAGAGGCGATCACGACCGATGGGGTCGAAACCGCATTGATTGAAGCCCTTTGGCAAGGTGTTGGCGCAGCCTGATTACGCTTTATTCCGCATCCTCGAGGCGTACTCCGACGTAGCCAAAGTTACCGCGATACCAAACATAAAAACGGTTGATGCCCACTCGCAGGTTTTCCCTGAAGTCCTCGGCTGATGCTACCCGCGCGCCGTTGGACTCAATGATAACGACGCCCGGACGCAGCGCATCCGCAAAGGGCGAATCTTTGCTCAAGGACTTCACGTAAACACCTTTTACCCGTTCAGGGATGGAGGCAGATTCGCGTAGCTCACTATCCAACGGCTCCAAGTCCAGCCCGTGTAAATCCTTCGAACCGGACTTACCGCTTGAGGCAGAACCGTTCAAATCACCCAAAGTGATAGGCAGTGACAAAATCTCGCCATCGCGGATTACCTTTACCTGAACCTCGCGACCAGGCTCCATTTGCGAAACCGTCAAGCGCAGTTGGCGCGCTGATTCAATGGGAGCGCCGTCAATTTCCACAATGACATCGCCATGTTTTAAACCGCCCGCCTCAGCCGGAGAATCCTCCTGTACTTGGTTCACAATTGCACCCTTGGTGGATTCCAAGTTAAAGGATTCCGCCAATTCCAAATTCAAATCGCCCGGAATAATTCCGAGCAAGCCGCGCTGTACCTCGCCGCTATTGACCAATTTATGCGCAACCCCAAGTGCAAGGTTGGAAGGAATCGCCAAACCGATTCCAATGCTGCCACCCGAGCGGGAAAGGATGGCGGTATTGATTCCGATTAAACGACCCCAGGCGTCAATCAAAGCACCGCCAGAGTTGCCCATATTGATCGCCGCATCTGTTTGAATGAAATTTTCGTAGCTGCCCTTACCAAGGATATCCAGGGAATCACGTCCCGTTGCCGAGACGATACCTTTGGTTGCGGTAAGGCCGACTTCGAGCGGATTGCCAATAGCAAAGACGACATCGCCCACCCGGAGGAGATTGCTGTTAGCGATCTTGATAGCGGGCAAAGGTTCATCCGCTTCAATACGGAGCACCGCCACATCGGTCTTGGCGTCCTCACCAATCAACTCGGCACTAAATTCACGGTTATCCGCTAAACGGACACGGATTTCGTCAATCTTTTGTCCACGCTCGGCAGCAACCACATGGCGGTTGGTAATAATGTAACCGTCATCGGATATAATAACTCCCGAGCCAACCCCAGTGCTCTCACGTTCTTGTGTGCCTCCAGAATTAGGGACGGGCATGCCAAACTGGCGAAAAATATCTTCCATGCCACGCGGTCCAAAAAAAGGACTGCTGCGCACGGTCTCCAGACGGGTGGTATAAACTGCCACGACCGAGGGGGTCGCCCGTTCGAGTACCTCAGCGTAGGAAACAACCGTAATTTCTTCTGTTGCTTCAACCGGTTGTTCCTCCTGAACAATGTCCAGAGGTGGATTTTCAGAGCCACACAAGGCGACCATGGTGATCGCTACGGCCAATAATAATGTGATTAGCAGACGCATAATTTTATCCATTCAGTAAAAGACAAATCCAAGAAATGCAAGTTCCGCAACTTGCTCCTCCAAATACTAAAACCCTTTCACATCAAAGAGTCCGGTCACACTGGAGTTACTGTGAATTCGGTTGATGCCTTCGCCAAGCAACTCCGCCACACTCAAGACCGTGATCGGCATTCCTTCGCGTTGCTCAACGGGGGTTGAGTCGGTGGTAATTAATTGATTGAGCAAACCCTTGCTGATGCGTTCATAGCCGCGCTCGTTCAGTACCCCGTGGCTTACGGCTGCCATTACGCTTTTGGCACCATTTTTCTTTAGCAGCTCAGCCGCCGCACAGAGTGTCCCGGCTGTCTCGGTCATATCATCAATCAAGAGAATGTCGCGTCCTTCCGTTTCGCCTACCAATGAAACCGCTTCCACGGTCTCCGCATCAGTGCGGCGTTTGGCAATGAACCCAAGGGGCACTTTCAAGAGGTTGGCATAGGCAGAAGCCATCTTCATTCCGCCCACGTCCGGCGAAAAGAGAGTCAGATTATCGCGATCCAGATCCTTCAAATGCTGGTAAAGCACAGGGGATGCATAGAGATGATCGACCGGAATATCGAAGAAGCCCTGAATTTGTTGGGCGTGAAGGTCGATGGTAAGGATGCGGTTGGCTCCTGCGGAAACAAGCAGATTGGCCACCAATTTCGAGGTAATGGGCACCCGTGGTTGGTCTTTGCGATCCTGCCGCGCGTAGCCATAAAATGGAATCACAGCGGTGATACGCTTTGCAGAGGCACGGCGGGCGGCATCAATCATGATGAAAAGCTCCATCAAGTGTTGATTGGCAGGATTGCAGGTAGACTGAATGATAAAAACGTCTGCCCCACGAATATTCTCATCAATACGAACAAAGCTCTCACCGTCAGGGAAACTCTCTACGGTGGCGGCGCTTAGGGAAGTCCCGAGATAATCACAGATTTTTTTTGCCAGAACCGGATTTGAGTTACCGGTAAAAATTTTAAGATCGTTCATAAGAGTTAGATGGAAGCTTAGTAATTATTTTTGAGACTCTATATATTTCTCCAGCTTATCAAACCTTTTGAAAAGATCAGGCAATTTTCGCTGAAGGATAAAAATTCGATACATCAAATTCGCGTTCTCACCATTGAGGCCCAATATTTTCTCGTTTGGCTCGGTAGAACGCATCAAGCCCGACTTCGCATATATCAAAGTACCTTCACTTATTTTCAGATGACCCGCTACCCCGGACTGGCCAGCCATGATGACCCCGTCACCAAACTCGGTACTACCGCTTATGCCGGATTGCGCAACCAGGAGGCAATTGCGCCCGATACTGACATTGTGCCCGACTTGAACAAGGTTATCGATCTTGGTACCGGCACCAATGAAGGTTGTACCAAAGCGCGCCCTATCAATAGTCGTATTGGCACCAATATCGACATCCGACCCGGTTTCCACATTTCCAACCTGGGGCAAGCGCTTGTGTGCGCCATCGATTGGGGCGTATCCATATCCATCTGATCCCACAACACAGCCAGCCAAAAGACGGTTACGGTCTCCGATAATACAGCGACTGGCTACTACTACCCGAGGAAACAGATAACACTCACGGCCTATCTGAGCCTGCCTGCCTACGGAGACATGGTCTTCCATTACCGTACCGGCACCGATCCGCGCTCCCTCGGCGATATAACAAAATGCGCCTATGCTGGCGCTCGCATCTACCTCCGCTCCTTCTTCTACATGCGCGGTGGGATGAATCCCTGCGGCGGGGTGCGGATCCAGCATATTTTCAATATCGCGACATATCAACGCCAAGGCATAGTTGGGGTTTTCCAAACGAATGTAGAGCTGCCCATCACGAGGTTCACCTTCATAATCTTTCGGAAGGAGTAAGACCGATGCCTTGCTCTCCCCCACCTGCTTAAGGTATTTGGAATTTCCCAAAAAGGATAGGTCGCCGCTATTACTATCGGAAAGCGCAGCAATACGATTAATTTTCCCAGAAAAGCTCCCCGTGCATTCAGCACCTTCCCCGACAATTTCGAGGATGCGTTCGATGGAATAACTAAGCATCATGTTGTCTTTAAAATAAAAAACCCTGTTCTTGGCGAGAACAGGGTTTTAAAAAAAGCGACTGAATTAATCCGCGTTGAGTACGGCGATCACCATATCTGTGACCTCAATATTATCAGAGGCATAGAGTATGTTGCCCATAAAGACGTTGTATTCCTTAACTTCATCTTCCCCAGCAGGAACATTGATTTTCTGCGGCGCAATCGGAACGATCAAATCGAAGCCCTTGTCTTTAGCCACTTCAATGATTGCCTCACGCATTTTCAACTGGAAGGGATTCAGGATGAGATTGCGGTTTTGTTGGTTCTGCTGCTGCAACTGAGTGCCGTAAGCATTCAACTGCTGGATTTTTGACTGGTTGTCATTAATCAGCTTTTGAGCTTCCTCTTCAGCGTTTTGACGTGCCAAATCCGCAGTTGCCGGGTTTTGAGCGGTTTGCTGCAGTTCCTGAACTTTAGCCTCCACAACGTCCAGACCAAGCTTTGCTTTAAAAGCATCCACTTCTTCCTGAGCGGTTTGTGCGGCACCTTCAACACGTTTGACCGCGCTTTGGTAAGCCACGTAGTCATTCATTAAACGCTCCATATTGACAGTGCCCACGCGACTGGGCTCTTGGGCGAAGCTGAAACTGGCAGCCATGAGCGTTACCAAAACGAATGTGATTATTTTCTTCATATTACTATATTTATTAAGACTATTTGGTGATGTAAGAATAGTTAGTAGAATTAAAAGCGTGTGCCAAATGAAAAATTGAACTGGGTGCCGTCCGCATCACCCTTTGGATCTTGCAAGGGAAAGCCTAAATCCAGCTTAAGCGGAGACCCCATGAGCATAATACGGGCTCCCACACCCCAGTTGGAGGCATAATCCGACATCTTCAAATCAAAATCATTTTCATTCACGAAACCCATGTCGTAGAAAACGACAAGTCCGAAAGGTTCCGCAAGACGAAATCCATACTCTAAAGAGAGCATTCCATACGTGTTACCCCCTACCGGCTCCGTTGGGTCGTCTTTGTCGCGCGGCCCGACATCGCGGTATTCAAAGCCCCGCAGGGTTTCAGGTCCGCCTAAATAGAAACGGTCATAAAAGGGAATGTCATTGCTTTGTCCGTAGGGCACAGCCGTTCCAAGGCGGCCCAGGATTGAGAGGGTTTGCTCCAGCGTTTCAAAGGTGGGAATGAACTGAGCGGTTCGACCCTCAAATTTTAAGTAATCAACGCTTCCACCTACACCCGCAAGCTCGGTCGACAAAGTCGTGCGGTTACCGCGACGTGTAAACAGGATGGAATCACGCGAATCACGCAAAAAGGTTAGGCCCAGTTTGGAAACAGTTGATTCCCCTTCCGCAGCTTGAAAGACGTCTGCCACGTTGTCATCCGGATCAACACTACTGCCTACCACATCAAAAATATCAACGAATTCGAGGCGGTAAGACAAGCGCCCTTCCACCAACTCAAAGAGGCGGCGGCGAAGATAAAGCTCAAAGCCGGTACGTAATTCATTGTAGTCTGAACTTTGATAGTCGGATTCCGTCCGGAACAACTCCACCCCAAAAGAGAGACGCTGCTCAAACAACCACGGTTCCTCAAAAGTCACCAATGCCTGGTTACTGCGATTACCAAGCGATAGACGCAGGCGGAATTTCTGTCCGTCGCCCTGAAATCCATTTGCGTAGTTGAATAAGTCAAAATTCCCCTGACGGGTTTCAAAGAAAACCTGAGCACTCTCAACGGAGCCAAAACCCATACCAAAGCTCAGGTTACCGGTATGCCCCTCGCTGACCGTCACGCTTAAGTCTTTGCGCCCAGGCACACTGGTGGCTTCAGGACTGAGCCGTACTTCCTCAAAAAAGCGGGTGTTTTGCAAACGACGTTCGCTGGTCTTCATACGGGTGAGGTCAAAAACATCCGCCGGACGCAAGGCCAGTTCCCGCACAATCACGCGTGTCTTGGTCTTGGTATTTCCTTCAACTTTGATGGATTCCACGTAAAATTTCGCGCTTCCCCTAACCCGAAAAACCAGATCAATCGTACGAGTCTCCATGTCTGAAATCCGCTCCGCGCGCACGAAGGTATTAAGATAACCCCGTGAAGTGTAATATTCCTGTATCGCTAAGGCGGCGGCATCCACCGCAGTCGGAGAAAATGGATCCCCGCTCTGGAGACGTACCATTCGTGACAATTCACTTTCGGTATAGACCGTCATTCCCTCAACCGAGAAATTCCCCAGATAGTAAGGTTCTCCTTCAACCACCGGAATCGTAAGGATCATCTTTTTCTTCTTGGGATAGTCGAAACGAATTGCCTCGGCATCAATTTTCACATCAAGGAAACCTGCATCGAGGTAATACTGGCGCAAGTTCACGATATCCTCTTCTAGATCCGCTTCGATAAGTTTACCGGAACCGGAAAGCCAAGACATCCAATTGCGCCGCTTAATTTTCATTACTTTGCGCAAGTGCTTGGTTTTTATCTCCGCATTGCCCTCGAAATCAATCTGTTTAATGTGCAGCTTGCGTGCCTCTTCTATGTCAAAAATTGCAGTAGCAAGACCCGTCTCGCTGTCTTTTTCGATGCGATATTCCACCGTGGAATCGGGATAACTCTTCTCGACGTAATATTCCTGCAATTTACGTGCTCCTGCCGCAATAGCGTATTCATCCAGCGGCACTCCGGTCATAAGCTCTGCCTTATCAAGTAAACGGTCATAAGAATAACGTCCGGTGCCCTCAAAGCGAATCGCCTGCAAGGTATACTTGGGGACAAGCTGAAGGATCACTTTCACGGCGTCACCTGCTGCATCCTCTACCTTGATTTCCACAAACTCAAAACGATTGGTCGCATAGAGGGCATGAATCGATTGGTCCGCGAGAACCGAACTGTAGGACATCCCCTCCCGCAACTGCACATAGCCCATGACATATCCGTCACTGACCGACCGAAAGCCATCAAACTGGAGTTCAATGGATTCGATTTGCGGCAATACGGCTGCTTCTTCCGATTGCGCCTTGAGCCAGGTAAAAGATGTCGCGCATAGGCAGAGCAGAGCGATGTTGATTCGGTTAAGTTTTGAAGTAGGCATTCCGTTTAAAAGTTTATCGTGATTTGTTAACGTTGGAAATTCTCGTATCGGGTGTAATGACGCATGAAAGTCAGGTCCACTTCACCAATCGGCCCATTACGTTGCTTAGCTATGATCAACTTAATGTGCTCCACATCACTGATTTGCCCGCCATCCTGTACGCCCTCGTCATCATCCCGTTTCTTGGGACGATGCAGAATCATGACAACGTCCGCGTCTTGTTCAATCGACCCAGACTCCCGTAGATCCGAAAGGCGAGGGTCTCGGTTTTCCCGCTCCGATTCACGGTTTAACTGACTTAGAACCACAACCGGTACGTTCAATTCCTTCGCCATTCCTTTTACCCCGCGCGAGATTTCGGCAATTTGTTGTTCACGCGGCATACGCGGATCCGTTCCGCGAACCAGTTGCAAATAATCGATAATCACAAGGCCCAAACGATGCTTACTGTCTACCCGGCGCGCCTTGGCCCTCAAATCCAGAATTGAAGAACTGGAGGAATCATCAATCCAAAGCGGAACCGTCTCCAACTCCTTTGATGCTCCAAAAATCTCGCGTTGATCCTTAGCAGAGGCAACCCGATCGCGAATTCGTTTTTGATCCACCCGTGCACGGCTGCAGATCAAACGCATAGCTAAGTCCGCTGCCGTCATTTCCAGACTGAAAACCAAAACCCCTGGAGGTTTGTGCCCTCCGTCCGGAATAACCGCGTGCTCGGCAAAATTCATCGCAAGAGAGGTCTTACCCACAGAGGGTCGCGCCGCTAAAACAATCATTTGACCCGGGTGAAAGCCGTAGGTCATGCCGTCCAAATCACGGAAGCCCGACAGAACGCCTTCGAGGTCATCCCGTCCATTGAGAAGGGCCTGAATATTGTTCACCGCTTGATCCAGCGGTTTCTTAATGGGCACTGCACCTTCGGTAATGCGACCACTACTGATAAGATGAATATCCTCTTCGATTTTTTCAATAAAGGCGCTGATATCTTCCTGTTGGAGATAACAAGCCTCAATCGCTTCGCGGGAGGTGCGAATCAAACGCCGCAGAAGATACTTTTCATGAACGATCTTTGAAAAATAGCGGGCGTGTGCCGCAGTCTCAATTCGATCCTGAATAGCGTAAATTGTAGCAATACCACCGACGCTTTCGTCCAGACCTTCCTTTTTAAGGTGTTCGTAGAGCAGGATCTCGTCGATCGGATCGCCGGTCTCATAGAGCTTCAACAGGGCCTGAAAGATGTACTTGTGCGTTTCCTTGTAGAAAAAATCCGGTTGGATTTTTGCCTCAATACAATCGGTAAGCACTTCGCGCCCACCATCGATCAAACAAGCCGCGAGCAAGCCTTCCTCGGCTTCAATGCTATGCGGTTGTGCCCGGGCAATACCGTCACCACCCCCCTGCCGCGCGGCACGCCCGCCCTCAAAATCACGACCACCGCGATTTGTTGGTTTGGACGTCGGTTCAGGTGGCATCAGCGAAACATGTTAGCGGGACGGGCTACTACTCAGCGGCTTCAAGTGCCTCCTTGGCAGTTCCTTCTTCCGCACTTTCCTCGATCGGATTTTCCGAAACGACTTCAAACTTAAGCTCAGTCTCCACATCACTGTGAATTTTAACAGTGGCAACATGCGAACCCAATTCCTTTACAGGAGCAGGCAGGCGTAGTTGTTTCTTAAGGAGTTCAACGCCCTCCTCTTTGAGTCGGGTGAGCAAATCATTTGCAGTGACCGCACCGAACATCTTGCCGCCCTCACCGGTCTTGACCGCGATTGCAATGCTGATGTTCTCGATGCGTGACGATAAATCGCGAGCAGACTCCAATTCTTTTTGTTCGCGGGCTTCGCGAGCCTTCAGCAAGGCCTCCATTTGCTTCTTATTGGCCTGCGTAACGGGCACGGCAATCTTGCGGGGCAAGAGGAAGTTGCGGGAATAACCGGAGCGCACGGTCACGGTGTCGCCCTCTGCGCCAAGTCCCTCGACGGGTTTGAGTAAAAGTACCTGATTGGTAGCCATAATTTGTTGGAATTTATCTAATGTTGATTGTGTTGAAGTGAACGGGATCCGCTCTTAAAAAGGCACTTCCTCGTCGAGGGAATCGGGGGTTTCCGCCTTGGTTGCTGCTGCCCCGGAATCACGTGCAGGGGGTGAACTCTGCTCGTAACCGCCGCCCAGATTTTGATCGCGGGATCCGCCGACAAATTCAAAACGATCGAGCACCGCTGATAGTTTTGACCGCTTTTGGCCGTCGCTTTCCCACTGGTCAAATTTCAAACGACCCTCGATGAGGATCGGGCTGCCCTTGCTCATATATTTGGCGAGCACCTCTGCCTGTTTGTCAAAAGCATCCACATCCACAAAAGTGGTTTCCTCACGGCGTCCACCATCACGGGTGGTGTAGTTTCGATTAACCGCCAAACCCAGTTTGCAGATCGAAAGACCGTTGGGGGTCACACGCATTTCAGGATCACGGGTCAGGTTGCCCATGAGGATAACTTTATTGAAGGAAGCCATGTCGTTGAGGGGTTGAGGTGGAATACAAGACGAGGCCTAAGCCTCGACAAAGATACGATTGACGCGGCGGTCATGGCGAAGCTTTTCCTTAAGCTCTGCCGGGAAGCCGGGACCACCGCTCACCTCTAATTGCACGTAGTGACCCTGCGTGAATCGTTGGTCGGCAGCACGGGCAAATTCCCGCATGCCCAGAATTTCACTTCCGGTTACTTCGCCGCCAATGCTGGTGGTGATGGTTTGAATGTCATCGATAACCTTTTGCGTGTCGTCTTCCGAATCGCGAAGGTCAAAAATGAATGAGATGTTGTAGGTTTTTGTTTTAGTTGCGCTCATGCTCTGATGCGTTGCGTTGATTTATAGTATTCATGGCAGTGTCGATGCCACTGTCAATGATGTGTAGCAAGTGCGCCACATAAGTGGGCCTCTGCTCTGTTAAAAGTTTTTTTTCGTCCACTGTAAAATTACTTAGGACATAATCGGCAAGGTCCATCTCCGAATGAGGTTTCGTTCCTACTCCCACTCGAAATCGCCCAAATCCGGATCCAATTTGCTTTAGGAGGTCTGCGAGACCGTTGTGACCGCCGTCACTACCATTGAGACTAAGCTTACAGCGGGCCAGGTCGAGGGTGATATCGTCAAAGACCACCAAGAGGTTTTCGGGATTGAGCCGCCGGTATCGCAGAAGCGCCCCAAGGGCACGGCCGCTGTCGTTCATAAAGGTTTGCGGTTTTACGAGCAGTAATTTCTGACCGCGAGGCGTACTTTCCGCAATTTCGGACTCGCACTTCGCTTGCAACTTCCAGGAAGCTCCCAGTTGCTTGGCAAGTGATTCGAGGACCTCGAAACCAATATTGTGACGGGTCTGCTGGTATTTTGGTCCGGGGTTTCCGAGACCGGCAATTACCGAGATAGACATTTGAGAAAGAACAAGTTGAAAGGTGCATCCACCTTTCGGGAAGGAAAAAATGAGCCGTGGAAGGTTTAGTCCTCCTTCGCCTCTCCGGCTTCGCCATCTGCGTCGGAATCGGAGTCGGATTTGATATTGTCCGCAGGCACATCAGCCGGATCAACGACTGCCTCAGTGGTTTCAACCGTTGCCACGGTGGGCGGCTGGATAGAAACAATCACCTGCACGTCATTACCGAGGTATTCAACCCCCTCCAATTCCGGCAAGTCGCTGATGTGAAGGGCATCACCCACACTGAGCATTTCGACGTCGGCGACTACGTGTTCGGGGAGTTTTGAAGGACGGCAACGAATTTCCACCTCGTGTGATTTGAAATCGATGACTCCGCCGTCGTTTTTCACACCCAAGCAGTTATCTTCGTTCTTCAAGTGCACGGGAACGCGGGTTACAAAGGCTTCACCCCGGCGCACTTCGTGGAAATCAATATGGTTGATGGTGCCGTGAATGGGATCTTGTTGTACCGATTGTATAAGGGTAAGCATGCTTTCGCCCTTGTCGTCTGTGAGTTCAATGAGGGAAGCCTCTTCGCCGAGGTCACGACTGAGCTTGCGGTAATCGACCAAGGAGACCGCAATTGAGCGGGCGTTGCCTTGTCCGGAAACATTGGCGGGAATTAACCCTTCGGCACGGACGCGACGGGCGGCGCTGGTTCCTGAGCCCTCACGGGTAACGACTTTAAGCTTGAGTTGATTCATAAAAATGATGCTGCACAGTGAATGACCGGACAGAGCCGGACTTTTTGAGAAACCGAAGAAAATAAAATAGCCTTACTGAAAGGCAACCCTAAGTTTACTTAATTTCCACGCCTTTTGATTTGCCCAAAGCCAGCTGCCAGCAAGCATCTGCACGAACGCTCAACCTTTTTTCAATGACTCAGGATCCAACGCCACCGCTTACCGAAGCACGCCTTCATGCTTTAGAATCGATTCCCGCCGAGGCATGCCCCTCCCCTGCATTTGTGGTTCACCTCGACCGACTCACTGAAAATGCGAAAATACTACAAACGTTTGCCAATCAAGCAGATGCCAAGGTTCTTCTCGCACTGAAGGGCTTTGCCTGCCACCAGACTTTCCCGGTCATTCAACCCCATCTAGATGGTACCACCTCAAGCGGGTTGCACGAAGCACTCCTCGCCAAAGAAACCTTCGGTGGGGAAATCCACGTCTATTGCCCCGCTTTTAAGACCTCCGAGATAAAGGCAATTCAGGGATTTGCCCACAGCCTTATCTTCAATTCACCCGGTCAACTGAGCAGGGCCTTGAGAATACTACCCTCCAAGGACCGCCCGACCCTCGGCCTGCGCATCAACCCGGAATGTTCCACGGTCGAAACCGCTCTCTACGACCCCAGCACGCCGGGCTCGCGGCTGGGCACCCCCCGCACGGCATTAGACGCCGCCTGTGCCGACGCCCCCCGCGACCTCCTCGCCGAACTGGAGGGATTGCATTTTCATACCCTCTGCGAACAGGACGCCGATGCCCTCGAACTGACGGTGCACGCCTTTGAGGAAAAATTTGGTGATCTCTTCCCGCGCCTGAAATGGGTCAATTTTGGCGGCGGTCACCACCTCACCCGACCCGGCTATGACCTTGAACGGGCTATTCGCGTGATTCGTGATTTCAAGGCCCGCCACGCTCTTGAAGTCTACCTCGAGCCGGGTGAAGCCGTTGCCCTCCACAGCGGAGTACTCGTGAGCACCGTCCTCGACATCCACCAAAGCGGCGACTTCCAAGTGGTGATTCTCGATACCTCTGCGACCTGCCATATGCCCGATGTACTGGAGATGCCCTACCGTCCCAATATTCTGGGAGCGGGCGACGGAAAGGACCACCCGCACCGCTACCGAATCGGCGGACTTTCCTGCCTCGCAGGGGATGTCATCGGTGATTATGGATTTTGCGAACCCCTACAGATCGGGCAGCGGCTTGTTTTCCTGGACATGTCTCATTACACCATGGTGAAGACGAGTACTTTCAATGGGGTACCCTTACCGGCAATCTGCACCTACAGTGAAGCAGACGGGCTCAAAACGGTGCGCGAATTCGATTACCGCGATTTTCGCGACCGCCTTTCCTAGGCGAGCCCCGCCTTGTTGATCGCTTTAAATTCAGCTGCCGTAACCGGTGTAATGGAAAGTCGGTTGCCCCGTTGTAAGACGCGCATTTCCGCCAAGGCAGGCATGGCTTTCATTGCTTCGAGCGTAACCATACGTGAAAAGGTCTCGCAGTAACGCACATCCACCAGAATCCAGCGCGGGTTTTCCGGATCACTTTTTGCATCATAATACTTCGACTTTTTATCAAAGGCGGTTGGATCGGGATAAGGATCACTGGCAACTTCCGCCAACCCGACAATACCCGGTGGGTTGGTGTTGGAGTGATAAAATAAAACGGTATCACCCTTCTGCATGGCATCCCGCATGAAGTTACGCGCCTGATAGTTACGGACTCCATCCCAAGGTTCCCGTTGACCCGGTCGAGCCTTTAAATCTGCCAGCGAAAAAACATCCGGCTCGGATTTCATCAACCAATAGCGCATGACAAAAGCGGCTTTAGCGTTTCAGCCCGAGTTGTTCAAGAATGCGGTCCAGGTCGTCATTGCCGGCATATTCAATGGTAAGTTTACCGCGCTTCACACCGTGTTACACGGTAACATTCGCATTCAAATGCCCGGCAAGGCGTTTCTCCAAATCGCGGATAGCAGTCGCCTCAGCGGTGGTGAGTTGGTTGCCGGGCTTGCCGGATCCGCCTTTTTTGTTTTTCAAGCGGCGCACCTCCTGCTCGGCCTCGCGCACGCTCATCCCGGTTTCAATAACCCGCCGCGCCAGCAAACTGCGCTGAGCTGCGTCCTCGATGCCAAGCAAAACCTTGGCATGCCCCGTGGAAAGCAAACGCCGACTCAAGAAACCTTGAATTTCGCCGCTGAGCGTTAATAGCCGCAAAGCATTGGCAATAGCGGCACGACTTTTACCCACTCGTTTGGCCGTTGCTTCTTGAGTGAGGTCGAAATCACGAATCAAGCTGGCATAGGCACTGGCCTCGTCCATAGGATTCAAATTCTCGCGCTGGATATTCTCGATTAAGGCAAGCGCGGCAGACGAAGCGTCGCTTACTTCCATAACACGCGCCGGGATCCTCGAACGTTTGAGAAATTTAAAGGCCTGCAGGCGGCGCTCACCCGCAATTAATTCATATCCACTTCCCTTGGGACGCACGACAATCGGCTGTATCAAGCCCTCGGAACGAATGCTTTGGGCGAGATCCTCTACTTGTGGTTGGTTGATTTCGCGGCGCGGCTGGTGCGGATTGGAAACAATTCGGCTCAACTCAATATCCTGAAAACCGGACTCTTTTTCCGGAGTAGCGGTTTTTGCACTACCGGCCTTGACGGAAGCAGTTGATTGCTTGGGCTTCGTGGCCGTCTTTGTTTTTGCGACGGGCTTTGAGGTTTCGGATTTGGAAACCGCGGTTCCTGCACCGGCGATGAGGCCGCCGAGTCCGCGGCCGAGTCTACTTTTGTTACTGGACATTAGGGTTGGGCTATCGGGATAAAAATGGACTGCCCCACCCGTAAATCACGCGAGGGGTTGGCAATTTTGTTGGCATTTTGAATATCCTTGATGGTCGAGCCATGCTCGCGGGCAATCTTGGTAAGGGTATCGCCCGAGCGCACCGTGTAGGTCACTCCGGTCTGAGGATAATCTTCGGTAAAGCGCACCTTGGAGGCGATCTTTGGTTGCCTCGACACCGCCTTGGAAACGCTCTCTAAGGCATTCTGCATCTGGCTGGCAAGGGAATCCATTTGCCGTTTCACACTGGCCATGATGGCCTGCTCCTTAAGATTGTCAGCCCGTTCAAATTCACGGCGCAGGTTTTGCAAGGAAGCCGCCAGTTGGGCCATCTGTTGCTGAGTGGAAGAGGAATTCAAGGCCGATCGAAGGCTTTCATTTTCGCGGCGCAATTGCTCCACTTCCAACAGTAAGGCACGCACCTCTTTTTGCATACTCGCCATGTCCTGCTTGAGATCAGCCACTGCAACGCGAACCGAATCCGCAGCCTCCACAGGTTGCAGCGCAAGGAAGGTACTGAAGACCGATACCATAAGCATATTAAAGTAGATTTGCCGCTGCATGCCCTTAGAATTTAACAAGCGCGGGGAATGTCAAAGCCAGAAACACTTCACAGTTGTGTATTGCGCTCGATGCGCCGGAGTGCATAGCCTCTGTCCATGGCAAGCGAACGAACATACTGGATTCATGACCTCAGTCCTTTTCTGCTTCGCTTTCCCGAAAACCCGCTGGGTCTGGAAGGTATTCGATATTATGGACTCTCGTACCTGCTTGGCTTCGTCGGGGCATGGTGGTTGTTACGTTGCTACAACGCCCGCGGGCGATTCACTATAGATGCCGAGACTCGCGGCAACCTCATGACCAGCCTCATACTGGGGGTCTTGATTGGTGGACGCCTCGGCTATATGCTCCTCTATGATTTTGCGGCATTTGTAGCAAACCCCCTGCTTTTTTTCCGAGTCGATCAGGGGGGCATGGCAAGCCATGGCGGGATGCTGGGCGTATTCGTCGCTCTCCTTTGGTTTGCCCGAAAGCGTTACCGCTTTATGGAATTGAGCGATGTTATTGTGACCCTCGCGCCGCTGGGAATATGCTTCGGGCGCATCGCAAATTTTATCAATGGCGACCTCTGGGGACGCGTGAGTAATGTAAGTTGGGCGGTCATTTTTCCTACCAGCCCCACGGTTTTTAACCCTGTTACCGGTGTCTTCGCACCAGAACCGCGCCATCCCTAGCAACTGTATCAAGCCCTGCTTGAAGGAGCCCTTCTCTTTGTCTACCTGCAGTGGCGCTTTTGGAAAAAACGCCCGCCAGCTGGGCAGCTCGGCGGTGAATTTCTCATCGGCTATGGCATCCTTCGCGTCATTGGAGAATGCTTCCGCGAACCCGATGCCGGCCTCCTCTTTGGTATGAGTCGGGGGCAGTTCTATTCGCTCTTTCTGGTTTTCGCAGGAATCCTCGTCATTCGCTACGTTCGCCGCAAGTAGTCAGCGAAAACACAGCACGGGCACATGGCAGGAGCGCAGTAGTTCGGTCGTGGTGCTTCCTATGAGCAATTCCCGAATCCGACTGTGGCCATAAGCGCCTACCAGAAGGAGATCCACTTTGGCGTCTTTCACATAATCAGCAATGGCAAGCTCAACCTCGCCGCTCAGTAATGGCGAAACCGGGTGCACGCCCGCTGCCTCAAGGCTTGCCTTGGCGTCCGACAAACACTGCACCGCTTCTTTTTCCAGAGGTCCCTCTGCCACCGAAAGCAAATGGATTTCCAATGATTTAAATGGCGCTTGCTTTGCGACAAATGCCAAGGCTCGACAGGTACTCTCCCCTCCGTCGAAGGCAATTGCGAGCCGCTGGATCGGCGTAAAGGAGCGGCTTGTCACAAGGCAGGGCGTATCGGTCGCCCGTACAACCCGTTCGAGCATGGAACCAATATGTTCTTTGGCGAACTGTGCATGCTCGCCACGCTTACCCAATAAAATCAAATCTGCCTGCTCCTCATATTTACTGATCCAATCAACCAGTAATCCAGTCTCGTGATGATAGCTCACCCGTTCGGTCAAACCCTCTGCCTCAAAAACTTGCATCGCTTGATCCCGGATGAACTCTGATTTTAAGCGTTCTATTTCGTGCATCTGGGCAATCATTCCATCGTAGGGTTGAATCCCAAGACTCCCGCTGAAATCCAACACCGCAGGGACTTCAAATTGCCGCAGGTCACTCACATACAACAAATTAATGGTAAGATTCCCGTTTTTTGCCAACCACGCCCCGTAACGGCACGCCTCCATACTGTAGGCAGAACCATCCGTGCATATCAGGATTCTATTCATATATTTTACTTTCTACAAAATAAAGCATAAAGCAGGGCTGCTTACTTGGAAAGTAAATTTTATAACGGTACGATTAGCCTATTGAAAGAGGCTACTTGGCCTGCATCACAAAGCCATCCGGAACCACGACATCCTTGCAAACCACAAGCACCCCATCACGAATTGCTATATCGACACCATCCCCGAAATTGTCCGGCAGACCCTCGGGATCCAGGATTACGTCATTCCCAATGCGCACGTTCTTGTCGATAATCGCATTTTTTATCAGGCAATTTTGTCCAACCCCCGTATCAGGTCGCTGTAACCGGCGATTTTCCACCATCGCATCGAGCGATTCATAGGCATCCGCTCCCATCATCACCACATTTTCAAGCGTCGATGCATCCCGCACCACCGAGCGTATTCCCAATGAGCAGCGATTCAATCGTGCACTGGAAACAATCGAACCATCCCCGATCACCGCTCGCTCGATAAAGGAACCGTGTATCTTGCTTGCCGGCAAATAACGCGCTCGGGTATAGATCCGGGCCTCCTCGTCAAAAAAGTTAAAGGGCGGAACCGCATCCGTCAGTCGGAGGTTCGCCTCAAAGAAAGCCTTCACCGTCCCGATGTCCTCCCAATAGTCATCAAAGACGTAACTCTGCATCTTAACCTTACCTAATAGGCCCGGGATAATTTCTTTACCAAAATCAGTGGTGTCTGAGTTAAGCGCCTCTTTTAAAGTCTTGGCATTGAAAACATAGATTCCCATGGAAGCCAGGCAGTAGTCTGCCTCACCGGGATCCGACATCCGCTTGCGCACGCTTTCTCCTACCTTCAAGCTGTCAATCACCGCACTATCCTTTGGCTTTTCCACAAATTCCGTAATCTCCAAATGGTCATCAATCCGCATCAAGCCCAATTCAGGCGCCTCTGCCAATCCCACCGGCTTGGCAGTGATAGTGACTTCCGCACCAGTGGCATCGTGCTCCGCCACAACTGCCTGCAAGTCCATCCGGTACAATTGATCACCCGACAAAATGACATAAAGGTCATTGTCATCAGTGGCACCGAAATGATGGATGTTTTGTCGAACCGCATCCGCCGTTCCCTGATACCAACTATCCCCTTGCTGTGTCTGTTCCGCCGACAAAATATCGACACAGCCATTTGAGAAAGGATCAAATTTATAGGATTCTTGAATGTGACGGTGCAATGATGCGGTATTAAACTGCGTCAAAACATAAATCTGATTCATCCCCGCATTAAGACAGTTACTGATGGGAATATCCACCAAACGGTATTTACCGGCAAGCGGCACCGCCGGCTTGCAACGCTCTTGAGTCAGTGGAACCAAGCGAGTTCCACGTCCTCCACCCATAATTATGCAAATAATTCGACGCTTTTTCATAGATTTCCCCAAGTTTTGAGCTAAATGAATAGTCTTGATTCATAACCGCTCTGCGTGCTGTGTAAAACCTTATGTGCGGAATAGTTGGTTATATTGGTAAGGATCGCGCCGCCAGCGTTATGCTGGACGGACTCAAACGTCTGGAATACCGGGGTTACGATTCCTCGGGCATGGCGACCTACCGTGACGGTGCGCTCCAGTCCATCCGCCGTACCGGTCGCGTCGCAGAATTGGAGTCTGCCGTCGGTGAAGACCTCGGTGGAGAACTCGGCATCAGCCACACCCGCTGGGCCACCCACGGCGATGTCACCGAAGCCAACGCCCACCCCCATACCAGTAGTGACGACACCATTGCCATCGTTCACAACGGCGTCATTGAAAATCACCTCGGCATGAAGAACTTCCTTACCGGGAAGGGCTATACCTTCAAATCCGACACCGACACCGAAGCCCTTGCCAACCTCATCGCCTACCATTACGCCAAAGAACCCGAAACCAAAGGCAAGAACCGCTTCCTCGAATCCGTCCGCAAAAGCCTCACCCACGTAGAGGGCACCTTTGGCATTGCCGTAATTTGCAAAGATAACCCCGATGAACTCATTGGCGCCCGTCGCGGCTCTCCCCTCATTGTAGGCCTCGGCAAGGGTGAGAACCTCCTCGCCTCCGATGTCAGCGCCCTCACCCACTGCACCACCAACGTCGTTTACCTCAATGATAACGAAGTGGTGCATCTCCGTCCCGACGACTTCAACATCACCACCATCACCAGCGCCAACGTTGAAGCCGTCATTCAACAAGTCGACTGGGACACCTCCGCCGCCGAACTGGGTGACTATACCAGTTTTATGGAAAAGGAGATCTTTGAACAGCCCGCTTCCCTCGAAAACGGTATGCGCGGACGCTTCTCCGACGACGGCAGCACCGCACTCTTCGGCGGCTTGAATCTATCCCCCCAGGAACTCCTCGGCGTCGACCGTATCCTTTTCCTCGCCTGCGGCACCGCATGGCACGCCTGCCTCGTCGCCGAATACCTCATCGAGCGCTTCGCCCGTATCCCCGTCGAAGTCGAATACGCCTCCGAATTCCGTTACCGCAACGCCCCGCTCGATAAAAACACCCTCGTCTTCGCCATCAGCCAATCCGGCGAAACCATCGACACCCTCGCCGCCCTCCGCGAAGCCAAACGCAAAGGCTTCCGTACCCTCGCCATCAACAACAGCGTCGGCTCCACCATCGCTCGCGAAACCGACGGCGGCATTTACCAACACGCCGGCCCCGAAATCGGCGTCGCCTCCACCAAGGCCTTCACTTCCCAGATCATGCTCTGCGCCATGGTCGCCCTCTACCTCGGACGCCTCCGCGACCTCAGCTTTACCGACGGCACTAAAATTGTAAAAGCCCTCAAAGCCCTACCCGATCAAGTCCGCGAAGTCCTCAAACAAAACGAAAAAATCGAGGCCATTGCCAAAAAATACGCCCACTACGAAGACTGCCTCTTCCTCGGTCGCCAACTCATGTTTCCCATCGCCCTCGAAGGTGCCCTCAAACTTAAGGAAATTTCCTACATCCACGCCGAGGGCTACCCCGCCGCCGAAATGAAACACGGCCCCATCGCCCTCATCAGTAAGGACTGCCCCAGCGTCTTCCTCACGACCTCCGGTGAAATCTTTAAAAAGAGCCTCGCGAACATCCAAGAGGTCAAAGCCCGCAAAGGAGCCGTCATCTGCGTCGCCTCCGCAGACTGCGAACTCCCCGATGATCTCATCGACGAAGTCATCCGCGTGCCTGAATGCCATGAAATCGTGCAACCGATTCTCATGAGCATCCCCGTCCAGCTTCTCAGTTACCACATCGCCCTTCAGCGCGGTTGCGACGTCGACAAACCCCGCAACCTCGCCAAGTCGGTTACGGTGGAATAAGTACATTTATAACACCAACTCATTTATTAAATGATATGGAATAATTCAGATCCTCCTATTTTCCTTCAGAAAAATAAATTTTTTCAGTTTATATATTTGATTCGAAAGCTTTTTTTAACAAAGACCAAATCAAGCCACTTCTCTCAATTTGCAGAAGATGTCTCAATAAAACGTTTTTTTCAAAAAAAATATATCGGTACTTTTGTTGATGTTGGTTGTTTTCATCCAATAAAATATAATAATACATGGGAACTCTACAAGCGAGGATGGTCTGGAGTTAATATAGATATTGATCCTATTAAGATAAAAGGATTTGAAATGATAAGACCTAGGGACCACAACATACCATCCGCAGTAGGTAGTAAAAGCGGTGAAATAGATTATTACACCAAAGGTTATTACTCACTTACTAATTCGACTAACGCAGAACTTTCCATCGAGAGAGGCATATATACAAAAAAAACTACAACTTGTAGAAAATTAGATGATATCTTAGCAGCAAGTCCTCTTCATAATCAACAAATTGACTTTTTAACAATAGATGCAGAGGGCAATGACTACGATATTCTAAAATCTTTGAATTTTAAAATATACAAACCTATCGTTATTGCTGTAGAGACAAATGAAAATTTCTTACAAGATGTAGCTGAAACTAATGAGTTTAAGTTTCTGAAAAATCATGGATATGACCTTGTCGCTTGGTGTGGCATGACAATAATATTCTATAATAAGGAATTTTCTAAAGATATCGGTTGCCTACGATAACCGTTTAAATTAAAAATTAATAAGTAATCAAAATACATTAACCCTAACCGAGAGAACTATTTAGATACCATATACACGAAAATCCAATCCGTCACCGTCGAGTAGAAACTGGTAACAAAAAACCCGAGAAACACCGCTGTTTAAACCATTTTATCCGTTCTCCTAAAATTTTACATTTTAAATACTTGTATTTTTATTAAAGGTTTTATACCTTATTTTAAGTAAGTTACTTTAACTATAAGTAATTTATGGTTTAATACCATGAATGCATGGACGATAGCAATACTGGCAGCGGCAATCCTTCCCTTGCGCAACGTGAGCGGTACCACTGGCGATTCGCCACCGCCGCCTTACCTTACCCTGACTTCGGGTTACGAGACCCTGGGCGAATCCAGCTTCTACATCCCGGAAGGTTACCTCGTCGAAATCAAATCGCTCGAACTCATCGACGGAAGCCGCACCCCATCTCATAAAAAATCCTATGTCCATATTGAGGGTACCGCCGAGGAATATCCCTTCAGCCTCACCCTCCATAGCGAGGAGATTCCTCAAACTCTCTCCACTTTTCTGGGTCCTATAATGATACAGCTTTGGGCAGATGCCGCCAGCTACTCCAAAGCTTTCGCCGTCCTGAAGATCACCGAACCCAAATATAACGAGGTCATCCCAAAAAACACCGTGGTGATCCCCGCTGATGCCGCGGGACCGGTTGAAATTATCCTTGAATGCAGCGAAGACCTCATCACTTGGACGCCCGCCGATGCGGGTACTTATGGCAGGGGCGAAAACAAGCGCTTCTTCCGCGTACGCTCGCTCGTTCATTCAGATTGAACGATTGAGCGAAGTTAGCGCTTTCAAAAAGGCTAATCCTGCGGTGCCTGCTCTCATGCATACCCGTTGAGTCCCTAGCAAGCATCCAGCACTGCCTTGTCTGTAAATGCGTTAAAGCAATCGCATTTATCTTAGTTGCGCGTGTTGAGGAACTTTGCTGCACTGCCTATAGTAATTCAAAAGATGGATATTCCTGCACTTAAAAAAGATCGAGATACTGGCAACTATCCAAACTTTATTTCGGAAAATGTCCTCGAAGGGCGTTACTACGTCCACGAGCCTTTCACACAGGGAAAAAACGGATTTCGCGTCATTTGCGCAGGCATGGAGGTCTGCCAAAAGGCCTACCGCATCGACCGTAAAAACTTTGATTACTATGCGATCGAGTTCATCGCAAATGGAAATTGCAAACTAGAATTAGACGACAAGAAGTCTGAGATCGGTTCTGGGTGTTGCTTTATTTATGGACCCAATACCCCGCACAAAATCTTTTCCGTAGGCGATAAACCACTTAAGAAATACTTTGTAGATTTTGATGGCTCTGATGCGCTGGCCCGGATGCATGAATTTAACCTCAAGGAAGGCGATATGTTCTATGTAGGAAACCAGCGCTGGGTGCAGGATATTTTTGAACAATTCATTGAAAGCTCAGAGCTTAAGAGAAAGACCTCTCGTGCATTAGTTGAACAACTGCTGAAACTACTTTTTGTTCGCCTACTGATCGATCGAGAAATACCAGGTAAACTTCAGTCTTTCTCAAACGAGACTTTCACCCGCTGCTGGCGCTTCATTTATGATAATTACCTGAATATTAATACGGTTGGTGAAATTTCAGATGCCTGTGCGGTGAACAAAGTGTACATCGCACGTCTTTTTAAACGCTACGCCAATGAGACCCCATTTCAGCTGCTTACTCGCCTTAAAATCAAACACGCAGCCAAACTGATTTTAGGTGAGAATTTACCTGTTAAACAGGTTGGCGCTATTGTCGGCTATAGCGATCCTTATCACTTCTCAAGGGTTTTCAAACGGATCATCGGAGTATCCCCAAAGCACTATGCCTATCTCATCAAGCGCGGTGCCATTCCCTTCCCAAAATCACCTGCGGCCACGGCGGGATAACGAATGCGCCCCGCTCAAAGCTTCAGCTCTTCATCAAAACAGACCGCAACTTTACCGCACTTACCAGAGGCCATTAAGGAATAAGCTTCGTCCACTTGATCAATTTCAAAGCGATGGGTAATTAAATCAGCAGGATGTAAATTCCAACGCACCAGACGCTCAACTAATTCCATCATACGCCAGGTCGAGGTTACCCATGAACCGTAGAGTGTCTTTTGGTCATGGATCATGTCGGGAGAGGGATTGAGCTGCATCGGTCCGCCCTCCCCAATCATGACCATCTTTCCCCATTTTCGAGTCGCTCGGATGGCCATATTCCGCGCACTGTGATGCGCTGAGCACTCCACCGCCCGCTCAACCCCATGACCATTAGTAAGCTTGCGGATGTCTTTCTCGTTGTCCTCGCCGGCTAATAAAACCTCATCAAACAACTTTAAATCTTCAGCAATTTTATTGCGCTCTGGCAGCGCATCCACCCCGATGATTTGGTTCGCCCCTAGCTTGCGGCATAAGCTTGCGGCCGCCAATCCAACCGGGCCAAGACCGGTTATGAGAACCGCGTCATTGCCGCTGATTCCAACTTTCTCCAAACCTTCATAAACTGTTCCGAAGCCACAGGCTACCTGTGCACCATCCGCATAACTCAACTCATCCGGCAAGTGCACCAAGTCTTTTTCCTCCGCAATCATGTAGCCCGCCATGCCACCATCGCGTTGCCATCCATAAGCTCGGCGCAAGGTTGGGTGCGTACAGGATATCATATAACCTCGCCGGCAATCGTAACATAGCCCGCATCCCGATATGTGATAAACAATTGCACGATCGCCTACCCGATAACTGCGACAACCGGGTCCCACGGCAATGACCTGACCACAGGGCTCATGACCTGCAATGACGCCCTGGTAGCCTTCTGGCCCTTTACCTAGGTGTTCATGGTAAATGCATCGTATATCTGATCCACAGATGGTAGATGCTTTAATCCGCATAAGCACTTCTCCATAACCCGGCTCAGGCACGTTAAATTCTTTAAGTTCGGTTGTGCTGTCACCTGGCAGACAGGCACCAAGCATTGTGTTAGGCAGGGTTTTCATTATTCGAATTCTTAAATTAATCGCATGTGGCTATGGTTCCATTCAGATCCCATAAATCTTCCCATCCTACTGCATTTTCCCAGAGAAATACTTGCCCCTTTATTAAGCGACACGCTTTGTCGATCTGGGCGATGGCATTCATTTCATCCTCGGTCAGCGGATCTGTGGTTACGGCCTCAAGGTTCGCGCGATAATTCTTTGGGTTAGTGGACATAGGTATCGGCGTATGGCCCCTTTGAACAGCCCATTTCAAACAGATCGCGGCAGGATGGACGGCATGTGTCTTAGCGATTTCGACAATTACAGGATCTTCAATGTCCACGCTATCATGAGGGGTACGATCTCGTTCTGGACGACCCGGAGAGCCCAAGGGGCAATAACCGAGCACTTCAATCCCCCTTTGCCTACAATACTCAAATAGCGCAGGCTGTTGAAAATGAGGGTGTAGTTCCATTTCATTTGCGGCGGGCTTCACTGAGGCATCACGCAAGAGTAAGTCCATTTTCGGAATCGTCATATTAGAGGTGCCGATATTGCGTACCAGTCCTTTTTCAAGCAACCCTTCCATTGCCTCCCAAGTTTCCATCATTTCTCGATGATCGTAGGGGTGAGAATCTGGACTGCGGCTTTCCACACTACAATGCGGTGGATGAAAATTTCGAAACGGCCAATGCACGAGATATAAATCAATATAATCACAACGCAGGTTTTCAATTGAGCGTTGGCAGGCCTCCAATACATCTGCGGGCTTGTGGTGATCATTCCAAACCTTTGAGTTAATCCAAAGAGTTTCGCGCGCTACACCATTGCGCATCAATTCTTCAAGGGACTGTCCAATCAAACCTTCGTTTGAATAGACTTCAGCACAATCAAAATGGCGATAGCCGATGTCTGCAGCACCTAGCACTGCCTCGGCCATCTGCTCATGCGTAACATGATCCGAGCCAAATGTTCCCATCCCAATGGCTGGCATGTTTCCCTGGGACATCGATCGATAGGGCAAATGCTGATTGTTAATCTCCGGTTGTGCTTGGGACTTGTGCTCAATATTCATCATTCACTTTCTTTGAGAAATAAAAAACAAGATTAGCAAACTACAGGGACTTTGAATATAGCTAGCCTTTGCATGGAGATGGAAAAAAGAAACTACTTTACGAGAAAATGGGAGTTCTGCTTATCGGACGAATGCGCGGCCTACAGCCTTTATTATGCATTTTTCATTAACTATTTATGTTTCAAATATAAAGCAAAGCGCACATATTGACTACGCATATTCATGCGTATAGACGGATAACTTTTTTTTTGTAAAGCTTAGAGGTACTTGCGGAAGGCTCAAATACCGCTGCCAAACCGATTCAATTTTATATTATGAAGTTAAGCATAACACTCACTACATTCTTTTTTTTCCTACATTTTTCCCTATCTGCGACCGGACCTTGGGGCTCCGGCGTACCCGGTTCTCCGGAGATGCTGGAACTGGAAGCCAAATGGCGACCCATGGCGAGTTCTCCGGGAAAAATGCGCGGGCATCAGCGCTTCAATGAACACAAATACGGCATGTTCATTCATTGGGGACTCTACTCGCAACTGGGTGGAATTTATAAAGGGAAAAAAATGGAAGAAGGCGGGATTGGTCCGCGCGTAGCAGAATGGATCATGCGCAACAAAGAGATCCCCCGCGCAGAATATGCCAAACTCGCAGAAACCTTTAACCCAACCGGCTTTAACGCTCAGGAATGGGTCGCGGTAGCCAAAGCCGCGGGCATGAAATATATGGTCATTACCTCAAAGCATCATGACGGCTTTGCACTTTTTGATTCTGAGGTCAGTAACTTCAACGCGGTTGATGGCAGTCCCTTTGGTCGCGATATTATCCGTGAGTTGGAAACCGCATGTAAAAACGCAGGTATCGCATTTGGTGTCTATTATTCACATGCGCTGGACTGGCGCGATGGCGGCGATTCCGGCATCAAGGACTATGGCCCCGAGAAGCCAAAAAAGAAAGTCTTTGCCAACTATTTTGACCCCGCACCCATCAAGTTTGACGACTACATTGCCAACAAGGCCCTGCCTCAGGTAAAGGAACTCGTGAATAACTATGAACTATGCGAGATCTGGCTTGATACGCCCATCTACATCCCCGCACGTCATAGCTTTGCCTTTTATCAGACGATATATGATGCGAACCCTGAAATCCTAGTTAACCAACGAATTGGAAATCATTTTGGCGATTTTGGCATCCCGGGCGATAACGTAATTCCCGATCAAATCAATAAAGACGCATGGGAATGTGTCGCGACGACCAACAATTCATGGGGATATAAATCTTATGATGATGACTGGAAAAAACCGATTGAAATTCTCTATTGGCTCATTGCGAACGTCAGTAAAGGCGGCAACCTCCTTCTAAATGTGGGACCGGACGGCATGGGCATCATGCCGCCGCAAGCGGTTGCCAACCTCCGCACGGTGGGAGAATGGCTGGACGTCAACGGCGAAGCCATCTACGGCACCCAACCCTGGCGCATCGACCACGAGGGAAATTCCGCTTTGAAAATGGGTGGTACCGAACACCGTCGTAAGGCCAAGCTCGATTTTAACTTTGGGAGTGATGACTTTTGGTTCACCACCAAAGGAGACAAGCTATACGCCATCGCCCTCGCCCGTCCAGAAGGACGAAAAATTCTTATTAAATCACTGAATGATGAACCCATCCGTAAAATTCGGATGCTTGGGCAACGCCTCTATCTCAATTGGAAAAAAACCGATGCGGGCGTAGAGATCGAACTACCCGCTTTCCTTGCCGCGGGGGTTGGCTATGCTTTAGAGGTGAGCCTCGCTGATGATTAAGTCACCATTAAGAAAAAAGGCTCAAAGCAAAGTGCTACGACTTTATTAGGGAGTCGTAATTCGGAAGAACTGTTTTGTCTCGCTATTTAGCTGCGAAGGATTGAATACTTCGCTTAGCGTGCCGTTGATCCCATGATGAACGGATTCCGTACTCCAATTGGAAAGATCATTGCTCATCCAAAATCGGTAGGATTTGCCTGCGACTGAAGGCCAGGTAATCGTAAATTCTCCAGTT
>JAACDB010000010.1 GCA_009937095.1 Verrucomicrobiota bacterium
GCGCTGGCGGCCTTATTGGTAACTTATTTTGTGCGGGTCTTTGCGCTGACGGCAGGCTTTCACCGTTATTTTTCCCATCGTTCGTTCAAGACCAGTCGTTGGTTTCAATTCGTCCTTGCGTGGGTAGGCACCTCTTCAGCGCAACTCGGGCCAATGTGGTGGGCTGCCAATCATCGCCATCATCACCAACATTCCGACAAGGAACCGGATATTCACTCACCGGTAACGCGTGGGTTCTTTTGGTCACATATTGGTTGGGTCATGTGCAAGGCGCACAGTGATACCAAATATGACCGCATCAAGGACCTAACAAAATACCCGGAGCTACATTTCGTGGATCGTTTCCATGTCTTGCCGGTATTGTCTCTAATCGGATTGCTTTATGGAATTGGAGCGCTCTTGAATGCTTTTTTCCCAGCCTTGGGAACAAGCGGGATGCAGCTCGTAATGTGGGGCTTTTTCTTGAGCACCATGTTTGTTTATCACGTCACTTTTTGCGTTAATTCCGTCACGCACATTATCGGAACCAAGCGCTTTGAAACCGATGATGAAAGTCGAAACAATTGGTGGGTCGCCTTGCTGACCTTCGGGGAGGGCTGGCACAACAATCACCACCGCTGGCCCTTGTCGGCACGACAGGGAATGTATTGGTGGGAAATTGATCTTACTTTTTATGTCCTGCGAGTTTTGCAGTTTTTTGGCTTGGTCTGGGACTTGAAGCTCTATCCTGAAAAGATCTATCAGGAGGCCCGCAGTTAGCGGAGACCAGGCGGGATGGAAGCTTTATACGGGGGCTTGTTCCTGACAGGTATCGGACTTGCTCTGGGAGCGTTTGCGCTCGCGCGTTACTTGAAGGTCTATGCCGTAATGGATTTGGTATGGCCGCTGGGAATCCTTTTGGGGACTTGGGGACTTGCGCTCTTTTCGGGTATTGACCATCCCCGTGATGGTATCGTTTTGGTAGCGGTTGGTTTTTGGGCCATCCGTTTGAGTCTCCATCTTTGCAAAGACCGTATCTTGCCGCGGCGTGAGGATCCGCGATACGCGAATCTTGTGGCGCGTTGGGGGGCGCAGGCTCCGCGCAATTTCCTCTTTCTTTTTTTCTTACAAATTCCACTTGCGGGTGTCTTTCTTGTACCGCTGGGAATTGCCCTAGCGAATCCTGCGCCCTTGGGGGTCGTCGATTTCCTCGCGCTGGTTTTGGCCTTGGTGGCGCTCGGTGGCGAGGCCTTGGCAGATCGTCAACTGGCTGGCTTTCGATCGAATCCGGATAACGCTAACGGGGTCTGTCGCGAAGGCTTATGGCGCTATTCCCGCCATCCTAATTATTTTTTTGAATGGCTTTATTGGTGGGTATATGTTCTACTTTCACATGGTAGCGCATCCTTTGGATGGAGTCTAACCGGTCCCCTCATTATGTATTTATTTCTGCGATACATTACCGGTATACCGCCCGCGGAGTATTCTTCTCTTAAACGGCGTGGGGCGGCGTATGCGGACTATCAGCGGTGCACGAGTCCATTCTTTCCATGGAAACCTAAAGCAAACGATTCGCAGTAGTCATGAGTTCTATTACCCCCAAAGGTCTTTCTTTTTTTGAATCTTTAATGGCGCGTTATCTCAGCCGTCTGCGTGGTGGTACCTTGCGTCTGGAACTGACCAGTGGTCGGGTGGAATATTTGGGCGATGGCGAGGGGCCAGAAGTAGACATGAAGATCTTGGATGCGGCCATGCCACGACGCTTGGTGCTGGGTGGCAGTATGGCTCTGGGAGAGGGTTATGTGAACGGTGCCTGGACGACATCTGATTTGAGTGCCTTACTGACTTTACTGGCCCGCAACCAGCATGCGGTGGGTCGTATTCGCAATGGGCTTTCAATTTTTGGTCAATGGCTTGATCGGCTATACCATTGGCGCCGTTCGAATACGCTTGAACAGAGTAAATCCAATATCGAAGCGCACTACGACCTCAGTAATGATTTCTATGCCCTCTTTCTGGATCGAACTATGACCTACTCCTCGGCTCTTTTTGAGTCGCGAGAGGAAGACAGCCTTGAGACGGGGCAGGAAAGAAAGATTGGGGCGATGTTGAGACGGGCAGCCTGTCCGGAAGGTGGGCATCTCTTGGAGATTGGAACGGGTTGGGGTGCATTGGCCTTGCGAGCTGCCAGAGCAGGCTGTCGGGTAACAAGCCTGACGCTCTCAAAGGAACAACTGGCTTACGCCAAGGATTTGATTGAGGGCGCGGGCTTTAAGGGGCAGGTGGATTTGAGGTTGCAGGATTACCGCGATGAGAAGGGGGAATACGATGCGGTGGTTTCCTGTGAAATGATCGAGGCGGTGGGTCGGGAATTTTTACCGACTTATTTTAAAACGATACGCGATTGCTTAAAGCCCGGTGGTCGGGCGGTGGTACAGGCCATCACCATTTCAGATGATCGTTATGCACAGTATAGCCGCAGTTGTGACTGGATTCAGCGTTATATTTTTCCGGGCGGTCACTTGCCGTCGAAAGCAGCCCTGCGGGAAATCGTTGCTGACTTGGGCGGGATGGAGCTCGAGGTCACTGAATCCTTTGGTCTGGATTATGCCGAAACGTTACGCCGCTGGCGCGACGCTTTCAACGAGCGTGAAACGGAATTAGAGGCATTGGGTTTTGATGCACCTTTCCGGCGCAAATGGAACTATTACCTGAGTTATTGCGAGGCGGGTTTTGAGGCGGGTTCGATTGATGTGAGTCAAATCGTGCTGAACCGTTCTGATCGCTAAGTTTGGCTTTCGCGTTTTTTGGGAGCCTCGTATAGGAGGGCATGGGCCTCGCGCAGGACATCGGGAATACGGTCAGCAAAGGGGCTTTGCTCAAGGCAGGGCATGAGGGCTTCGTTGTCTATGTTGGCAGCGTTGACACCCGGGAACCAATGCTCGGCTTGACCGAGGAGGTTGTAACGCATCTTGGCGAATTCAACCATGTCCAAGCCTTTGGCAAAATTCCAGAGGCGGAGAATTTCAGGGATATTGATTTCGCCGGGAGTGTCGACTTGGAGTGGGAGACCCTTGTGCCAATCCCGCATCCAATCTGCTCCGAGGGCTATATCCATCGCATGGTCGAGTTTTTTTTCAATGGCCTCAACGTCGGGTAATCGCGCCTCCATGTTTTTGACGGCGGTAATGTGTTCGGAGAAATCGGAGGGACGGGCGGCGCCAATGGAGAGGGTGTGGACGGCGGGATCGCGAAGGCAGTAGAGGTCGTTAAAAGCCATCGGGGTGAGCGGTTGGCAGAGCTCAAGCAGTTTGGGCGGGGGTTCGTAAAGTTTACCACCTTTATCGCAGGGACTGATGATGAAAACGCCCATGTCGCGCGCGGCGGCGGCATCCACCGGGGCTCGGTTTATGGGATTATAGACGTAATACCAATGGAGGTTGATGTATTCGAAGAGATCCGTCTCGATTGCTTTAAGAGCAATATCAGGCGGGGCATGAGTGGAGAATCCAATATGCCGGCAGCGGCCTTCTTTTTTAAGTTGTTGGATGGCGGGCATACATTTGAGGGCCTGTTCAAGGGTGGCGGCGTTGTTAATGCCGTGTACGCTCAGGAGGTCAACGTAGTCAAGTTGCAGGGAATCCAGGGAGACTTGAAAGGCTTTGAGCAATTCAGCCGGGGAATCGGAGGGACAAAGCTTGGTTTGCACCAGGATTTCATCGCGTGGGAGGCGGGGGAGCAATTGCCCGAGTTGGTATTCTGAGGTGCCGTAACCGCGGGCGGTTTCAATATGGTTTATGCCGAATTCAAGTCCGTAGCGGATGGTGGCCTCAAGATTGGCCTGACCTTCTTTGGTGACGGATTTTCGGTCTACCGGAGTGTCGTTCCAGCTTTGTATGAAACGCATTCCCCCGCAGGTGATGACGGGCATCTGCAATTCCGTTTTCCCGAATCGGCGCTTGGGAACAAGGACGCTATCTTGGTTTGGTGCTTCGCTCATTTTTTTGTTCAGGCAAAAGCGGCAGGGCACCTGCAGATAGTGAACTTGCTTCGCTGAGCAAGCATGGAGCAGTGCTGCCTACTGGAGAATGATGATCTCGACGCGGCGATCCTGGGCAGACTGGGCTTTGGAAAGACCGCTGGTGGCTTCGAGGCTTCCCTTGGAGAGGGTTTCGATGCGGGAGCTGTTTACGCCAAGAGTCGAAAGATAATCGCGGGCGCTGTTGGCACGCTGTTCCCCAAGAGCGAGATTGTAATCGGCGGTGCCGTACCAGTCGCAGTGACCCTCGAGCAGGACGCCAGAGCTTTTGTTTTTACTGAGGTAACGGGCGGCTTCTTGTAGCTTGGCGCGTTCGGCTGCGGCGATACCGGCAGAGTCAAAATTGAAGTAGACGGGCTGAAAGAGTCCCATGAGGGTGGGGCGTCCTTGATAGTTTCCGTCGGTGTAGCTGTCGTTGGGGCCGCGGTTTTGAAGTTCATCGGGTCCCCATCCGCCTGTCATGGTGTTGGCGATGAGGCCGTCATCATTGCCGTAGAGACTGGCGGTGTCACCTGGGGTGGGGAGTTGCGTGCGGGTGCAGGCACTGAAAAGAAAACAAATGGAAAGCAGGAGGGAAGCGTTGCGAAAAACCTTGATCATGATTACTTAAACTTGAGGGGAGAGTTGTCTTGCGCAAACTTTTTCCTTTGTTTGATAAAAATTCTTACAGGATTTATGTGACAATAA
>JAACDB010000071.1 GCA_009937095.1 Verrucomicrobiota bacterium
ATGGGCAGCAGTTGTTTCGGTTGCGCTAGACGACTCTCCGGCCAAAAACGCTCCCCGCGACCGCCTGCCATAATGACAACATACCGTTCTTTACCCATGCGCACAGGCTCTTAAACATAGGGACAAAGGCAAGCGCGTTCTTTTATGGCGCTACTGACAGAGCCACTGGAGCATAAAAAAACCAGCCGCTTGCGGGGCTGGTTTCCTTGAAAGTGTGGGTGATGTTTAGGCTCCGATCTGGAAACGGGCAAAACGCTTGATCATCATATTCTCGCCCATCCTGGCGATATTGGCGGTCAGCAATTGTTGCACGGTTTGATCGGGATCCTTGACGTAAGCCTGTTCCAGCAAGCAATTCTCGCTGAGGAATTTGTTGACCTTACCTTCCACGATTTTTTCAACCGCTTGAGCTGGCTTGCCCTCGGCTTGGCCACGAGCTACTTCGCGTTCCTTCTCAAGCAACTCGGCGTCGATATCATCGCGGGAAACGCAGACGGGACTGGCAGCCGCAATGTGCATCGCGATGTCGCGAACGAATTGCTTGAAGTCGTCGGTTTTAGCAACGAAGTCGCTTTCACAGTTGATTTCACAAAGGACGCCGACCTTACCACCGAGGTGGATGTAGGTATCGATCAAACCTTCACTGGCATCTCGTCCGGCTTTTTTCGCAGCTGAGGCAATGCCCTTCTTGCGAAGCCATTCGCCTGCCTTTTCAAAATCGCCGTCGCATTCAACCAGGGCTTTTTTGCAATCCATCAATCCAGCGCCTGTGCTTTCGCGCAGTTCACCGACCATTTTAGCATTAATTTGTGCACTCATGATATTATTCTATCGAAGTTAAGTTAAGATTTTTCGGCGGAAAGCTTACTGCTCCGCTTTTGCTTGCGCGTTTTCCTCATCTTCACCGTAGCCTTCTGGCAAGGTGACCTCAACGTCCTCTTGTTCAAAGATCTGTTCGCGAACCAGCGGAGTAACGTCTTTTTGAAGGCTTTTGCTCTCACGTTGCGCGAGCCCACTTTGAGCTGCTTCCAAAATGGTATCCACGATGATGCGGATGGACTTCACGGCGTCGTCATTACCCGGGATGGGGTAATCAATGACACTGGGATCGGAGTTGGTATCAACCAAACCGATTACCGGGATGCCCAGACGGTTGGCTTCTGCGACCGCGATTTCTTCATTGAGTGTGTCCACAACAAAGAGGGCCGCGGGCAATTCCTTAATTTCAAGAATACCCTCAAAATTGCGGTTCATGCGGGACATCTGGCGACGGATGGCCGCTTCTTCCTTGCCCGGCAGTTTTTCAAGCTCACCGTCTTGTTCCATTTTAAGGAACTTACGGTATTTCGCGAGGGAAGTTTTGATGGTGGAAAAATTAGTGAGCCCGCCTCCCATCCAGCGATTCACGCAGAATGGCATTTGGCTGGCAGCAGCCGCTTCGCGCATAATTTCCTGTGCCTGTTTCTTGGTTCCCACAAAGAGAATCTCTTTTCCGGAAGCAATGGTACTCTCGACAAATTCGCAGGCCTTTTCAAGGAGGGCGTGGGTTTGCGCAAGGTCGATAATGGAAATGCCGTTACGGTTATCGAAAACGTAGGGCTTGGACTTCGGATTCCAACGACGCAGTTGGTGACCGAAATGGACGCCTGCATCAAGCAGGTCTTTGGGTGTTGTGTTAATCATGATCGTTCAAAGCCCTGAGCGTTAACTCGGGGAGAAAGGGTGGTTTCTTTTTGTTTGTTGGTTGTTATTTGTTTTGTTCGTTTCAACGCGGCGCGAAGGAAACAAGCGCAAAAAAGTGGGTAAAAGTCAGCACGGAAGCAAGCCCAAAGACAGCTAAAACCCAATTTATGTCAGGGTTTCGAGCAGGTAGTCCCGCGAGGCACGCACTTGGTCGCGACTGAGAGATGGGCTGAGCTCGAGCACGAGGGTGTGTTCAGGGCGAACGAACTCCGCTACCATATCAAAATCAATGGTACCGGTTCCGGGCACACGGTGGTCCCGCCCGCCCTCGGATACATCGTGCAAGTGAAACCCAATCAGGCGCGGAGCCATCGCTTCGAGGTGTGCGCGGTGATCCAATAATCCAAGACGATGCTTAAGTTGAGCATGACCCGTGTCGTGCCAGTAACCAAAGGTCTCAGCGTCTTCCAGTTTTTCCATAAAATCAGGATAAGCACGGTCGAGGGGCAATTCCTCGAGACCCTCGCGATTCTCCAGACCCAACTGTAAACCGCGTTCCTTGGCATAGGGAAGGATAGTGGCATAACTTTCATTCAAATAACGTAGGGGCTTCTTGGAGGCGCGCTTGATACGAGGTAAGATGCGGTCACGCTGCTTCTTAAAGGCTTCACTGGCGTAGAGTTTGGTTTCCAATTCAAATTCGTTGACCTCAATTGCTTCGTCAACTTCCGCATGCTCTGCGGACACGGCCTCAATTGCTTCGCGTTTCTGCGCCGAGAGCCATTTCTCGAATTTAGCCTCGGGTGAACCAAAGAAAAACCATGCACTCCCTGAATGCATCACCACTTTGGGCGCACCGACCTTCACCGCAAAATCAAGGGTTCGCTCAGTATAACGTTTCCACAGTTCACGTTCCTGTTTGTCCGTAGAGGCCGGTTCAAATAAATTCGGTGCTGCCTGCCAGGCACTCGGCGGTATAGGACAAAAATTGTGAACTGAGCCTACTTCCACCAGCTTTTCCTCGACCGCTTTTAAAATACCCGGCACAAGGGAGATACGGATTCCATGACTCAACTCGATGCGCTTGAAGCCAAGCCCCACCATTTCCTCAACCATAGCATAGCCGTCATCGTGGCGCGCTGAACACCAACAGGAAGAGAGCGCTAAACGGTCAGCGATTGTATTCATACCATCATTCAATAAAAACCCCGGTCGCTTGTCGAGCAGTACCGGGGTTGGTTAGAATCGTTAAACAGGCTAGTGCCAAATCATTAACAAGCTACATTTTGGAGTAGCGAACACGCAGCATGTTATTGAAATCGAGCTCCTTGTTCTTGCGGCGCTTGGCCTGTGAAGGCTTCTCAAAATAGCGCTTAGCACGCACATCGCGGATAATACCCTCACGATCGAGGCGTTTCTTAAGGCGTCGCAACGCGCGCTCCATGGGTTCTCCTTTACGGACTTGGACATCTAATGGCATAAATAAAATTCTCCTAATAATTGAAAAAGCCCATAAAAAAAGGGGGGCGGGCGGGCTGAGTCAATCCTAATTCACAGCACCGGAACCGCCTGTATCTCGCGATAAGGTCACGACATTCTCAATATGGCGGGTGTGCGGGAAGAGGTCGAAAGGCTGAATCCGCGTGATGCGGTAACCGCCGGCGATAAACGCCTGCAAGTCGCGTGCCTGCGTGGCGGGATCACAGGAAACATAAACCAAGCGGGCGGGCGCAAAAGCCAGGAGTTGCTCGCGAAATTCGGCATCACAACCCTTTCGCGGCGGGTCAATCACCAGCGCGGTCTTCTCCGCCGGAAAATTCAAGCCCTGAAAGATCGCCTCCGCTTTTCCAATTAGGAAGCGGGCATTTTCAATCTCGCTGATTCGCGCGTTCGCCTGCGCCCATAAAACCGATGCCTGACTGATCTCTACTCCCACTACTGATTCAAATTTCCGTGCCAGCGAAAGTGCGAAAAGCCCGACCCCGCAGTAGGCATCCACCAAATGATTTGCCCCCTCGGCTTGAGCTTCGCGCCCAACATAGGCCACCAACTCTGGCAAAATGTAAGGATTATTTTGGAAGAATTCCCCCGCCTTATATTGAAAAGTAACCTCCCCGACCCGCTCGGAAACCACCGCTTGCGGATCGCTGACAACCCCCTCAAGGACATCGCGCAAAAGCAAAGTCCCGCCTCGCTGCCGCCGTTTCTTCCCTCCGGAACGCCGCGCCTCTGCCCGCGCTTCAGGCAAGGTGGCATTGATAGCCTCTGTCGCAATGGGGCAATGCTCCACGTCTACAATCTCACGCCGTCGCCCAAAACGCAAAAACCCGATCGGCTGCGAACCGTCCGCATGTGGGCGATTGTAGTGTGGGGTCAGTTTGGAACGGTAGCCGTATTGTTGCGGCGAACCGAAGGCAGGCTCAACCGGGTGTGTGATCCCGCCCAGTTTTTCCATCAATTCCACCACCTGTGCAGTCTTTTCGGACAATTGGCGTTTGTATTCAATATGTTGATATTGGCACCCGCCGCATTTTTGAAAAAGCGGGCAGGCCGCCTCAACACGGTCGGGCGAAGGTTCCAAAACTTCCACAAGGTCGGCATCGGAGTAATTGGAGAAATTGCGAAAGATCCGCGCCCGCACCTTTTCCCCGGGAATCACGAACGGCACCATGACCACCCAACCGTCGACCCGTCCCACGCCCATTCCAAGATTCGTCAGGCGTTCAACCTCAAAGTTTACCTCCTCGTGGTAGGCGAAGGGTTCAGGGATGAAATTTTTGGGCGTTTCTGTTGGCACCCACCACTACTGGAGACTTTTCAAGCGCAGGAAAAGAATAGAATTCAAACTTCACAGACCGGCCCTGAATGAACAACCTCTTAAAGCATACATGGAAGACGCCTACATACAGAGCCGCCACAACGAGCAAATCAAGAACCTCGTTAAGCTGCGCGAGCGCAAACACCGCGAACGCCAGGAACGCTTCCTCGTAGAGGGTCTCCGCGAACTCAGCCATGCCCTCGATGCAGGCTACGCCATTGAATGCCTTTACTATTGCCCCGAGCATTTTCCCTCTGAGGCGCATGCCGAATTCATTCGCGCACGCCGTCACTCCGAGCAGCCCACCCTCATTCGCCTTAGCTCGGAAGCCTTTGAAAAGGCGAGCCTCCGTGAAGGCCCCGACGGTATCGTCGCCGTAGGCCAACAACAAAGCCACGCCCTCGCAGAACTTGAACTGCCTAAGAATCCGCTGCTCCTCATCCTGGAAGGCATTGAAAAACCCGGCAATCTCGGTGCTATTCTTCGCTCTGCCGACGGCGCAGGCGCGGATGCCGTCATCCTGGTAGACTGCGTCCTCGACCTCTACAATCCCAACGCCATCCGTTCCTCACAGGGCCTCCTCTTTGCCCTGCCCCTGGTTACCGCCGAACGCGAACCGCTCAAAGAATGGCTTGCCGAACACAAGATCCGGACCTACGCCACCACCCCCGCCGCCACCAAAAAACATTGGGACTGCGACTACAATCAAGCCACCGCACTCCTCCTTGGCAGCGAACAATCCGGCCTCTCCGATTCCTGGATTCAAAATGCGGATCAAACTATCCTCATCCCCATGGCGGGACAGGCCGATTCCCTCAACGTCGCCGCCACCGCCGCTGTTTGTCTCTACGAAGCACGCAGGCAACGTCAGTCTCATTCAAACTAGCCCACAGCCTTCAACACACCGAAATTTTTTTGCTCTGAGAACTTATCTCAATAAAGCGCCGTCGGCCTAAACTTGTCGCCAGATAGAGCGCCCGAATCGCTCAATCCTAGGAAAACGTTCAGCTGCTTGTATTTGAGAATAGTTCTCATAGATTAATTTTGCTTGAATTTTATAAACCCAACGAATTAATCCTCAGGAATGGAATCGGAAAAAACCCACACCAACCGCGCACGGCTTTGCTTGGGCGTATTATTCATGGCTTCAGCTACGCTTGCGACTGCCGCGGAAAGCGAGCCGGAGATGGAGCACGAGCTGATACCCTACATCGTGGTCGCAACCCGCACCCCCATTCCCTTGGAGCGGGTCTCGCCCTCGGTTGAATACATTGACCGCAGTGAAATGAACTTTTGGCAGGATTTTTACCTTACCGATGTTCTGGCACGCCAGCCGGGTATCAATCTGAAATCCAATGGCGCTAAAGGTGCCGTTGCTTCGCTCTTTCTGCGCGGAGCAAATAGCGATCAAACCGCCCTCTTCCTTGATGGTCGACGTATGAACCGAACCATGAGCGGTCAATACGACCTGGAGTTTCTAAATGCCGACAACCTTAGCAGTGTTCAAATTCAGAAAGGCGCATCCTCCGTCAATTACGGTTAGAGCGGTATCGGTGGCGTCATTGAACTCCAAAGCCGAAGCGCGCTCGGTCAATCGGCAGAAAAGGGTAGCCTGCATTTGGAGGCCGGGGCGAATGATTTCCGCAAGGCCAGCCTCGCTTACCAAATTACCCGAGAGAATTTTGGCTTGAGTCTTTCCCACTCTCAACTCGAGACGGATAATGAACGGCCCAACGACGGTTTAAAATCGCATGCCCCCAACTTCCGCATGGATGCCCGCCTCGCTCCCAAACTGACGGCCGAACTCCTCGGGCAATACAACAAAAACGAAAAAAGGCTTCCGGGATCTGCGACAAGCCCCAGCCCAAAAGCATTTACCGAATCACTAAACTGGCTGCTCTCACCCGGTCTGCGCTTTGAAAGCAATGCCTATAATGTCCACGCTTTTTACTCCCGTGAATATTTCCGCCTCGATGACAACTCATTCTTTGGTGTCCCGGACAAAAACCGACTCACCACCGAGGAATTCAACCTCCAGATTGATTACCTCGATATCGACCGTTTGACCCTCTCACTCGGTGCCCTGCACCGCTATGAGAAAATCCACAAGCCCGACACCTACCTCGAAAAGATGCGCCAGACCGGGGCCTTTTTTCAAGCACTCTGGCAACTTAATGACGCCATGGAATTGCGCGGTGGACTGCGCTACGAAGACTACAGTGACTACGAAAACGACTGGAGCTGGAATCTGGAAGCGATTTACTTCGTGCCCGATACTAATTTAAGCGTCTTCACTAAAGTTGCCCGTGCCTACTCCCCGCCAACCGGACTCGATATTGCCTACGATACCGACAAGGATGCCAACAATAATCCCGTCAACACCAACCTCAATCCCGAAGAAAGCCTCTCCTTCGAGATCGGCCTGCGCCAGAAACTACTGGATGATAAACTCGAATGGACCGCAGTACTCTTCCGCAACGAGGTCGACAATCTCATTGAATATGTCAGCTATCCTTCGATAGATACGGATCCGAGTAATGATCCAGGCCAACCCAATGAAGATCCGAATGCTGACTTATGGGATGATATCTACCCCAACGACACTTACAACGCCAAGGAAGCCACCCTCGAAGGGACTGAGTTCTCCGTCGATTACCGCTTGAATCCACAACTCAGGCTGAACCTCGGTTACACCTATTTGACCGCAGTCGCCGAAAAATATATCAGCGCCAATTCCCGCTTTGAAGAAGTTCGTCTGCCTTACCGTCCGCGACACCTCTTGCAAGTTTCCGCACGCTACCAACCCAATGAAAATTTAAACTTGGGTCTCAGCGCAGTGAGCCAAATAGATCGCCAGCGTGACCAATGGCAGGATTACAACAAGCCTACTGAAGATTACTTCGTCCTCAACTTTGTTTCGGAATACCGCCTCAACGATTCCATCTCCCTCCTCGCGCGGGTTGAAAACCTGCTCGATGAAGACTACGCCTTGACCTACGATTACCCCGCCTTGGGTCGCAGTATCTACTTTGGCGCCCGTATGAAATTCTAGGCGCGGACTTTGATGCTTGGAGCTTGGCAGGGGCGGCTTCGCCCTTCGTCATAGCGGTAGCACCGATGCCGCACAACGTCGCCCATTTCCTCGCCGAGCAAGCCCGCCGCCATCCCGCGCAGGCGGCGGTGCGCGCGCCCTCGGGCCGTGAGGCAAACGGCGCGATTCGTTACCAGGAGCGCAGTTTTGCGGAATTGGAAAACGAGGCCGCCGCCCTCGCCCATCATTTTCACGCGCGGGGCATCCAACGCGGCACGCGGGTCCTCCTCATGGTGCGCCCGGGACTCGACCTCATTCGCGCCGTCTTTACCCTCTTTAAAATAGGCGCCGTCCCCATCGTCATAGACCCCGGGATGGGACTGCGCCGATTCTTAAGTTGCGTGCAACATTCCAAACCGGAAGCCCTCGTCGGAATTCCCGCCGCCCGCCTTGTCGCCGCCATCGCCCGTCGAAGTTTTTCCGGTGTCAGCATCCGCCTCGGACCCAAACTCCCGAGCACCACTAAACGCGAAGCCTACCCCGTGGTCGATTCCGCCCCCGACGAACTCGCTGCCATTCTCTTTACCTCCGGTTCCACCGGCCCCGCTAAAGGGGTCTGCTACGAACACGGCACGTTTGCCGCGCAGGTCGAAGCCATCCGCGAAGGCTACGGCATTGAAGCGGGCGAAATCGACCTCCCCATGCTTCCGGTCTTTGCCCTTTTTAATCCCGCTCTCGGAATGTGCACCGTGGTACCCGAGATGAATCCCAGTCGGCCCGCCACCGTTGATCCTGAAAAAATTGTGCAGGCCATCCGGCAAAATAAAGTTACCAATAGTTTCGGTTCCCCCGCCTTGTGGGCAAAAATCACGCGCTATTGCCGCGCACAAAAAATTATCCTCCCGGGCCTCAAACGCATCCTCCTCGCGGGAGCCTCGGTCCCGCCCGCGCTCCTCGCCGAGATGCAAACGGTCTTTCCGGGCGCGAAACTCCATGCCCCCTACGGTGCCACTGAAGCCCTCCCGCTCTGCTCAATTGTAGCCTGCGAAATCCTCAGCGAAACCGCCGCCCACACCCGTTCCGGCGCAGGTTCCTGCGTAGGGCGACCCCTCCCGGGAGTTGAAATCCGGATTATCGAACCCTGCAATGAAGCCATCACGGAGTTGAGCACAACCCGCACCTGCCCCGCCGGTGCGGTGGGCGAGATCATCGCACAGAGTCCTACCGCTACCCGCGCCTACGATCATTTGCCGGAAGCCACCGCCCGCGCCAAAATTCAGGACGGCGACCGTTTTTGGCATCGCATGGGTGACCTCGGTAAACTCGACGAAAAGGGTCGCCTTTGGTTTTGTGGACGCTTGGTCGAAAAAGTCGAAACAGATTCCGGCACCTGTTACCCCGATTGCTGTGAAGCCATTGTCAACCAACACCCCCGCGTCTTTCGCTCCGCCCTTATCGATTTTCGCGGGCATGCTGCCCTCGTCATCGAACCCGAAGCCGGGGCTCTCCCAAAGAACAGCACCGACCGCCTTGCCTTTGAAAAAGAATTGCGCGAGCTTTGTCTTAGCCAAGCCATGACCGCTACCATTGACACCTTTTTCTTTCAGGAAAAATTCCCTGTGGATGTACGGCATAACGCCAAGATTCACCGCCTCAGCTTGAGCCGGAAATGGAATGCCAAGGAGGGTCGCGCATGAAGGTACTCGTGACCGGAGGCGGTGGCTTTGTGGGTCGTCATTTAATCGACCGTCTCTTGGCGCGGGGCTACTCCGTGCGCAGTTTTGGACGCGCGGCGCAGCCGGATTTAGAAGCGCAGGGCGTTGAGTGTCATCGCGGGGATCTCGCCGATGCCGGGGCCGTCGCCTCGGCCTGCGCCGGAATGGACGCGGTTTTTCATGTGGCTGCCAAAGCGGGCATCTGGGGTAGCTGGGGCAGTTTTTATCAACCCACTGTTGAAGGCGCGCGCAATGTCGTGACCGCTTCCCGCCAACACGGTATCGGGCGTCTGGTCCACACCAGCACCCCCAGCGTGGTCTTTAACCGTGAGGCTTTTCGCGGGGCGGATGAATCCCTGCCCTACGGTTCACGCTGGCTCTGTCATTACGCCCACACCAAGGCCATCGCAGAAAAAGAAACCCTTGCCGCAAATGGTGCCGACCTGCAAGTAGTGGCCCTGCGCCCTCACCTCGTCTTTGGCCCGGGCGACCCCCACCTCCTTCCCCGCGTCCTCGAAAAGGCCCGCGCCGGTCGCTTGCGGATCGTGGGTGACGGACATTCGCGGGTCGATGTGAGCTACGTCGGAAATGTGGCAGACGCACACCTCAACGCCTTCGATGCCCTTCCTTCGGGGAAAGCAGCGGGCAAGGCCTATTTCATCTCGCAGGGCGAGCCGGTGTCGCTCTGGCCTTGGATCAACGACGTGCTTGAACCCCTCGGCAGGCAACCCATCACAGCTACCGTACCTTTACCGCTCGCCTATGGCGTCGGTGCGCTCTGCGAAAACCTATGGAAGCTCCTGCGCCGCACGGACGACCCACCCATGACGCGCTTTGTGGCGGTTGAACTGGCCAAGGATCATTACTTCGACATTGGCGCGGCGCGGCGGGATCTGGGCTACCAACCGCAAACCGATATGGCAACGGCACTTGAAAAAACAGTCGCCGATTTGCGCGAGCGCGGCCTTGCCTAGGAGTACCGCTTCCAAAGGCTGGGAGCGAAGAGCACCAGCACGGCATAGAGTTCCAAACGTCCAAGAATCATCAGGAGGCAGAGGTACAGTTTGGTGATACCCCGCAGGAAGTGGAAGTTTTCCGTGGGTCCGACGGCATCGAAGCCCGGCCCGATATTAAAGAGCGTCGATTGTACGCTGGAGAAAACCCCTATGAAACTGAGGTGCGGTTCTGTTGCGGAAACGAAGAGCATTGAAAAGATCTGCAATGAAATCATCAGCAGGAGGAAGATCACTACGCTTTGAATAGCAGACTCGTTGAGCAGACGACCACCCATGCGTACCGGCAAGGTCACATTTGACCGGAAGGAATGGATGATACTGCGGAACACCGCGCGCAAAGCGATTACGACCCTAACAATTTTGATTCCGCCAGCGGTGGAACCGGAACACCCTCCAACGAACATTAAAATGATCAGCAACATTTTTGCCGGCGGCAACCAGGCATCAAAATCCGCGGAGGCATAACCGGTGGTCGTCATAATCGAGGTCGCCTGAAACGCGGCGGTGCGAATCATGTCACCATCCGGCAAGGTACCATCCAGCTCAACAAGGTAAACCGTGAGCAGTCCCACGCTGACCAAAAGGAATCCGTAAAACCAAAAGACCTCCGAAAAGCTGCTACGTTTGGCTATGCGCCCGCGCAACATGCGAATCACCAAAACAAAAGTAGTCGCGCTCAACACCATGAAAAATATCGCAATCCATTCGAGCAAGGGGCTGTTGAAATGTTCGAAGCTGGTGGCTTCGGTACTGAAACCGCCAGTGGCAACGGTGGTCATGGCGTGGTTCACCGCCTGAAACCAATCCATTCCACCGAAGCGGTAAGACAGCAGGCAAGCACCGGTGAGTACCAGATAATACAGCAGCAAATGAAAGGCACCCTGTTGCACCCGCCCCTGCTTGAAATCCGAAGAAGCACCGGACGATTCGTTACTGAAAAGAATTTTCGCTCCCGCCCCCAAAGAGGAAAGAATCGCCACAAAGAAAACAACCACCCCGAGGCCGCCCGCCCATTGACTCAGCGATCGCCAAAAAAGCAAACTGTCTGGAAATTCATGAAAGTTCGAAAACGCCGTTGCCCCGGTAGTGGTCAGCCCTGAACAACTTTCAAAAATGGCATCTGCAATTTCGCAATCGGCTACAATCAAAAGGTAGGGTATCGCTCCAACCAAGGTCGCCAGTAACCAGGATATCCCGATCGCACAGAGCGCTTCGCGGCGAAACAGTTTGGGCGTTCCCTGCCGCCCGATCCAATGAGCCAGCAAAGCGAGCGCGAGGCTGATTGCGATTGCGATGCCAAAAGCGCGGGGACCGCGATCGGCGAACGTTTCGCCATTCAACAAACCCACCCCACCGCACAGCAGGAAGCCCCCTGCCAGCGCCAGCAAGACCATCGTCAGCAGGCGGTATATAATTGCCGTGTTCATGGTGCCAAAAATATGAGGGGTCTAGAGAAGGCGCTCGCGTAAGGCCGCTTCTTTGGCCGCGTCCACCAACACCAAAACGCGGTCACCCGCCAGAATGGTATCATCTGCGGTCGGTACCTTCGCTTGGAATTTGTGTTGGAGCGCTACCACGAGACAATTACTGGGCAACGCAATCTCACGCAATTTACGACCCACCACCGGGCTTTCATGCCCGATGCGAATTTGCAAAATACGCCCCCCGTCGGGGAATTGCGCCAACTCGATCACTGCTTCACCGGAAAGACTGCGCTCCATGAAATCAGCCGTCGCCTTGCGGGGCGAGACCACCACTTCGATCCCAAGCATGGTCTTCAGGATGCCAAGCAATTGGTCGTAGTCGCCCTTATTGATAACCAACTGCACGTGATCGGCACCTAATTTAACCGCCTGCAGGCAGGTCAAAATATTGTCCTCATCGTCCTTGGTACAGGCCACGAAATAATCGGAGTCCCCGATTTGTTCTTCCTCGAGAAGACGGAGTGAGGTGGCATCGCCATGAATAACGGTGACCTCGGGAAAGGATTCGGCAAGATCGCGACATTTTTCGGGATCTTTCTCAATGATACGAATCTTGAAACGGGGATTACTGAGGAGACGAATTAAACTGATGGCGGTTTCACTCCCACCGTAAAGCACCACCCGTACTTGCTTCACCTTATGCTTGGGGTCCAATTTTTCACGGATCGCGAGGACTGCCTCGGGATGACCAAAAAGGGTGACCTTATCGCCCTCAAAGAGCATCGATTCTGCTTGGGCGCCCTCACTCTTACCCTCGCGTTGAATATACCCAACACGCAAACGCGCATCAAACTTCATATCTTTCAGTTTGCGACCGATGAGGCGGCTTTCCTTTGCAACTTTTTGTTGCTGTACCTCAATTTGACCCCGCGCGAAATTCTCGACCGCGAGGCGACCGGCGTTGCGGATAGTCTTTGCGAGTTCCACCGCGCAGATCGCTTCGGGGTTAACCAAAAGATCAATACCGAAGTGGAGTTGGTAATTAATGACCGAATTATCGCTGTAGGTCGCGTCATGAATACGGGCAATCGTTTGCTTCGCGCCAAGACCCTTGGCGAGCGAACAGGAAATAATATTGGTGCGGTCATCGCTGGTCATTGCCAAGAAGGCATCGCACTTTGCCACATCCACCTCCAAGAGCTGACGCGCGGAGCTGCCGTTGCCCCGCACGATGCGGGCGTTGTGCTCCTCGTCGAGGCGTTCGCATAGCTCCATTGATTGCTCAATCAGGCACACGTCGTGACCCGCTGCAGCCAGTGTAGCGGTAAGGTTGTGGCCGACTTCGCCGGCGCCCACAATAATGATCTTCATAACTGAAGTTGTTACAATAGAGGTAAGATTCTCAAGAAGCATGCGGAAAACGTCGCATTTTTCCAGAGCATTCTTTCAGCCCAAAAGCGTCGCAAAAAGCCTATTAAACCGCTTATTCCTCAGGTTCCACTCTTCAAAGCACCGGTTCCATTTTTCCGAAGCCCCACCGGTGCACCCAAAACTTCGCCATAGATAAAGGCGGCACGCGCCGCCCCGGGATTACGAAGTGCCAAGCGTACCGGCCCTTTCAAGCCTACCCCGCCTGTGTGCGAAGTCCTGCGTTCACGACTCAGTCGCTTCCGCGACGTCGCCGCGCTCTGTGCTCTTAAAGCCGCCGCTTTTTTACGGGTGGCCTCAATTCGCTCCATCTGCGCCTGCATGGCGTGATCGTAAGTCGATTCCACAACTTCTGGAACGGGCACCGCAACGGGTTTTTGGGCTTGGGTTTCATGTACCCGTTCATGCGTCTGCTTGGTGCGTTCGCGCACCGCCCGCGCAGGTTCCGGCGGTGGAATTGGCATAGCCGGACTTGCCGGTGCCTCACCGCGACGTGCCTCAATTTTTCTGCGAATCTCCTCCCGTACCTGCCGTTGACGCTCGGCCTCTTGAGGGTCGGTTTCGGGTTCCCGTTGCCGGGGCAACGGCATACCTTCTTCCGATTCATCCCCAGACTTCTTCGAGAGCATATTCCCGAAGAAGTAAACCCCCGCAATCACGAGCGGGATGAGGATTTCAAAGAGGTCTTCCATAGCAGGGGACGTGGGCAGAGCTTAAGCGTTCTCTTCGCCCTTCGAGATAGAGTCACGCATGTCGGTGTCGGCCTTGATGTTATTCAGGCGATAGTAATCCATTACACCAAGGTTTCCCGAACGGAAGGCTTCCGCGAGCGCGAGCGGCACTTGTGCCTCTGCCTCAACCACCTTGGCATTCATCTCCTCCACTTTCGCTTTCATCTCCTGCTCGAGGGCAACCGCCGCCGCGCGGCGCATTTCCGCCTTTGCCTGCGCAACGTTCTTATCGGCCTCGGCTTGCGATTCCTGGAGCTTGGCTCCAATATTTTCGCCGACGTCCACATCGGCGATATCGATGGAAAGAATCTCAAAGGCGGTACCCACGTCGAGCCCGCGGTCGAGCACGACACGCGAGATGGAATCGGGCGACTCAAGGACGGTCTTGTAGGAATCCGAGGAGCCGATAGTGGTCACGATGCCCTCACCCACCCGGGCGATGACGGTTTCCTCAAGGGCGCTGCCCACGTAGTTGTCGAGATTGGAACGCACCGTCACACGCGCGCGGGCCTTCACTTGAATACCGTCCTTGGCAACCCCGTCGATAGTATTGCGACCGCTCTGCGGGTTAGGGCATTCGATGACCTTGGGATTGATGGAGGTGCGCACCGCTTCGAGGACGGACTTGCCCGTGCCTTTAGTGGCGAGGTCGATGGCGCAGGCACGTTGCCAGTCGAGCTGGATGTTTGCCTTGTCGGCAGCGATGAGCGCCTGCACGGTTTGGATGACGTTGCCCTCAGCGAGGTAGTGCGCTTCAATGTCATTGGAATGGAGCATGATGCCGGCCTTAACTGCAGTGATACGGGCATCCACGATTAGAGAAGCTGGCACACCCCGCAGGCGCATGGCTACTAGAGTCGGGAATCCCACCGTCGCGCCCGCGAGCAGGGACTTCACGAAAAGACCGATGTAGGAAATAAAAACCAGCGAGAAGACGAGCACGGCAAGACCGAGAATCCCGAAGATCGCAAGTTGTAGGCCAGAGGCCGTGAGGAGGGGAGTGATTGTATTCATGATTGTTCGATAATAAGTTTAAAATTGTCTTGTGAGAGTACTGTGATCGCAACTCCCGCTTCAAGGTAACCATCCCGAGCCTGCGCCTCGTAAGTGTGGCCTTCGATTTCCACCCTGCCCGAAGGATTGAGACGAGTCAACGTCAGGCCGCTTTTACCGACCAAATCCTCCCCTGACTGCGCGGTGCGTCTCTTACCCTCCACCGTACGCGAGAGAAAGAAACGTTTGCCGAATCGCGTTTTTGCAAAGAGCCGGAATTCTACCACCACCAGCAGCAGACTAACGAGGATGGATGCCATAAACACCAGAGCCGCCGTCACCCAGTCATATTCCAAACCAGTCAGCACGGTCGCCGCGATAACACAACCCGCAGCCAACAAACCCAGAATTCCCCCGGGCAATAAGACCTCCAAAAACAACAAGACCGAGGCCGCAAGCAATAAACCGATGATCCAGCTCATTCCTCTACCGCCTCCACGATTACATTAAAATCCGACACCCTGAGTACCCGTACCCGGGCGCCCGTTTCCACCGTACCCACTTCGCAACGCGCTGCATGACGCACACCCGCGATTTCAATTTCACCCACAGGATGCAGCGGTTTGCAGACTACCCCGCTCGCGCCCACCAGTTCCGATGCCGAGGCCGTCAACGCCTCCGATTCTGACTGCCTGCCGCCGCCCACTGCGTCCTCCAATACCAGCTGACGTTCCAGCCAACTGCCCTTCAAAAACCGCGCCAGCAACAAGGCACCCCCCACCGCAATCGCCAGACCATACATCAATTGCACCAAGGGCTTCTCAAACATTTCCAGCGTGAAATCCATCTCCCCGCCGGGCCAGTAGTCCACCATCGCCCAGAGCAGCGAACCCACCATTAAAAACGCCCCCGTCAAGCCCGCCACAATCACCCCGGGCATGAGCAACACCTCCACCAACACCAGGAGCACACCCAGCAAAAACATGAAAATAACTTCGTTCCCCGCCAACCCGGCTATGTTTTGACTGATGAAAAATAGCGCGATCAGCGCAATCCCCCCGATTCCAAAAATGCCCCAACCGGGCGTCTTGAATTCAATGAATAACAACAGCAAACCCAGACCCATCAAGGCCGGCGCAAAAGTCTGCATCCACTTCGCCAGTTCCTCGGAATACGTCACCTCAAACGTTTCAATCCGGTAGCCCTCCGCCCCATAGCGCGACTGCAGCAAGTCCTCCACCGAATCGTAGATCCCCGCCCCCAGCAGGGGCTCTGGTGGTTCGCCATAGGTCTTCACCGCTTCTGCCGCCGTCAGCGTCAACAATCCCCCCGCCGGCTTGATCACTTCCTCCCCGATCTTCAATTCAAAATCCGCGTCCATCATCGCGCGGATGACTTCCGCCCGATAGGGATAAGCCGCGCTCATCACCCGGATGTTCGCCCGCAAATAACTCTCAATCTTTTGCCGCGCTGTTTCCGGTACATCCTCCCCCCTCCCTTGGATCACCGCCGACGCTCCGATCTTGCCCCGTGGCGAAAAATAAATCGACTCCGTCGCCGCCGCAATAAACGAGCCCGCCGAAATCGCGTCCTCGTTCACATAAGTCATCGTTTCCCCTTCGAAACGGTCGAGCATTTCCATCATCTCCAAACAGATGTCCACCCGACCCCCGGGCGTGTCCATGTCCAGCACCACCGCGTCCACTTCATTCGCGATCGCCTCCTTCAAACCCCGCCGTAAAATAAATAGATTCGGCGAATCAATGGCCTCCGTTACCGGAATAACATACACCGACACCGGCTCCCCGGTCGCTTTCGTTGCCACTTCCGCAGGCGAAGCTTCGGCTAGCGCTTTCGTTCCCACTTTCGTCGGCGCATCCTCTGTAGACGTAGCTTCAGCGTAACCGCCGCTCACCAGCCCCAGCCCTAACACTCCGATTAATAGTAAAGCTTTCATCAGAAACTCATAACATGCCCGCTAGCCTGAAAATTGCAAGCGCGGCGACCGGCCAAAGCTACCGCTGCCAAGTCCAGAGACACCCTCCTTTAAAAGGAGGAGCGCTTTAAAAGTGTAACCCGATCCCCACCTTTCACCCCCATTCCTCCGTGTTACCTGTGTCCCCGTGGTGAAAAACGCCGCTTCCCCTATGGAGCGGCGTTTTTTGTAACTTGTATAAAAAGCAGGCGATCCTACTGTTGCCCTAAACCAAAATAAAACCTCAGTCTCAACCCATGCTCTGCCAAAGATTTACCCTTCGTTCCCTTCGTTCCCTTCTCGCCCTCATCGCCGTCTGCATCGGTGCCAATGCCCTGGCCGCACAGAGCTATCCGCCCAAGATTTCCGGAGCGACGGAATATGTTTATAAGACTGCAGACGGTTTCGATTTAAAGCTCTGGGTCTTCAGTCCGCGGGACGCACAGGCTGGAGCTCCGGTGCCCGCAATGCTCTTTTTCTTTGGCGGGGGCTGGAATGGCGGTTCGCCCACTCAGTTCGTGAGGCAAAGCCAGCATCTCGCCAAGCGTGGAATGGTCGGTATTGTCGCCGATTACCGGGTCAAGTCCCGTCAAGGCGTGCGAGCAGTCAGTTGCGTGGAAGATGCCCTTGATGCCCTGCGTTACGTGACCGCAAATGCCGGTAAGCTGGGCATCGACCCCGATCGCATCGGTGTGGGTGGCGGCAGCGCGGGGGGTCATCTCGCCGCCAGCCTGGGCACGATCCATAAAGACGATCCCGCCGCGCCCAAAGCAATGGCGCTCTACAATCCCGCCACCATTCTGGCGTCTCTCCCTTCGGGTTTTATCACAGCGCCACGATTTGCCGATATGGTAAATGAGATCAAAGCGCGGATAGCATCGAAAAAGGGCGAGCTCCGTGTTCGCTTGGGAGTGGAACCGATCGAACTCTCCCCCTTTCACCACGTCGACGCCAGCACCCCACCCGCTGTTATTTTTCACGGCACGAATGATACCACCGTGCCCTATGCCACCGCCCTTCTTTTCGCGACGCAACTGAAAGCCAATAACGTGCCGGTCGATCTCAAAACCTATAAGGGCGCAGGACATGGCTTCTTTAACCGCGAACCCTACCTGAGCCAAACCATGGAGCAACTGGACGCCTTTTTCGTCTCGCTCGGTTGGCTCCAATAAAAGAGGAGATCAATTTGGCTTCCGGGGTTGTCACTTCGGGCGGCATAGTCGAGGTTAAGGGTTTTTAACCCGCCGCATGACTACATCCGAAAACGCCAACGCTGAAGCGACCTATGCCCGCGACAAATGGCGCGCGCCCTTCCAGGGAGTGCTGGAAGCGGGTTGGATGGCCTTTCCGCTCCTCATCGCGATCCGCTATTTTGAGGCACCGGAAACAGTAAAAGCCTTCATTGCGGGCGCGGGGCCGGTAGGATTTTTACTGACCCCGTTGACGTTGTTTTTAGCGGCGCGGCTGGCGGCGCGTCCGAGTCACGCCTGCGCGGTGGTCTTTGCCCTGAGTGCCGCCCTCGTCATCGGCGCGACCTTCGCGAGCAGTCTCCTTGTTTTCACCTCCTGTATTATCGCCAGTCAAATGGCGATGGTACAATACGGGCCGCTCATGGTGCAGGTCTATACTATGAATTACGCCGCGCATGAACGCGGGCGCCGCGTGACGACCCCCCTCATGCTGACGGCAGCTTTCTCGGTGGTCTTTGCCTGGGCGGGCGGGGAAGTCCTCGACCTCGACCTCCTTAACTACAAGTTGCTCTTTGTTTGTATGGCTGCCTGCGCCCTCGCCTGCGCCCTCGCGGTGCGGGGTGTTCCCAGCGCCGCCCTCTCCACAAAACACGTGGGCAACCCCTGGCAAAGCTTTCGCCTTATTTGGAAAGACCGCCTCTTTGGTTTCATTCTCGGCGCGTGGATGCTCCTCGGGCTTGGCAACCTCATCACTATTCCCATCCGCGTGGAATACCTCGCCAATCCCGCCTTTGGCATCAATGCGGACAACGCCACCATCGCCCTCCTCCTTGTAGTGGTGCCAGCCCTTGCGCGTTTGCTTTCCACCAAATTCTGGGGTCACCTTTTTGATAAATTCCATTTTGTCACGACCCGCAATAGCCTCAATTTCTGCTTTCTCCTCAGCATCGCCCTTTTCTTCTTCACGACTAATGTTTGGCTCCTCGGTTTCGCCATGGCATTTCAGGGTGTCGCCATGGGCGGGGGAAAAATCTTCTGGGGCCTCTGGGTCACCAAGATTGCCCCGCCGGAAAAAGCCTCTGCCTACATGAGTATTCACATGGCACTCACCGGATGCCGGGGCACCCTCGCCCCCTTCCTTGGATATTGGATCCTCGCCCAATCGAGTCCTGCCCTCGTCGCCTGGACGGGACTGGTGCTTATCCTCGCGGCCATTGTCCTCTTTCAAACCCTCCACCGCCACCCGCGCCTCGCTACCTAAACCATGCAAATTGATCCCCTCGATCGAACCGTGCGCCTCAGCGTGCGGGAATTGGCGAGCTTCCGCAACGCCCCGCCCGCCCCACGCAGTGGCGGGGGATCCTGGCGTGCCGCCCTCGGTCAGGAATGGCACCAAACCGCCGCCGAACAAACCCGCGCCCAATTTCCAGAAGCCCAAACGGAGGTTTCCATCGAAGCCACCTGGCGTCACCGCGACTGGACCTTCCATATTCAGGGGCGCATCGACCAAATCATTCCCGCCCCCGAAGACGGACGCATCCTCCGTGAAGTCAAAACCATCCGCGCCAGCCTTCCCGCGCCCGCCGAGGAACTTGCCGCCCGTTACCCCCAGCACCTCGCCCAAGTCGCCACCTACCTCGCCCTCGCCCGCGTCCTGCCGGAATTCGAAAACCACCCCCTCCGCGCCGAACTCGCCTGGATCGATATCGATACTGGCACGGTTCAGATTCAAGCCCTACAGGAAAACGACCCCGCCCGCTTTACCGACCAACTAGACGCCCTCATCCCCTTCCTTGAAGACCGCCGCACCGCCCGCGGACGCCTGCGCGATGCCACCCTCAAATCCCCTTTCGAACCCCTCCGCGAAGGACAGGCCGAATTCCAAACCGCCCTTGAGGCCGCCTCCCTCGCCGCGCCCACCCTCCTCTTGCAAGCCCCCACCGGATTCGGAAAGACCGGGCTCGTGCTCGAGCACGCCCTACAATCGCTCGTCGATGGTGTTCATGATCGCCTCATTTTTCTCAGTAGCCAATCCACCGGACAAGTCCAAACCCGCACCCAACTCGACGCCATGCTCGGGCACGGCTTGCGCTCGATTCAAATGCGCAACCGCCGCGAACACCGGATCGAGAGCCCGAACCATACCTGCACCGGCGATACCCGCTGCGAGGAAGACCTTGCCACCCGTTGGCACGATGCCGACCTGCGACCGGAAAGTTTTTTTCAATCCGGAAGTTTTGAACTGGAACAAGCCAAAACCCTCGGTCGCGAAACGGGCATCTGTCCCTACGCCCTCACAAAAAGTTGCCTGCCCTATGCCGAAGTCTGGATTGGGGACGTCAATTATATCTTCAGCCCCGCCAGCCGAACCGTCTTTGAACAAGCCTACGGCTTTGATCCCGCGCGCACCTGCCTTGTTGTGGACGAGGCCCATAATCTGCGCCGTCGTGCCGCCGATGCCCTAAGCCAGGAACTGCGCGCCACCGAGTGGCTCTTTGCCCTCGAAGCACTCGAGACCGCCGGAGCCAAACGCCAGCTGCTCGGAGTGGGACGCGCCCTCGCCCAATGGATCGATCGGCAAAAACCCGGCTTGCCCCTGCCCGCAAACAAACAATACGCCGCCCTCGACCTCTGCGAAGATTTCACCCGTGGCTTTCGCGAAGCGCGACTCGATTACGCCGCCACCCCGCCCTTTGCCCTCGAACTCGCCCACCGCATCGGCGACCTCGCCCGCGCCCTTGCCGAGCCCCCGCACACCTACCTTGCCTGGTCACCCGCTGCTGGAACCCTTCGCGCGGAATGCCTCAACCCCGCCCCTGAAATTGCCAAATGCCTCCAGCCTTTCGCCCGAAAAATCCTCATGTCTGCCACCCTTGCCCCCTACCCCGAATTCACCCAACGCTGCGGACTGCTTCCCGAGTCCCTGCAAGTGGTGGAAGGCTACGCCCCCTGGCGCGAGCAGGCCTACCGCGTAGCAGTCGATACCCGCGTCGATACCCGTCTCAAAAACCGCCACCTCCATTTTGAAACCACCGCCCGTTCGGTTGCCGCCTGTATCGCCAATAGCCCCGGCGTTCCCATTGCCGTCTTTTTCAGCTCCTATCAATACGCCGAAAACGTCCGCGCCTACCTCGAAACCCTCGAACCCCATGCACGTGCTTCCATTCAACCGCGCGGCCTCGAACTCGCCGAACAGGAAGCCTTCATCGAATCCGCTCTCCTCAGCCAAGATGCCCTCTTCCTCATCCTTGGTTCCAGTTATGCCGAAAGTATCGACGCCCTCGGCGGGCGTGTACAAACCGCTATCGTGGTCGGTCCCGCCTTACCCGAAGTCAATTGCGTCCGCGAAGCCCGTGTCAAAGCCCATCCCGCCAACGACCGCGAGACCGCCTTCCGTGAACTCTATCTCCTCCCGGGAATGCGGCGCATCCATCAAGCCCTCGGACGCCTTGTCCGCGCGCCGGGCCATCGCGCCAACATCCTCCTCCAGGGTCGACGTTTTGCCGAGCCAGCTTATCAAGATGCCCTCGCCTCAGAATACCAAAGTCCAACCCGAATTCAAAACGAAACCCAGCTCTTTGATTGGCTTGCTGAAGAACCGCTCCAGAGTTCTGAATAATTTCATTGCCCTTCGCCCCGTAACCCGCCATCTAAAGAAAACCTTTTTACAGGCACACTTTCTTACATGAGTCAAAATTTAGACTGGAGCCGCAAGGATCTCATCGACTTAAAACCGCTCAGCCGGGCGGAGATAGAGACTATTTTTCAAGCCGCCGGAGCGTTTAAGAAAGCACTTCATAAGAAGGACAAAAAACAAGATTACCTGAAGGGGCGCACGGTGGTGAACCTCTTTCTCGAGCCGAGCACCCGCACCCGCCTCGCCTTTGAGGCCGCTGCTCAAAATCTATCGGCAGACACCATCACGGTTTCCGCTTCTGCCAGTAGCCTCACCAAAGGCGAAAGCCTGCGCGATACCGCCTGTAACCTCAAGGCCCTCCAGGCCGACATCATCATCATGCGCCACTCTGCCTCGGGCGCACCCAATTATCTGAGTAAGGCCATTGATATACCCGTCATCAACGCAGGAGACGGTTCCCATGCCCACCCCACCCAAGCCCTGCTCGACGCCTTTACCTTGATCGACAAGCTCGGCCCCCTCGATGGTAAGAAGATTACCATCCTCGGCGACATCCTCTTTAGCCGCGTGGCCCGTTCGAATATCATTTGCCTCCAAAAACTCGGCGCAGAAGTCACCATCGCGGGGCCCAGCACCCTCGTTCCCGAAGGCTTCCGCTCCATGGGTGTCCGCGTGTGCCACGACCTACAACCCGCCCTCGAAGACGCGGACGCGGTCATGCTCCTACGCATTCAGCACGAGCGCCAAACCTCCACCCATTTCCCCTCAATCGGCGAATACACCCGTATCTTTGGCCTCAATAAAGCCCGCGCCAAATGGCTCAAACCCGGTGCCCTCATTATGCACCCGGGCCCCATCAACCGCGGCGTTGAAATTGACTCGGAACTCGCCGACTCGGAACAATCCGTCATTCTTGAACAGGTCACCAACGGCATCCTCGTCCGTATGGCAGTCCTGCACCTCTGCCACTGCCACCACCGCGGCCTGAAAATCAAACTGCCCGCATGAGCGAAACCCAAAACATTCTCTGGATCCACGGCGGGCGCGTTATCGACCCCGCCAATAACCGCGACGAAACCGCCGACCTTTTCGCAGTGGACGGCGTCCTTGTCGAAGCATTGAGCGATGCCCAAAAAACGGAGGCTCACAAAGTGGATGCCAGCGGACTCGTGGTCGCGCCCGGACTTGTCGATATTCACGTACACTTTCGCGACCCCGGCCAAACCCACAAGGAAACCATCCGAAGCGGTACCGAAGCCGCTGCTGCCGGCGGTTATACCTCGGTCGTCTGTATGCCGAATACCAACCCCGTTTGCGACAATGCGGGAACCATTCAACGCATCACCGATACCGTACGCCAAAACGCCGTTATCCGCGTTTACACCACCGGTTGCCTCACTATCGGAATGGATGGCGAACAACTCGCGCCTTCCGGACAACTCAAGGAAGCGGGCATTGTAGCCGTGACCGACGACGGCAAATGCGTGCAAAGTAATGAAATCATGCGCCGGGCGGTTGAGTACGCCCACATGTTTGACCTCCCCGTCATGGATCATTGCCAGGACGCTAGCCTGACCGGAGGCGCCGTCATGAATGAGGGCGAATGGTCGCTCAAACTTGGCCTGCGCGGTTGGCCCAAAGCCGCCGAAGATATCATCGTGGCGCGCAACGTCATCCTCGCGGAACTCACCGGTGCTCATATTCATATGCAGCACGTCAGCTCCGCCGCTTCCGTTGACATCCTGCGCCGGGCGATCGCGCGTGGCATTTCCGTCAGTGGCGAGGCCAGTCCGCATCACATCGAATTTACCGACGCCTGCCTGGAGGACTACGATACCCTTTATAAAATGAACCCGCCCCTGCGCACCAAGGCCGACCGCGAAGCCCTCATCGAAGGCCTTTGCGACGGAACCCTCGCCTGTATCGCCACCGACCACGCCCCGCACAGTCCCACCGAGAAGGATCAGGAATTTGATTACGCCCCCTTCGGCATCATCGGTCTCGAGAACGCCCTCGCGAGCACCCTGGAAACGCTCTACCACAGTGGGCGGTGTTCGCTCCCCGAGGTCATTGCCCTGATGACTCACAAAGGCGCGGAACTCTGCAAACTGAACGCCGGAACCCTCAGTTCCGGTGCGCCCGCCGACATCTGCATCCTCGACCCCGACGAAGCCTGGACCGTAGATGCGGAAAAATTCTTCAGCCGCTCGCGCAACTGCCCATGGAATGGTCGCAGCCTGCGGGGACGCGTTAAAGGTACTTATCTTGCGGGTCGTCCGGTTTATGATGGAAACGCGATCACGGCCTAATTCATGCCACCCGCCCCAGATCTTCCCGCAGTACTCTTAACACTGCTCCTACTCGGTGCTGTTGGTGGCAGTCTCGCGCTTTGGTTTGCCCGTTGGCTCGCGCCTCATCAACCCATCCAAGAACACGAACCGCTCGCCGCTTGGTCCATCGGTTGGATTAACTTCGGAATTTTTCTCTGTTCCCTGCTGGTCGGAATCTATCTCATTCAGATTCTCGGCTTCGGCATGCTGACTGCGCTAGGAGTGCTTGATTCGGAAATACCTGAACAGCTCACCCCGGGATTGGCCCTTGCATCCATTGTATTACTACAATTTCCGGCCCTCTTCATCATTCTCGGTCTGCGCAATTACTATCCCCGGCAATTCTCGGGTACTCTTGAAACTCGCCTTCTACCCTGGCTTATCGCCGCTCGTAAAACCTTCCCCACTTTCCTCCGCTACTTGCCCCTTATCTGGATCGCGAGCATCCTTTGGAATTATATCGTCAAGGGTCTGCGTTCCCTGGGTATTGTCAATGCCGCCCCGCCACAAGAATTGGTCGAGCTTTTCAGCGGCGGCGGAAGCCCAATCCTGATTGCCCTCCTCGCGCTTTCGGCAGTCTTGCTCGCTCCCTATGTTGAGGAGATCCTTTTCCGGGGCTGCATCTATCGTTTCCTTAAAAGCAAGACCCTCATTCCCTTTGCGCAATTGATCAGCGGGGTGCTCTTTGCCGCCATTCACGGCAACCTCTCCTCCTTTGGTCCGCTCATCGTAGTGGGCATTCTGCTCGCCCATGTTTACGAGAAGGAAGGCAGCCTTCGCATGGCAATTTGTTTTCACGCCTTCTTCAACGCCTTTAGCCTTACCCTGATCCTCCTGGCTGCCAATTCAGAGGTCGTCCCCCTTCCCTAAAGCTTGGGATTGCAAATAACACGAGGCTTTGAAAGATACCGTCCATGCACAGCATGACAGGTTATGGTCGCGGAACGGCCACCGATTCCAAAACGGGTCTCACAGCAACATTCGAATTGTCTGCCGTAAACCGCAAATCCCTTGACGCCAATATCAACGCGCCCCGCGAATGGGCTGGCTTTGAACAGACCTGCCAAGCCTGGTTGCGGGAAGGAGTCCAACGCGGACGGATTAACATCCATCTCAAGGTTGAGTCCAACCAAGGTGCCAATTCCGACTCCGGCTTGAATTGGGATGAGGCCAGTCTCGACGCTGGCATCCAACAACTCCGTCAGTACGCTGAAAAGAACAACTTCCCTTTTGAGGTAAACAGCGACTTGCTCCTCAACCTTGCAAAAACCCTCAAGAAAGATTCTGCCCTGCCCAGCTGGAAGGCAATCGAAAGCACCCTTGAGGCAGCCTTTAAAACCGCCCTCGATGACCTCAACTCCATGCGCCGCGAAGAAGGCGCCGCCCTGGCCAAGGATTTGCTTCAACAACTCAAAGAGCTGGAAGCGCAATGTCAGGTGATCGCCAACCACGCCAAACAAACCGTTGAGCAATACCGTGACACCCTCCTGCAACGCCTCAAAAAACTCGGCCTTGAACTCGACCTCGAAGACGAACGCCTTCTCAAAGAAATTGCTTTTTTTGCCGACCGCTCGGACATCAGCGAAGAACTGACCCGCCTTGAGGCACACCTCGCGCAACTCCGTAGTTTCATCGATTCCAATGAAGCCCTGGGTCGCAAAATGGATTTTCTCTGCCAGGAGATAAACCGCGAACTGAACACCACCGGCAGTAAATCCACATCCATTGAGATCACCCGTGCCGTTCTTGAAGGCAAGAATGCCCTCGAGCGCATCCGTGAACAGGTGCAAAATGTTGAGTAAGCCCGCGAAAAAAATACGTGCAAGGCGACGTCCTTTGCTTCATATTACTTACAAATGAGCGCTGAAGTGCTACAGGAACCCAACCCCTACCGCCCGGTTATCCAATTTTCCATTCATGCCGATAACAAGGTCGGTCGCTTGAATGAACTCATCTCTTTGTTTGCGGTGCACGAAGTGCATGTCATGGCGATTTCGATTCTTGATACCACTGACAGTTCTATCATTCGACTCATCGTGGATTATCCCGAGGAAGCGCAGAACCTCCTCGTTGAGCACAACTTTTCCTATGTGCAAAGCGGATTGATCGCAGTGGAATTGGAAGATGAATCCCTCCTCCAATCGGTTACCAGCGCCCTCGTGCAGGCAGAGATCAATATCCATTACGTCTACCCCTTCCTAGTGCGCCCGCGCGGTCGCTATGCCCTCGCCCTCAGCCTGGAGGATAATGATCTCGCCGCCGAGACCCTCCATCGCCACCAAATCAAAGTCATCGGGCAACACGATATTGCCCGTTAGCGTTCCCGCTTCGCTTCATGCCACTAACCCGTTCCCGACCCCGTACTGAAAGTAAATTTGTCGATGCCGTGGTCGCCCATTTGAGCGAAAAGGGTTGTGATGAATTGGGTATCAATGCCATCGCCAAACGCGCCGGCGCGGACAAGGTCCTCATCTATCGGTATTTCAAAGACCTCGACGGCCTCCTCGAACAGGCTGCCCGCGAGATCGAATGGCTCCCCGAGCCCGCTTCCCTGCTTGTCGACGCCAGGCGCGAACCCCTGCAAGCCCTCCGGGAGGTCTTGGCAACCTTGCGGCAAAGCCTCGCAGAAAAACCCGCCAGCAAGGCACTCCTCCGTTGGCGCAAGGCCGTCAACAATCCCCTCACCACACGCTTTAATGCCGACTGGAATCAATTCTGGCAGGAACTTACAAGCGGTCTCGCTGAAGGTCAGGGCTATGACGCTCGCAAGGCATGGCAAACCGCCGCTTCCATCGCCGCACTCCTGCTCGAAGCAGAAATCGGCGGCGAAAGTTTCAATCACGCCGCGCTGGAATGCGCGGTTACCGGATTGCAAGCGACCGCCGCGACCCCGCCGCAAAACACCGCAGACGCCGAGACTCCGGTCGATCCACCGGATGCCCTCCCCACTAATTTGCTTTAGGCATCTGCCTCCGGTTCCGAACCGGGCTCCGCACTTCCCTGCGCAACGGGACGCAAACTCGGGAAAAGAATGGTGTCGCGAATACTTTCCGCGCCGGTAAGGAGAATCACAAGACGGTCGATACCGAGACCCATACCACCCGCCGGCGGCATGCCGTGTTCCAAGGCAGTAATGAAATCGGTGTCCATATCCTGAACCTCCTCGCCCACTTGTTCGAGGAACATCTGCTTTTGGATAACGGGGTCGTTTTGCTCAGAGTATGCCGGCGCGATTTCCTGCCCGTTGATGCACAATTCAAAGACATCAATCGTACTGGGATCACCTTCCGTAATTTTGGCAAGCGGACATAACTCGCGGGGAATGTGGGTTACGAAAGTTGGCTGAATGAGCGTGGGTTCGATGAGCTTTTCAAAGACGTTGTTCGTGATTTCGTAATCCTCGAGTTCGCCGTCCACCTCGATCTCCATGGCGCGGGCTTTTTCAAGCTTCACCTCTCTACTGTGGCTGAACCAATCGGCATCGCCGGTCGCCTCCACAATCAAATCCTTGTACTTTGCCTCGCGCCATTCACCGGCAAGATGGATCACCGTGCCATCGGGACGCGCGATTTCAAGGCTTCCGATCACGCTTTGCGCGACGTGTTGGATCAAGCCCTGCGTGAGGGTCATCATCCCACGAAAATCGGTGTAGGCCTCGTAGAGTTCCAGCATGGTGAACTCGGGATTGTGACGGCGCGAAAGCCCCTCGTTGCGAAAGACCCGCCCAATCTCAAAGACCCGTTCCTCGCCGCCCACCAAGAGCCGCTTTAAATATAACTCCAACGCGATCCGCATATAGAAAGTGCAGTCGAGCGCGTTGAAATGTGTTTCAAAAGGACGCGCTGCCGCGCCGCCTGCCACGCCTTGCAATACCGGTGTTTCCACCTCGGTGAAGTCGCGCTCCCAAAGGTATTCGCGCATAGCCTTGATGATGCCCGCCCGTTGCTTGAAGCGCTGGCGTGAGTCCGCATTAACGATCAAATCAAGATAACGCTGACGGTAAATTTTCTCGTCATCGGAAAGCCCGGCCCATTTTTCCGGCAGGGGACGCAGCGCTTTCGAAACCAAGGTGTAAGCACTCGCCCGCACCGTGATTTCCCCGGTCTTGGTTTTGAAGAGGCGCCCCTCTACCCCGATAATGTCACCGAGGTCGAGTTTTTTGAAATAGGTATTGTATTCGCCCTCGGGCAATTCATCCCGCGTTACGTAGGCTTGGATCTGTCCCGCCCGATCCTGAATCTTGATAAAACTGGCCTTACCCATTACGCGAAAGACCACAATCCGCCCCGCCACTTTGACCAAGGGTTGCGCCTCGTCCTCGGCGTCCTCCACGTAAGCTGCCAGCGCCGCTTCAGTGGTGTGGCTCTGCTCGCAATTCGCCGCAAAGGGATTGCGCCCCTCCGCCTGTAACTGTTCGAGCTTCTGCTTGCGCACCGCAAAGAGGTCGTGCGTGCCTTCGTGTTGATTGTTCGCTTGTGTCATGTTTCCACAAAGGTCTTTGCCGTAGAGGCGCAGAATGGCAAACGCAAAAAGTATGCCCCGACCCGGTCATCACTGCCCAGACCGCAGAAACAACAAGCGCAAGCTGTTCAAACAGACCAGCGCGGAACTCCCCTCGTGCGCCACGACCCCCACACTCAGGGGAATCATGCCGCCCGCCGCCGCCAAGGTCATCACCACAACCGTTCCAAGCGCAATGGTCACATTCTGACGAATCACCCGCGTCGCCTGTTCACTCAAGGACCGCGCCGCCAAAAAGTTGTCAATCCGGTCGCGCATCAAAACCACCTCGCTTTGCTCGAGGGCAGCGTCACTCCCTCGAATACCCATTGCCACAGAAACATAAGCCGCCGCCAAACTGGGGGCGTCATTCACGCCGTCGCCCAACATCGCTACCTTGTATCCATTATTCGAATACGATTCAATCTGCGCCACCTTGTCTTCCGGACGCAACTCGGCCTGCACTTCTTCAATACCCAGCGCCGCCCCCACTGCCGCTGCGGTCCCCTTGCGATCCCCCGTAAGCATGACCGTCCGAATCCCCAGCTCCCGCAAACTCGCTAAAATCCCCCGCGATTCCTCCCGAATGGTATCCCGCAATAAAATCCGCGCCACCAAATCACCGCTGCAAATCCAATTCTCTACATATTCCGACGGCGGTTCGGGTACCGCTCGTACCCGCTCGGCCATCGGTCCTTCAAGCATCAACTCCCGCCGCCCCAACACACAGGTCGTCATCCCGGTGCGACCCTCCACGCCCATCCCGCTCATGGCGCGAAAACCTTCAATCGTTTCCACTTCAAAGCCCTGCTCGGCACCGTAGCGTTGAATGGCCTGCCCGATGGGGTGGGATCCCTGCGCTTCCAGCGAATACGCCAATCGCGCCGCCTCCGCTTCCCAACCGGGCGGGAAACTTTCAATGCGGGCCACCGACATCTCACCGGTTGTCAAAGTGCCGGTCTTGTCGAAACACACTAAGTCTACCTCCACCAATTTTTCAATGGCCACCCCGCCCCGAAATAGAATCCCCTGCCGGGCACCCCAGGCAATGGCCGCCAAAATCGCGGAGGGAATGGAAAGCACCAGGGCACAGGGACTCGCCACCACCAGCAAGGTCATCGCTCGGTAAAACGCCGAGCGCGTCCCCTCGGCATTTTCAAACGCCGCAATCCCAAAGCCCAACCACCAGACAAAAAACATCAGCAAAGTCGCCACCAACACCAAGAGGGTATAACCCGTTCCGAAACGATCGGTGAACCGTTGACTCGAAGCCTTCAAATGCTGCGCCTTCTGAATCAGCTGCACCACCTTCTGCTGTGCGCTTTCATTCACCGCTCGCAAAACCCGCGCCTCCACCGTCCCCCATAAATTCAAAGTCCCACTATAAAGCGTGTCCCCTGCCTGCTTTGCCACGGGATGCGCCTCGCCCGTCAAAGTCGATTCATCTGCCGCGCTCTCTCCGGTGAGTACCTCCGCGTCCACCGGAAAAATCGCCCCGGGCTTGATTTGAATGACATCCCCTGGCGCGACCGATTCCACCGGAACCTCCACAAAATTTCCCGCCCCGTCGCGGACCCATGCCACCTTGGGCGCGTCCTTAAATAAACTGTCGATTTCCTTCCGTGTGCGGTCAAAAGCAAAGGCTTCCAGCGCACCGGAAAGCGAAAAAAGGAACAGCAGGAGCACCCCCTCGTTCCACGCCCCAATGGAAGCCGCTCCCAAAGCCACCGCCACCATGAGGAAATGAATATCCAGTTCCCCCTTCGGCAAACTCGCCCGCACGTCCACCAAGGCATCCCAACCGCCCGCCAGCATGGCGACCACATACAAGGCCACCAACCAAGCACCCGATACCCCCGCAAACGATTCCAGCGACCACGCCAAAAACCCCAACAAACCACAAAGCACAGCCAAGCCCCCCAGAACCCGCCAGTCCTCACTCGCATGACTGTGCTCGTGCACCGCCCGCCCCTGTAAAAAATTCAAGAGCCGTTCCTTCCAGCAAGCCCTACCGCCTGTCTCTCGCCTCGTTATCATCTTGCAACTCACCCTATCCACCTGTTCCCAAAGCCCAAGACCCAAATAAAAAGAATTCCCTCTGCGCTTTTCAAAGACCCCATTTAGTGTTCCTCTATAGAGCTATGATCGGTCTTATCGAAAACAGCGGCAGCGCCCCCATCGCGGGTTACCTCATGCCACTCGTTGAGGCTATCTTCAAAGAAGGCGGGCACCTCCAAACCGTCCTCAAGCTCGACCACCGCCCCCAGCAATACGCCATGGCCCTCGCGGTCGCCGATTCCCTGGAGTCCGGCAAACCACTCCTCTTCGAGGCGGGCACGGGAGTGGGCAAAAGCCTCGCCTACCTCATCCCGGGCCTCATTCATGCGGTTACCACCGAGCGACCCTGCGTTATTTCCAGCCATACTATCTCCCTTCAGGAACAAATCCGCAGCAAGGATCTCAAAATCTGCCACACCCTCTTTAAAGCCGTCCCCGAACTCAATACCTACGCCACCTTTAAAACCGCCCTTATGGTCGGACGGGGTAACTACTGCTGCACCACCCGTCTCAAGAACGCCCTTAAGGACGCCCAGAGCGGTCAAGCCGACCTCTTCCCCAACGACGAAAAAAACGACCTCATCCGCCTCGCCAAATGGTCTACGGAAAGCACCAACGGAGTCGTGCAGGAACTCTCGCCCCAACCCCTCCCTAACGTCTGGGATGCCGTCAACGCCGACAGTTCCACCTGTTCCCGTAAAAACTGCGACCCCGCCTCCTGTTTCTACCAACGCGCCCGTCAACAACTCCAAAGCGCAAACTGCGTCATCGTTAACCACAGCCTCCTCTTCGCACTCATCAACGCAGGTATGCCCCCGGGTGGCGATAAACCCGGCATCCTCCTGCC